>CAYYLF010000006.1:0-36875 GCA_964472425.1 uncultured Muribaculaceae bacterium | reverse complement strand
ATTATACAAGGTCTCTTATATAAGTTATACAAGGTCAAATTTGATACGGATTTCCCTGGCTTCCGTCCCCGCTTTTTATGGCGGTTTTCGAGTCCAGAAAGACAACCGGGCGAACCCCATAAATGTAGTACGTGCTATCGCCTCTGATAAAGCCAGTGTTGGTCACATCGAACGCGTAGCTCGCAACCTCCGGACGCGGCGATAGAGTCCATTGAATAGCTCTGTTAAACACCAGCCTCTGCTTGGGATTCCAAGACTACAGTTAAATCCATCTGTGTAACATTTATCGCTTACACCATTAGCATATGTATATATATAATCACTTGGATACATTATTCCTACATTTTGTATTATACTTGTCGTTCTTGTTTGACTACTTTGTCGAAGATTTGTAGATATATGGACGTGTCCGCGGATTATGTCGTCGGTCTTACGGATGAAATGAGAGAATGTCCGAAAAATGGGGACAAAAAAATACCGATGTGAATCGGATTTTTATATGGTTTTTATTTCCACATCTCAGGGGGAAGACCGGAATCTTCCCATAGCTTCATGCGCGTTTCTACTTCTTTATTGATTCTTTCTTGGCTAGCTTTAAACATGGCTTCGGCCTTTTTTTTGGCTTCTTCTTCTTTTCTCTTCGTGCGGGAAGAATTTTGGATAAGACTGTCTATCAGAAGTATTCCACCGAATATGATTACTAAACTGAACATCGGGTGAGCCTCTTAGTCGTCGTCCCCGAAGAAGTCGTCGAAGAATTGGTCGTCTGTCACGAGGTTGTTGCTCAAGACGACACTCGAGTTGTCGACATTTATGCCATTGTCCGGGTTCGTTGGAACCGGTTTTTTAGGAATAGGTCGCGGTTCTGTAATCGATTCGATGGTCGGACGTGGAATGGTTCTCACAGGTCTATCTATGCTTTCGAAAGGTGGTCTGTCCGCGAGGCCAGGCGCGGTTGGGCTTGGAGTCGAAGCCTTCTCCATTTCGCGTCGTCTTTTCTCTTCTTCTTTTTGTTCGCGTTCGAGTTCGGCAATTTGAGCGTCGATGTTTTTGACCAGTTCGTCGATGTCGACCGGTTTATCGAGGTCGAATGGGTCTTTCATGAGAGGACTAGATGGTGGCTTAGGAGCGAATGATTCTTTGTTACCCATAGTAGGCAATGGAGATAGGCCTGGAGAACTCGCCTCTTGCGCTTTGTTGATTGCATCCATCGTTTTCTTTCGTTTTTCTTCTTTGACGTAGGTTTTCATGTCGAAGACTTTGACCGGGTAAGTATCCCTTTCCGGAATGCTTGCCTCTTCGTAGTGGTCGCCCCAGTCGATGTCGTAGGAGCCTTTGAGTACAGTTCTAAATGGTCGCATGCGCATTCGGATGACGATTATCTCGTTTCGTTTCATCTTTTGTAAGTCGGTCACCGTTACGAGCGGAGTAGAGACTGTTTTGTCGTCTTTTTTCGATTTGACTTCGCCACAGAGTTTGCTTATTTCTTCTAGGGCGGACAGTTCGTTCGTCAAGAGGTAGACCGTATTACCACAGTTACTGCGGATGGTCTCGGCGTTTTTGTCGCCGTATACTTCGTCTAGTTGGGCGAAGTTCTGGATGATGAAGGTGAATCTTATGCGTCTAGAACGGGCGGCCGTGACCATCGAAGTGACATCTCTCAACTGAGGCATGTTGGCGAACTCGTCGAGAATGAAGTTCGTACGATATTTGAGGGCGCCATCCGGGTTTTTGTGGGCGACGTCTATCAAGACTTCGTATAGTTGTTTGATGAAGATAGTCGCGAGCGAGTGGTATGTCGTCTTTTCGTCGTGAACTATCAGGAAGACGGCAGTCTTTTCGCGTCCGATGTCTTCCATGTTGAAGTCACTATAGGAAAGCATCTCCGAGAGTTCTTCGCGCGTACTGAAAGTACGTATTTTGCTTTGGAATACTGAGAGTATGCTCGATTTGGTGTCGTTCGGGGCGGCAATCGTCGCTTTCGCATATTCGTACGGTGCGGTCGATTCGCCTTTCAAGGTGAAGTAGTCTTTCGCAAAAGTGTTTATGCCGTTTTTCTCTTCACCAGCTGTGGCCATGTTACTGATAGATGTGATATTTACTTCGTTTTCTTTGGCATCTTCGAATAGTCCGAGGGCCAGTCCAGAGAAGTAGTCGGCCGCACTTCTTTCCCAGAAGGGGTCGTTCGTGTTCTTAGGGTCTATCAAGATGTTTTGAGAGATATCCTCGAGCAACTCTTTGGCCTTGTCGGTCTTGCCTTGTTTGTACATTCTATACGGAATGGTAAGAGGGTTCCAAGCGTTTCCTTCGCGAGGGTCGCGGAAGTTGATGACGACAAGTTTGTAGCCTTTGTCTTTGAGGCGATTCGCGTGTCTTCTATAAATTTCGCCTTTAGGGTCCGTGATGACCATCGATTCGCCGTGTTTACAGAGGCTGTAGACTTGAGGATCGACGAGAGCGGTCGTTTTACCCGAACCAGACTGCCCTATTATGAGGGTATGGTATTCGCCGTCGTCGACCCACATGTTTTTCCCGTCGTTTATCATGACTATTCCGCCGGCATCCGCGGTCGGCAAGTTTACTTGAACTTTCTTGATGCCGAACGTATTCTTCATCTCTTTTTCGGTCGTCCAGCGGTTGTAGCCCTTCTCTTCTTTTTCTCCAAAGACGAGGCCGAGACCGCCTTTTTCGAAATCGAATATAGTAGAGGATACGCTCATGAATATTCCGACCAAGGAAACGACAAAGAGGATTATCGTGAGACCGAGGGCATCTTTACTGAAGTGGGCAAAAATGTTCAGTCCGACGAGGCCTTCTTCTGCGCCTAGTGAGATGAAGTTCATCGCCAGAATGGCACATCCTATGAACAACAAAATACATATTCCTATAAATAGGATAAAATCTTTTTGTTTAACTCTAACTTTCAATTTCATCTAATCATTCCCTTTTCTTTGACCTATTATATACTATTTTTTTGGAAAATGCTATTCTATTCGATGGGAACTGTATTTTCATCGAAATATACAACGTATTTCATGACACCGGTGGTCGCGAATATCAGTTGGTGATTGTCGCTCAGTTTCAGGTAGAATATCTTTTTTTCATTTTTTTCTTCGACGTGATAAGAGATGAGTTCGTAGTTGTTGTACGGTAGGATGAAGAATTCGAATAGCACACGGTCTGTGAGCCTCTTGGCTTTGTATTTGTCGTTTACGAGGCTGTAAGCGGTTTCGGTATCGTTTTTGACGTAATACATGTAGTCGTTGTAGTAGAGTCTCGCCATCTTTTCTTCGGAGATGTAGACGGGCATGTATTCGTTATCCTGGTAGTTTTTAAGATAGTTGAATTCTTCCGAAGATTTAGGTATCTTGTAAAAGATGAATATTCCTGCGATGGCCATGACGAAGAGCAAGATTATGATGACTGTGACTACTACGTTGTAACGGTTTTTCATGTGTATACCCCCTCTTTGTATTCTTCTCCTTCGTAGGGTTCGGCCGAGAAGAGATTGTTCTCTTTGTCGAGGTATACGATGAGGTAAGTTTCGGTTCTCTGCATGGATGTCATGTCGAGGCCGCCTACTTCTAGAAAACCGCGGATGTAGTATTTGTAGAGTCCGTTTGGAAGTTCTTCGTAGTACATTCTATTCGCTGAGAAGGTCGTGCCCTGGCTGATAATCGGTAGAATCCGAGTGACATTCGTGGCATCGACATTGTTTTCCTTTTTGAAGCTATCGGATAGAACGTTTAGAAGAGAATCTGCATCTTTCATGGCGAGGAAGTCGATGTATTTGCTAGCACAGGCACTCACCGTGTAGAATTCACTGTAATTCGTGACTATTTCGGCGTTTCGGCGGGCGGATTCTCTATCGTCTTTATCCATGAGGACGAATATGGCGACGTATATGAGAACGGTCACGATGGCCAAAATTATCGTAAAATTCTTTTTCTTTTTTAGGTTCTCTTCTTCCATCTATACAACCTCTTTTCTATTTTATCAAGTCTAGGTTTTCGTTTATTATAATCGGGTCAAAACCAGCGATTTCGTCGTAGAGCATACCCACAGGTATATCGTGGTATAAAAATATCTTTTTGCCATTTTTAAAAGCTTCGTATATTTCTATGAAAGTCGAGCCTCCAATGTAGTTTTCGACACCCCTTTTTTTGAAGTTGATGCATAGTACAGCATCCACGTTTGCGATTTTCTCTTCGCTCATTTTGAAAAGTTTTTTTATCAAGTCGGCGTGGGCTTGATGTCCTTGTTGCCAGACTTCTTGTTCTAGATTTGGACTTTCATAGGTGTTTGGCATGATTACATCGAATCCCTTTTTTTCGAGGTATTCTTTTATGGGCGAAATTCTATCGTAAAATGAGGCACTGGATATTATAAATATTTTCATCGATACTCCTTTAGTTTATATTTTTTTATACATATACGTGATTATGGAAAAGTTCCCATTCCTTTTGGCGACGTTTTACGAGACCCGGCCAAACTTCGCCTTTAACGTGGACGTATCGACCGAAGTAATTGTCGTATAGGGCTTGAGTGTCGCCGTATTCTTTGTAGGCGTCCGTGAAGCCTCCGATGTTTCCGACGTTGTATTTGAAGACGACGAGGGCTTGAATTTTCTCTTTTTCTAAGGTGAGGCCGGCATTCGATAGGGTCGCCTCAATCGAGCTGTAGGCTTCTTCTAGGACTTGGCCTTTGATGGAGTCGACTATTTCTTTATCTATATAGGAACCGTTAGGGTATTCGGCGACGTTTATGCCGCGAGCAGCGAATTTGGCTGCTTGGCTTTCGAGGACGACGCCAGGACCCGCAGTTCTCACTCCGTCTCCGACGTCTTTGACGAGGTATTTAGTACCAGTCGAGTCCGTGCCAGTCGTACCTTCGAAATTGGCGTCGAACCAGGCGACAAAGTCGGTGGATAGGCTCGACGATGGTCGAGGGTCATCTTCTTTTATGTATTTGCGCGGGTCGACGACGTTATAGTAAGAGTTTTGGCCTTCGCGGACTTCGAAGTGCAAGTGAGGGCCGGTCGAACGACCAGATGAACCGATGTAGCCGATTACTTGACCACGTTCGACCGAGTCGCCTTGGCGGACCATGATAGTTCCGGCATGAAGGTGTCCATATAGGGTATAGTTTCCGTCGGTGTGTTGGATGATGACGTAGTTTCCGTAGGTCGAGCCATTTATGCCCGAGCCATTGCCATAGTTGATGTTCGCGTCAGCGGGTGGGAAGACGACCGTGCCCGATTTGGCGGCGATAGCCGGGACCGTGCCGGCAGCCCCACCCGGGGCGATGTCCATACCACTGTGGGTGGAAGGTTTACCCGTGAAGGGGTCGAGTCTTCCGGCGGCTTCCGACGTGACCGTATAGGCGTGAGGAGGCCCCAAAGCGTACAGTTTTCCGTTGGCCGAAGTGGTTTCGGATGAGCCTATCGGCCACCAGTAACCGTCGTCCGTACCGAACGAGATGTACGTTTTGTCATCTTGAGTGTACGACATTTTGTTCGCGACTATGTCTTTGATGTCTTCGATGATGCGTTCGCGAACTACTATTCTATCTTCGGATGGCCAAAGGGTCGAATCTTCGTCCAAGTCGTGGGATTTGGCATACGATTCGAAGATGGAGATGTTTTGCGGTCTCGTGTCTAGGTAGTCGGAGTCTCTCAAGTATCGATAGTATCCTTCTATCGAGACGGCCGAGTCCGTGGATGTCTCTGCTTTTACTCGTCCTTCGCAAGCATTCGCGGCTTCTTTGAAGCCTTCCGTATCCGGGTAGATGCCCACATTTATGAGAAAGCTTTCGAAGAAGTTATAGGTGAAGTATACACCATCGGGTCTTTTGAGCGCTTCTTTGGTCTCGTTTTCCCCTTCGCCAGTGATACAAAAGACCGTGTTAACTTTGAATTGCTTGACGAGTTCTTTTAGAGAGTCTTTTTCTCTTCGATAGATGTTTTCCGAACTCGCGACCACTTCGTAGTTTATTTCGTCATCCTCGTCGATGTAGAAGGCGTCATTTTCGCTCGTGAAGTCGTCTATCTCGTAATTGTAGAAGATGGTCGCGAGTATCGTGTATTTTTCTTCGGCACTCAGATTTTCTTTTTTGACGAGATTGTCTAGTTGTTTGTAAAATTTTTCTTGCGATTCTTGCAGTTCTTTGGCGCGTCGCTTCTGTTCTTCGGAACAGTTTTCCGAGTCATCTCCACAAAGTTCTTGCCAAAATTCTTCGTATTCGTCTTTCAAGTTGTCGGAAGTTTGAGCTTCGTCCGAATAATCTAAAAAATTGGAGGGAATAATTCCCGCGACTGCTGTCACCAATATGATGATGAAGAACAGGGCGACTACTCCACCAATTATCCACAATTTGACAGTTAAAGGGAGCATCTTCCAACCGGTCTTCAAAAGACTTTGTTTTTTTTCTTGTCGTTTTTGGTCGTCTCCCATACTGTCAAATCACACTCACTTTCTTATAATCCTCCGCCCGTGCCAAACGAATCTAATTCTTCTTGGGTGAGGACTACATTAATTTGCATTCGTCTCGAACCACAGACGAACAGGCCTTGGCCTTGGCTAAATCGTTTTATCGTCTCCATTTCGTTTTCGTTTAAATCGACGAGCTTCGATAAGTCTTCGACGGCCTGCTTCTTTAATCCCATCGCCAGGTAATAACTCGCATTGTCGAAGATGGCCTTGCCGTGCATGATTATCTTGTCGGCGGCAAAGTCGGTCGGCTGCTGGGTTATGATTATCGTTCCCGTATTGTATTTTCTGCTACGTCTTTGGATTTGGGCCAGGAATTCTGCACCGAGTTCGTTTTGGCTTCCTAAGAGGACGTGTGCTTCGTCGACCGAGAGAACCGTATTGATGTCTTTATCGAGGCAGAGGCTCCAGGCGTACTTCAAGATATTGAAGAACAGAGCGTTTCGAATGTTCGAATCCGAATTCATGAGTTCTCTTATGTTGAAGACGACGAAGTTGCTTTCCGGTTCGATGGTCGTATGTCCATTGAAGTAGTATCGAAGTTCTTTCGTAATCGGACGAACTTTGAGTTCGAGTCTTTCCATGACGTCGCGTTCGCGAGTATGTTCGGGCATCGAGAGTATTCTTCCTTTGATGGTCGCATAGATGTCGTCGAACGTCGGATAATCGGCACTTTTGAATTTTCGGAAGTCGGTGTTGAAATCTATGTTGAAGCGTTTGTAAGTGTCTTGGGCGACGTCAGAGAAGAGCGTCAATACGTCATCTTCGATGTCCGGATAGAGATAAGTCATGAAGGCTTTCAGGGTGGATAAGGCTCTCGTCAAGACGGCATAAGATAGTCCTTTTTCGAGGTCTTCTTCGTCTTCGTCGACTATGACTTCCAGCGGGTTTATCATTCCCAGTTGTCCACCTTTTCCGAGATTGATGAAGTCTCCATTGAAGTTTCTACACATTTCTTCTAGTTCGCCTTCCGGATCGATGGCGATTATCTTGTATTCGTTTCGAAAATGGTTTCTGAGCATCAATTTGGCCGCGGTCGATTTACCCGAACCGGACGCGCCCAAAATTAGCATGTTCGCATTGTTGCGGTTGTTCTCTTTTTTGATTTGGTATAAAAATTGGTTGAAGAGAACGACACCTCCCGAGAAGTCTACACCGAGCAAGGTACTGAGTCCCGGGTCTTTAATCGAGTCGAAGACGAACGGGTACATGGCCGCGATGGTGTTCGACGGAATCGGCGTTCCTATGCGGTCTTCGATGTCCTGTTTAGGGAAAATCGGAAGCATCGATTTGAGGACTTTCTCTTGCTCGAACATGAGCGGTATGCCGCGCATATCCATACCCGTCATGTACGTTTTCATTTCGAGCTTTCTATTTTCGAGTTCGTCTTCGGTGTTGCCAGTCAGAAGGACGTGCATCTGAAAATCGAAAATCTTGGCACTGGAAGCCGCGAGTTGTTGGATGAATCCTTCTAGAGATTCGTAATCTTGTCTGATTCTCTCTTGCAAGGTGTGGTCGTTTTCTTTTTGGAAACGCTCTTTCAAATCGGCAATCTCTTTGTCTATCATCTTCCGCATCAGGGCAAAGTCTATCGGAATGTGTTTGATGACGACTTTTACACCCGGAATGTTCGTGATGTTGGCTAGATAACCGTGGTCTATGAATTTGGGGTAGCTGATTATCGAAAGTATCGTACAGTATTTGTCCCCTAGTCTAAAAGATGTAGGTTTCCATTCGATGCCCTTAGGGGCTATTTCACTTTTTAAACTCATGCGCTCGTCACCGCCCCAAATCTAGAATTTTCTGCTCCATTGAAGAAGTTGTCCAATAGCATGCGAAGGTCGTCGTTCGAGACCTGCTTGCTATTGAGTGTGCAGTTTGCTAGTCCTCCGATGAGAGTTTGGAGTCTTTTCTGGATGATTTCCGGTCTCTTCTCTTTGAAGAGAATGAAGTATTCCGTGTCGACCGCATTCATCTGGGTACTCATGAACATGTTCGCCTTCGAGATGTCTTGCATCAACAGTTTTCTGATGTGTTGGTTGTTCGTGTTGTTATATTGGACTTGCAGGTTCGCCAAGTAGACGTTTATGTCGACCGGACGACCGGCAGATATCAGCCAGAATTCGTAGTCTATCGTGTTATAAAAGTTTCGAAGGGAAAAGATGACATTGTTCTGGACATCTCTATCCAAGATGAAAATGTTTTTTGGTTCTATTTTGACTCCCGTCACGAGGTAGCCGTTGTCCAATTGTATCATACCGTTGTTGATGGCTCTTATCGGTAGCCAATCCTCCGTCGTTTTATTGTTTGTCATTGCCATTTTTGTAACACCAACCTCTCCATTTGTACGTCCTTTGCCTTACGAAGTAGAACGTGTATATATTTATTATCAATTGTAATACGTTATGGTAATTCGGTATCGGAAAGACCAAGAATGCCGAAATCAACGCGGGCAGGAGGATGAGTATCATTCCTCCTAGTGAGTCGGTGTGTGTCGCCAGAGCGAGTACCAAGACGATTGTCAGTCCTACTCCACACGAGAATAGTATGAGGTCGACCGGTGTGAACAAACCTAGTATCATTTCCGACTTTTTGGAGTTAGCCGGTATCAAGTAATTGCCATTCATCCTTTATTCCTCTTTTCTTTTTATTTTCCCGAACTAGAGCCCGAGTTGCCGTTCTTTTTCGCTTCTTCGATAATCTTTTGTCTTTCGATACTTCTGGATGCGATAGTGATGTCGTCTCCTAACCGAGTACTCAAATCGTCCAAAGCCGTATATACGTCTTTAATAGTCTTGCCGGATGCAATGTTTCCTTTTTCGTCGATTAAAGATCTCAGTTTGTCTCTTTCGGCTTTGGCCTTTTCGGACAAGGCAATCTGTGGATTCAAATCGATATATTGTAACGCTCCCAAAGCATTGTTGATGATTTCGTTTTCTTTGGAATTGATTCTCGTATCTCGCAAGTTTTGTTGTTGAGCATAGGCGTTTACGACTTCATTATAATCAGGGTTGCCACTGAGCGTAGCGATAAAGTCTTTTTCTTTGGTTCCTTTTTTAATCAAGTCTTTCAAGTCTTCAGCGCTTGCCGTAGGGTTAGCTGCACGGATGGCCGCTTCCCTAGAAGTTTTCCAAGCACTGAAGTCTTGAGCATAGTTCGTTTTAGCTTTCGCTTCGTTGAGCATTCTCGTAGCATCTTCGTATGGACCAAAGCCGGTCGTGACATTTTTGAAGTAACCCTTAGCTTTGTTCATAGCAGATATCTGTTCGTTCAAGGCAGAATAAGAATTTCTTCCCGTAGCCCAATTTCCAACTGGTCCTTCGGTGACACCCTTTTTGAGAGGTTCAAATATCGCTTTTCCGAGACCACTACCACTGGTATAAGCTGTGTTGATGTTTTGGCCATAAAGATTGGCATTGTGTCCGAAGTCTTTGAGCCTTTGAGCATTTTTACGTTGAGCTGCATTGGTTTCGTTGACTGCACGTGAAGTCGTCGCTTTGATGTTTTTGAATCCACCACTTCGGTTAGCATACATTCCGCGAGCCAAGCCACTCACTCCACCGGTAACCATTCCGGCGACACCGGCGGCTGCACCTTTGTAGTCTTTTTTCATGGCACTTTGAATTGCCCCATATCCATTTCGTGTCATTGTAGTCGCGGCCGTACCGACACCGGCTGTAAGAGAACCGGCCATCTTGAGTCCGCGCATGGCAGCTTCTTTAATTTTGCCGGTCGATTTGATGCCTAATAAGTCGAAGAGCATTTGTGGTGCTTCTTTTCCGAACATCAAAAGACCGTATATGAGAAGGACTGTCGCGAACAGTTTGGCAGGTCCGAACCCTTCCGCAGCATTGTCGAATAACGTCTGAACGGTACCTGGGATAAGTGATATGAGCATTATTATGATGTACATGACAGCTAAGTTGAAGAAAACTTCGATGTAGACTTGGCCGAGGGTCTTGAGCCAATTGTCTCTCAAACCCTTTTTGTTAGGCAGAAGTTCTAGAGTGACCGGAACTGGAGCGATGAGCTGAATAATTGCCATCTTCCCTACTCGTTTCGCGAGGTTTATACAGAACGACAGCATGAAGAATAAGAGAACTATTCCGGCGATGGTCGTCAGGAACGGTACGAAGTTGTAGTCGTCGTTCGTGATGAAATCGTCAAAGGCCGTGAGTGAACCGCCCGTTTTGACTTCTTGGTAAGCATCGCAATATTTTTGTTGTTCATCGTTTAGTCCTTCTTTGCCACAGTCGAGAGCTGTGAAACTTCCGTCGACGGGATATAGAAAAGCCGTATAGACGGAGGCAATCATCGAGTTGCCACCGTTATCGATGTAATATTCGGTCACATTGTTGTAGGAGCCTTTGTTGTTCTGCCAGGCTATGTCGGACGCGGCTGCTTCTTCCGTGGCTCCACCCAAAATGAGGTTGGATAGAACTCCAGAAGTCAAAATCTTCGATTGCAGCGAGTAAAGTTTGGTAAACAACATAGGAGACGCGGCAATTATGACTATCGCTAGAATGACATCCTTGACGAAGGTCGAAGCACCTGCTTTTTTGTCAGTTATCTTGTCCGGGTCTACTATGTAACTTAGAAGGTTGAATGCGAGGACGAAGACCATGATTATTCCGAGCAGTGCGTACATTCTCGTCGTAAAGTTTTGGACGATGGTCGGGTTCAATATACTCGCATTGGCAATATAATAGAAAACTTGGTAAGCGAATTTGACCAAAGTGTAGATACCTTGGTCTAAAAGGTGGGAGAACATCTTGAAGATGTTTATTACCCAGTTTCCACCCATCAATACAAATCCGTTTATCATAGTTCACACCTCCTCACTTGATGTAGTCTTGGCACTCGTTACTATAGGGGGCGAATATACAGGCTGAGCATATTCGCGAATCGTTCGTCTTTCCACTTTCGAAGCTAGAAACTATTCCGAACATCGTGTCTACTAGACTGGGAATGAAGAATATTATAATCCCAGCAAGAACAGATATACCGAGTTTTTTGACTTGCTTATTCATTTCGGCAGATGCTCCTGCGAGAACGACTTTTACCATGTCTACTGTAGCTTTGACGATTATTATGAGTGGCAAAAATATTTTTACGTAAAATATGAGTTTTCCCCCTATTACCAAAGTGTTGGCAAAGTCAGCACAGTTTCCTCCGAAGTCGTCGGGTCTGTTGTAATCGGTCACACCCATGCTCGGAGTTTTATCGGTAATTTCGGGAATCGCTTGACCATCGCTCAATTCATTGTCCGCGGCGGCCGCGGCGAGAACTGGATAAGTCACAGCGAAAAAGCACATAAAAAACATCATTAAACATATTGCAAACTTTTTCATAATTTCACCATTGACAAAATTATACCATAATCTCGCGAGATAATAAAGAAATATTTGCCTTTAAAGGTCGGTCATCTAAAAAAGGGAAAATGCATTCGAGGACGATTTTGAAACAAAAAAAGCAGACTGAATAGACAGCCTTCGAAAGTGATAAACACCACCGATTACAATCGAATCGAGGTTTTAAATAATCGCATTTATCAATCGGAATCATTTTCAGAATTACCGAAATTTGCTAATTCATTAGATTCATTTACGGATAGATTGGGAGACGGTTTGATTTCGTAGATGCTCGTCTTTATCTCGTTTATCTTTTCTAGGGACAGTCCGGTGATGTCTTTTATGAATTCGAAATCGCATCCTCGTGAGAGCATCTTGCGAGCACTCGCTATTTTTTCTCTTTCCTGACCCTCTGATAGCCCCTCTTGTCGACCTCTTTCTTCGCCTTCTTCTATACCGACTGCCTTCATCATGTCGTCGTGACTGTATATCAGATATCTGTCGGCATTCTTTTCTAAGTTGTACGCTTTTTCTTTTACTTTTTTCATAATTTCACTTCCTTCGTATATTTTGTCTAATTCTTCATGATTACTGCTCGCGAATATATATAACAAGTATTCTAGTGAATCTTTCTTCTCTTTAATGATATTATAATCAATCTTCGACAATTTATCTATATCTATGTCTGTGACATTCACCAAATCTATCCTTGGTAGATGTAATCTCTTCTCTTGCCATTCGGATTCGTATACGAACTCTCCCACTCCGAACTGGTCGTATAAATTCATACATATTTGATAAACCTTCTTGATATTCTGGTAATCCGTTCTACTTCCGTTTTCGGTTTGCCTCATGATGAGATTGCAGATATAAGAGGCATTTTTCTTCATTATGTACTTCCTGTTCGAACGATTGGCTTCTATGTTGAAGATATACTCATCACACTCAGCAATCAGGTCGACTTCTTCGTCTTTGATGCCACTCGCTTTGCTTATCTTTATATCGAGAAGTCCGAAGTTTTTTTGAATTTTCTCGAGAGCTACACCCGTCGATTTGTGTAGAATCAGTTGGAGATAATCCTTCAAACTCTCGTCTCTCAATAGTTTAGTGACGAAGAAGTTGTGCAAAAACTTAGCTTGTATGACTTTCTCATTTTCATTATTAAACTTCATCACCACCCTGCGACGAGGAAGCTACATGAGTACCTTCACCATCTAAGCTCAGTATAAAACACGGGACGAAGAAAAGCCACAAAAAAAGAGCCAAAAACTTGACAAAAGTTCGTAAATTTTGTTTACATCTAAAAAAACCGATTCGTATTTGCTTCGAAATCGGTTATAACTCTTCGTTTTTCAGGATATTGGCAATTCTATTTCTAAGAGTGTCATTCGCATCGTTCAAATTTTCGTCGGTTCCGATTTTTAAAGGTTCTCCAAAGACGATGCGAAGATTTCCTTTGCGGAACTTGTAGTCGCCTTTGATGGCGAATGGGACAATCGTCGCGCCCGTTTTGGCAGCCATTTTGACAGCTCCCTTTTTGAAAGAAAGGAGAAGTTCGTCCGTCTTGTTGCGAGTGCCTTCTGGAAAGATGCCGAGGGCTTTTTTTTCTTTTAAGACGTCGAGGGCGAGCTGCTTAGCTACTTCATCGTGGATGGCACGGTCGACAGAGATGACTCCGGTCATTTTGAAGAACCAAGCGAACGGTCCGTCGAAGTATTCGCGTTTGGCCATATAGTGCACCACCCTTTTGGTCGAGATGATGACTAGACATTGATCGAGTATGTGTTTGTGGTTGCCGGCGAATATGATGGGGCCAGATTCGGGAATCACTTCCCTGTTTACGATTTTAGGTTTATAGTAGAGTTTAAACAACGGCGAGAGGATGGGTCTCAGCAATCGGTAACCCCATTCGGGCAGTTTTTTAGTTTTTTGTTTTTCTTTCATAGACTTTTTCTTCTTCTTTCTCGAGTTTTTTGTAATCGATTTTGTTATATAAGGTTTTGGGAAGGTCACGCACGAATTCGTACTCGTAGACTTGCGAGAAGGAGGCCAGTTCGCGTTTACAGAGGAGCCGTAGTTCGGCTTTCAACTTGGCCGAAGGGGTTTCTTCGTCGTTTAGGATGATGTAAGCTTTGGCGACTTTCATTTTGTAAGGATGGGGAATGCCTATGACACAGGCAGTCTTCACTTTGGGATGAGTCTCGAGTACTTCTTCGATGCGACTCGGATAGAGATTGAAACCGGAGGAGACGATTATGCGTTTGAAGCGACCCGAAAAATAGACGATGCCATTTTCATCGATGTGTCCTGCATCCCCCGTATGCAACCAAATTTTTCCATCTTTGTGGCGTTTGAGTACTTTGGCCGTCTCGGCGGGATTTTTGTAATAGCCCATCATGATGGTCGGACCCGTTACACATATTTCGCCTTCTTCACCTCGGGCGAGGGGCTCGATGGAATTTTGGGCGCATATCGCGACTTCGTTTCCAATCATCGGAACTCCTATGGACCCTTGGACGTTCGCGTCGGGGAAAGTGAAGATAGTAGCGGCCAAAGATTCGGTCATACCATAGCCTTTCGATATTTTGATGTTGGCCTCGTGATTGGCTAGAAAAGTGTTCATCTTTTCTTCGAGTGCGGGACTTAGACTATCGCCTCCGCTTATCAAATATTTGAGAGAAGATAAATCGACGGATGAAAATTTGCGATTTCCGAGCAGCGCTTCCCAGAGAGTCGGCACCCCGGCGAGGACGTTCGGTCTCAAAGATTTGAAAATGTGTGAGAATGTCTTAGGGTCGAATTCCGGGACGAGAATTACTTCGACTTTGAGAGTCAGAGGACAATGGACACATACACCTAGACCGAAACCGTGAAATATGGGAAGGACGGTCACTATTTTGTCGCCAGGTTCGACGGCATAAACATTTATGGACCCTTGTCTTGCGAGAGCATTGAAAGCATAATTGTCTATCATTATCCCTTTCGGGGTGCCAGTCGTCCCTCCGCTGTGAAGAATGACGGCCGCAGATTTAGCGTTCACTTTAGTATCCGTCGAAGTTCGATAGAGATACCCTAGGTTCAGGAATTCCCGCCAATTTAGATAAGTACTTTCTTCAGTTGGATAGGCTTTCTTTTGAAGACCCCTAGTCAGTTTGTAACCCCATTTGGTAAGAGGTAGCATAGATTCCGATACGCTTACGAGAACGGCTCGATAGATGTTTGTTTTTTCCAAAAAAGATGCGACTTTGGAGTAGTTTTCGTCGTAAAGAATGAGAATTCGAGAAGCCGATGCGCGCAGATAATCTTCGATTTCTTTTGGAGACGATAGAGGGTGTATCATGTCGGCGATGGCGCCTATTTTGTTTATAGCATAGAAGGTCTCGACGGCTTCGGGAGTATTGGGCATGCAGATGGTCACAATTTCTCCTTTTTTGACTCCCAAGTATTTGAGGCTTTTGGCTATCAGGTTGATACTTCTGTACATTTCGGCAAAGGTTATGCGAGTACCGAAGTAGTTCAAGGCATAAAAGTCCGTGTCGTCACCGGTGGATTCGACGAGATAATCGTAAATCGAGGCGTTCGAGAATTTTAGCGTTTTGGTTTTGGGGTCGTAGTAGTTTAAACGGACATTCGACTCCGGTGGAAAAGATTTTTTGGACAGAAAGTCAGTCAGCATTTTTTTTATTTTCATCGTATTTCCTTTCTAATTCTCTTCTTATGCTCATCATCAGGTGGTCATTTGCAGTCTGGAGGTCACATTTCGAACAGTTTTGAGGTTGTAGAAATTTTATTTTGATTGATTTTCGGAATGGTCGGTAGTTTCCCGTGATGACGAAGGTGATTATAGGAGAATTCGTCTTCGAGGAAAGAGCAACTGCGCCCATTTTGAACGGCATGATGACGTCTTTGGTTCGGTTTATCGTACCTTCCGGAAACAGGGCAACGACTCCCCCGCTTTCGAGGATGGACTTAGATGTGGCCATAGCTTGGGAGTTCGATGGAGCCGTTCGGTCGACGGGAATGACTCCCATCGCTTTCATGAGTGGACCTAGAGGTCCTTTTAGCAAGGTGTGTTTTCCTAGAAAGGCTATTTTGGGGGAAATGCTCGAGATGAGAAGAAGACAGTCGCGATTGTTCGTATGATTGCCGGCCAGAATGAAAGGACCTGTGGACGGGACATTTTCTATCGATTCAATTTGAGGTCTATATATGAAGGTAAAGAGAATTTTTATAATCGGTTGTACTATGTTATAGAACACGAGGAACACATCCTTTGATAATTCTTCTAAAGTATATGAAGCGCTTCGATATCTTAGCACGAAAAAAAAAGACTCTTACAGGAAGAGTCCAGAATTTGTAGGTAGAGGTCAACTCACTTTATACACATATCCGGCAAGATTATGCCTCCCAGTTTTAAGAGTCTTTTGCATATCAACGGTACGAAGAATAATAGTATTCCGCATACTAGCCGTTTGGCGAGACGGGTGCCCGCTTTTTTCATGTCGCCTTCATCGCCCGAAGTGGCGGCTTTCACAAAGTCCATGATGGAGAGGACGGCTATGAGGATAGGTCCTAGGTATTGGATAAATGTGAAGACGTTTTGGATGACGATGGTCATGTCCGGACCTAGTACGCTTTTGCAGTCGTCCCCGTCGCGTATGTTTAGGTTTTCGGACGGTTTAAGTCCGTTTTTGAAGACGGAATCTTTTGTTTTGTTTTGTATTTCGTCTTTTTTGGCATTCCCTTCTTCTCTAGTCATGTTGCCAGCTGCGACTTGGCGGTCGATGTAAGTGGCAGCTTTTTGTTGAAGTTCTGCGTATTTAGCATCGGATATGCCGACTTTGCTGATGTAGTTTTCGATGAAGTCGGGATATTTGTAGACCGTACCGAGCGAGTACTCCTGTTTTATGTAGTTTCTGACGCTCTGCCTAATCGTCGAGTCGAGATCTTTATTGTTGACGTATAGAGCAAGGTCGTTGTCGGTGAAGGTATATCTTTCTAAAAAGTCGTCTATCTTGAAGAATATAGTGTCCGTGTTTCTCGTGGTTGCAGAGTTCGTGTAGATTGCGTAAGGTCCACTTTTAAATTTGTCTCCGCAAGATTGGGCGTCACTGAAACATGCTGTTCCACTTCCATGGAAACTGTAGTTCGGACAAGTGAAAGTGCTTTCCGCGTTGTCGGACATACGGCTATCGAATATGTCATAGCTTATGCGTTTGCTTCCCGAACCGAAGACGTAAGAGAACGAACCTGTGGTCCAATCGGTCGTATCCGTACCAGCGTTCTTGAGAGTCTCCATGGAATCGGTTCCTTGGAAGAAAAGGACATCGTTGCTCTTGCGAGTGCGGACTTGCCACGTACCATTAGAAGTCGTATCGTCTATTTTGGTAAAATAGTAATAGATTCTAGTTTGGACATCCGTGTTATTTTCGGCGTATTGGCAGACCATGATAGCCGATTTGTCTTGGATGTTTTGCGATGCCGTGTCCGTCACAGGTTTGCCACTAGTGTAGTCTGCCTGTACGTTCGATAGTCCAAGCGTGAAAGCGGCGAGGAAGGCAATCATGTATAGTAAGTTCTTTTTCATTTGCTTCACCAACTCTATTTCGATTATAACATTTTGTAGGTACTTTTGACAACTAGAAGTTACGACTCCAGTTCGGCGATTTCGACGGCTTTCGTGCACTCACTGGAAGATGGTTTGAACATGCAGTCGTAACAGATGTCGTAGTCTATGCCGGATTCTTCTGTTATTTCTTGAAATCCTCCTACGAAGTTGAAGATGAGCATACAGACGGTCGGGACAAAAAAGATGAAAACGCTCACGGCCAGTTTTTTGAGTCCGCTTTTGATGTTTTTTTTGATGTCGTCAGATTTGGAAGAGATGACGGCTTTGCCTATATCTAAGATACACAAGGCTATGAGTATCAAGGGCAATGATACTTTGAAAATGTTTAGAAGGTCTCCTATCATCTTGAGCATGGGAGATATTTCTTGACAAAACGAATTGATAGTTGAAGTTAGCATGAGAATCTTTCCTTTCATAGAAAAAAATATACTTCCAATTAAAGTATACTTTTTTATCTTATGTTTGTCAAATCACTAATATTTATTTTTAGCTGTTTCGACGGCAGTCGTACAAGTTCCATCCCATGGCGCGGTGATGCATTTATAGCATATGTTCCATTCGTTTTGGCCGAGGCCTGATTGAGCTGTGCTGAATCTTCCGACGAATCCAAATATCATCATGATGATAGATGGAACGAAGAAGATGAGAATACCTCCGACCAATCTCCAAACGAGACTCGTCGCACTTTTCTTGATTTCTTCAGGTTTACTAGATACGGCTGCTTTTCCCAAATCTACGAGTCCTAAAGCGATAATGATAAGCGGGATGACAACTTTGAAGATAGTGAGGGCCCATCCGACCATGCTCAATATTTCGCTAGTACCACTACAGAAGTCCGGAGCTCCTAATAACATCAATGAGTTCATAAAAACATCTCTCTCTTTCTTAACTTATGTCTTAATTTTAACGTAAATAGAGGATAATGTCAAATAGATTAGTAAGTTTTTTGTAAATTAAAAGAACGACGAAGTTATTCGGCATCGTCTTCGTCGTCGACTTTAGGTTCTGTAGATACATTCGGTAGAGGTGCTTTGGATGGGTCGACGTATACGTTTTTTTCTACGCCGTTCGTGAGAGTTATCTCGATGGCATATCCGATTACGTATTTCGATTTGTTGTAGAGAGCGATTATTTCGGAAGAAGCGATACGGTACCCGGGATAGTTCGTGGTGACGTACTCTTCTAGATTGACTGTACTGATGGCGTTCATTTCGTCTCGCGCTTCGTGGCTTTCGGCATCGAGAGCCTTATCTAGTTTTTTGTAGATGATGCCATCGAAGGTGTCGGTTCCTTTCGAGTTGGAGGCGTATTCGAGGTCCAGAGAACGAGGGTCCGTGTACTTGCCCTTCTCTATGACGTTTAGAGTAGCTTTAGCAGATTTTTTGTTGCCATAAACGTCCGCGATTTCTATTTCGATGTCGTGTGTGCCGACTGTCGAGAACTTGTTTTCGTCTTTGGCATTTTTTAAAGTCACGAGACACGGTTTCGATAAGTCATCGCAAGTTTCGAGGAAGTCGCCCAAGTAGTAGTCTTCGTTTCCTTCTTCGATGCTCATCTCTTTTAGGGTAAAGGTGGGGGCTTCGGTATCCCGAACTTTTATTTTACCTTCTTTGGACATCTTGCCGTTTGAGATTTTATATGTGTATTCTCCGACCGTGTTAATGTCTACTTTGGTGGTGTCGAGGCTATAATTCGAGAGTGGTCCTCCGTAGGAGCCTAAGTAATTCGATACGTCATCGGGCAGTTCTTCGCCGAGTTCTATTTCTATCGTGCGAACCGAAAAGTATATCGGCTTGAAGACGAAATAGTAGCCTCCGAAGGCGAGGCCGATTATGACTATCAAGAGAATTATGCCGATTTTTTTGCTGCTAGCTGTGACATCTTTAAAATCTTCATCCATATTATATCCACCTGGTTATGTTGATTTTGCGCGTGGCCAACAGTTCGTATGAGTCGAAAAATCCGAGGATGGCACTTACGATGGTTTCTAGAATGTTGTCTCCCCTTCTCACTTTGATGCTCATCATGTCAGTTTTGACTTGTTCGCGGAAACAATAGTCATTTATGTATTTGTAGAGGACTGTGTCTAGTTTTTCGATTTTGGCGACAGCTTCAGATGAAGATAAATCGACGGAAAAGATGAATTTTTCGTAGATGTCGATGAGTTTTTCGGACACGAGGTCGTCACTATAGTATTCAAAATTTATTATCGTATAAAAATGTGGACAGTGTTTAAGTACTTCTCTATTTTTATCCATATTAATTAATCACCTATTCTATATGGAATTATATAATAAATGTATATAAATGTAAAGGGAAAATGACTTTTAGACGAAAAAAAGACCTTTGTAAGGAGGTCTTCGCCGGTTCTGTGCTGATAAATTGCTTTTATATAAAGTATGGCGTATCGACATGGGTGTTATACAATCGTTCTATTAGAATCGCATCCTCGAGTGTCGCAGTAGCTTTGCTTTGGTCATCTCGATGAATGATGCTTATAGTGAGGTAAACAGCTCCGCTTATCAAGACTACGGCAAGTACAGTTAGAATGAGGCAGACGGCTATTTTTTGCCCTTTTTTCACAGTGACCACTTTCCTTTTCATAGTAAGTATATCATTTAATTTGGGATTGTTCTATCATTATCGGCTCTGGTTTACATTCGAAAAAAGATAGATTGTTAGTCTAATCTATCTCTTCGATTTTCATAAAATTGGTTATGCGAGCCTTACCTTTTAGGAGTGTTCCACCTGTTACGATTATCTTGTTTTCGGGCTCGAGGTTAAAGAATTCTTTGGTCTTAGCGGTCGCGGCCATGACTATTTCGTCCATGTCGTGAAGGACTGGAATGATGGATGTGTATATTCCGTAGTTGAGTGCTAGTCCGCGAGCGACGGTTTCGTCTGTGACGGTCGCCATAATCGGACAACTAGGACGAAAATTGCTTATGAATTTGGCCGTGAAGCCGCTTATGCTGGCGACGGCAATCGCTTTAATGTCGACGTAGTCGGTGAGATCGACAGCGCCTTTGGCTATGCATTCGGTTCGGCCGATTTTTCCTTTGTATTCGAAGTTGTGGTCACAGTGATTTTCGGTGTCTTCGGCGATGGAAGCCATGTAAGAGACCGTTTCAATCGGGTATTCTCCGACGGTCGTTTCTCCGCTTAGCATGATGGCGTCCGTACCGTCCAAGACGGCATTGGCGACGTCGGTGATTTCGGCTCTGGTTGGACGAGAGTTATGTTTCATGCTTTCGAGCATTTCGGTCGCGACTATGCATATTTTTCCGTGCTCGCGAGCTTTTTTAATCATCTTCTTTTGGTATACGGCCAACATGGACATAGGAACCTCTTCGCCGAGGTCTCCACGAGCGACCATTATTCCATCGACGAGGTCGAGTATTTCGTCGAGATTTTCGACTCCGGCTTGACTTTCTATTTTGGCTATTATTTTGATTTTTCCACCGACCGAGTCGATTATTTCTTTGGCAGCGAGAACGTCTTCCTTGGTGGAAACGAACGACAAGGCTAGGAAGTCTCCGTCATGTTCGCAGGCATAGATGATGTCTTCTTTGTCCGTTTCACTTATGAAGGGAATGTTTAGGACGATTCCAGGAACGAACAAACTCTTTTTGTTTAGAAGCGTTCCTCCGTTTATTACTTTGCAAGTTACTCCGTCCTCTTCTTTGTTTACTACTTCTATTTTCATGAGACCATTTTCGAGTTGGATGACGTTTCCCGGCTCGAGGCTATCTAAGGCTTCCGGATGGTTGACCGAGAATCTCTCTTCGTTTCCGACGACGTTTTCTTTGACTACGCGAATGGTCGCGCCTCTCACGAGTTTTATTCCGCCTTCTTGGGCTACTCCACTTCTAAATTCGGGTCCTTTTGTATCGTATAGAAGGGCGACGTGAGTTCCGAGCAACTTGTTCGTTTCGAAGACGAGGTCGTGAACTGTCTGTCGTTCTTCGATGGTCGCGTGCGAAAAATTGCAACGGGCGACGTTCATACCAGCTCGGACCATGGCAGTAAATACTTCTTTACTGTTACTGGATGGGCCTATGCTACATATTATTTTTGTTTTTTTCATAATAAAAATTCTTCCTCTCTTTTTTGCGCGACTCTAATTTTACTACAATCGACTGCAATATGGAAGAATTTTTTGTTGAAATGTGTAAATGCAGGTAGTTTTCCCCAGTTTGGAAGTCAATCGGCTAACGTATAAGGGTTTTCTTGAGAGCCGTCTCCTGAGACGATATTTGCGTCGGAAGATAAATATAGTGTCGGCCGAATTTCGCGAGCGCTCGTGACTGCTTCAGACGATACTTCTCCTGATGAATTGATATACGTTGCATTACTAGTAGTAGAGCACGATAATAACCATTGAACGTAATTTCCATTGAATAGCCATCCGACATTTGGTTTTCCAATTCCTCCATAAGTCGATGTGCATTTATTTCCTTCACTGTAACAAACATTATCTACCCCATCAGCATATGAATACATGTAATCACTCGGATACATTAGGCCTACATTTTGTATTATGTTAGTTGCATAGTTATCTGATACACTCGAACCTCGCTCGCTCGAGTAAGCCTCAGAACCGTTATAATTCAATTTTCCTAAATACCATTTAACCTTGGCGGTTTTATTTCTCGCATTTTCACTTAATCCTTTGGGAATAGTTATAGTTTTAGTTATATTAAACATGTTTTTGTACGTATAAATAAATGATTCTCCTTTATTAAAATAGTCTCCATTTAAGAAATTTTTTAAACTAGACGTTTCCCAAGTAGCATTCATATAAGTGTTCCAATCGATTTTTCCAATCGATTCATTTCGAATTATTTTAATTAGCTGTTCCCTGTCTCCGCTTTCCATTTCTACAGTGAAAACGCCTACAATTCTCCATGTCTCATCGTTGAATGTTATATAATTGTTAGGTTGATTCCCTATGTATCTGTAATCTCTTCTTTCTTCGTCTGACCACCCTGTGGTTTGTTCAGCTTCTGGGTGGTCGAAGACAAACATTTCTTTTTTGTTTCCAGAATTATATTCTGTTATACTTGCGTCATTTGCTTTTGCGATTAGCATATCCGCGGACGGATTTTTGTTAGTTACCATGTCGAAGTATACAGAACATTCGTCACTCGTCTTGACTTTTAAACTTAGTGCTTTTGTACTAGAGTTTTGACTTATCATTCCCCCGTTCTTGCAACTACTCTTCTCGGTGTTCAGTACATATCCATCTTTCGGAAATTCAGAATTGTCACTCAATTGATAATTTCCTTCTTCATCTTGGATGTACATAGCTATCATGCTGCTGGCACTGCTCGGAATTCGGTCTACGTCGTTCATCTCATCACCTAGTTTTTCAGTAAAAATTCCTAGACCATACATCGAAATTGCCAGTGCGATAATCAATATTTTCTTCTTCATAATTTTCCTTCTTTCTCAAACTCTATTCTTAATCTCACATTTATTATAGGTAAAATGTACCTATATGTCAATAGTTAATATTTACCTATGGTTTAATTGTCATAGGTGAGTTTATGAATAGATTGAAAGAAATGAGAGAAGATAGAGATTTGTATCAGAAGGATGTGGCGAGTATGCTAAACGTCGACCAAAGCAACTATAGTAAATATGAACTGGAGAAAATCAATATACCTGTGATAATTCTTAAAAGGTTGGCCAGTTTTTATGATACGAGTATCGATTATCTCTTATATTTAACGGATGAGCGCAAACCATACAAGAGAAGTATAATCGAAAAATGTGAAAACCCACGCGATTAGGCGTGAGTTTTAGTTTAGTTAAGAACATCGTTTATTTTGGAAAGCAGAAATTCTACGACTCCTTCGTCTTCTAATTTGTTTATGCTGAATACTTTGCTGCCGGCATGATTAAGGGATGCTCCACAGTGGTAGACTTTGTGGTCATCTATGACTATGTACCTGTCGTGGAAAGTATCGTCATGTATTACAATCAGATTATCGTACTGTTCGAAGTATTTTTGAATGTCCAAGTCTTTCAGTAATCCCTTATTTTTAACTATCAAAGTGGTTGGAACGGAAATACTACTTATCATGTCGAGCACCGATTTGTCAGCATATCCGTCTACTATCGTCAATTTCTTTTTGGCTTCTTTCATTATATCTGTAAGTTTCGAGTAGGCATCGTATATTTGACCCTCGAAGTAGATTTCATTTACTTTCTTTTTTTCTTCAAATTTGTTGAACGTTTTTTGTAATGTACTTATTTCGCTTTCGTGTTTTAAGACTAGGCCATTTATGTATTTCTGTTCGATTAGATTAGTGGATATATATTTTCGCATGGCAATAAAAGCACGCATTATGTTTATACTTACTAGGGCGGCCACGGGAGTTCTCAGAATGGTCGCGAGCATGGCGACTCCTTGTTCAGTGAAAGCATATGGCAAATACTTAGAATATTCCCCTTGCTTTAATTCTAAGGTCCCAACTTGGGACCTTAGAATTTCCATATACTCTTCTCTTGTCAGTTGAAAACAAAAGTCTTCGGGGAACCTTTCGATATGTCTTTTGACAGCCTGGTTTATAGTTTTGCTTCCATTTTTACATTGGTAAAGTTCTCCCAAATCGATATCTAGCATGATTTCTTTTCCTCTCACAGTGTGAATTAATCCCTCTATTTTAGGGACATTTGTAATATTTGGTTTAGTCAAATTAGAAAAAGCTTCTATGATGAGTGGAGTTATTTCTTTGACATTTGGATTTCTCATAATCTTAGATAGCATTGTTATACCTTGCATTGTGAATACTCGGGGATTTTTATAACGGCCTCCTCGAGTTTCTGTTTTTTGGTCACAATTTGTGACCAAAAAAGTTTCAATTCCATCGTCATTTAATTTCCAAGTGAACTCTTTTAGAAATCTATCTTTGTTTCTTGAGACTGCTTGATTGATTTCTTTCGTTCCATTTTTACATTGGAATAGTTTTGCCAAATCGGAGTCCAACATGACCTGTTGTCCTCTAATCTCGTGAATCATGCTTTCTATATTTTTTGTCGTAGTTGTCGCTAGTTCGTTCATAACCAAAACCTCCCTATATCCGCATTATAGCAAGGCTAAAGGGCCATGTCAAGGCGACAGGCGACATTTACAATCTATTGAAATTTTTGTCACTTATCGTAGAGAAATGATGTTACGATTCAAGGCAAAATAGCTCAAAAAAAACGCGAGTCGATTCGCGTTTCGATTAACCTTCTAATACTTTAATTGCTTTATGAATCAAAAGGTCGTATTTGACTACTTGGAGTCCGCCGTACATTTCGATGAGTTCGTTCTCGTCGATTCCGTATTTTTCAGCTTGTTCTTTGGCATGAGCTTTGACTTCATCGTCATTGGCTTCAAGTTTCTCTTTGGCGATTATTTCGTCGAGTAAGTATCTCGACTTGATGCGTTTTAAAGCCTCAGGACGAGCTTGTTCTTTGAAAGCCTCCATAGTCGTACCTGTGAATTGAAGGTAGTTATCGAGTGGAACACCTTGCATTTCGAGTCTTCTACTCAAGTCTTCCATCATGCGTGAGACTTCTTCGTCGATTATTTCATCATTTACTTCGACAGTCATCTTTTCGATTCCGGCATCGATGAGAGCATCGATGTATTTATTCTCGGCATCTTCGTTTTTGTGTTCGAGTAGGTGTTCTTCGATTTTAGCTTCCAATTCTTTTTGAGTCTTGACGTCGTCGTATCCTAAGTCTTTGAAGAATTCTTCGTTTACTTCGGGAAGAACGCGAGCCTTAATCTCTTTAACAGTAACCTTGAAGACGGCGTCTTTGCCTTTCAAGTTTTCGACATAGTCTTCGGGGAATTTGACTTCGACATCTTTAGTGTCGCCCTTTTTCATGCCTACTACTCCATCTTCGAAGCCTGGGATGAAGGTGTTAGAACCGATTTCGAGCGAATAGTCCGTTCCTTTTCCACCTTCGAAGGCGACTCCGCCCATGAATCCTTCGAAGTCGATTACGGCTATGTCACCCTTCTCGACTTTTCCGTCCGTCTTTTCGATTATCTCGGCAAAGTGACTTCTCATGTGTTCGAGCTCGTGTGCAATTTCGTCTTTGGTGACTTTAGGAGTCTCTTTTTTGACGCCCAAGCCTTTGTATTTAGAAAGCTTTACTTCCGGTTTAGTGATGATAGTAAATTCGAATTCGATGTGGTCGTCATCCATTCCTTTTACTTCCACTTTAGGTTCACAAGCTGGTGTAAGTTTATTTTCTTCTAAAACATTTTTGTAAGCTTTAGGAAGAGCGACATCGATAGCTTCGACATATAGGACCTCTTTTCCGTACTTCTTGATAAAGACATCTTTAGGGGCTTTGCCTTTTCTAAATCCGTCGATTGTTACGTCGGCATTTTTCTTTTTAAACGCTTCGTCGATGGCTTTAGTCCAATCTTTGCCGTCGACTGTAATTTGTACTGTATGTACATTTTTCATAGTGATTCCTTCTTTCATGTTCATTATTATATAATAAATATATTTTTCTTACAAGTTCTTTAGGTCTTTTATGATTTCGTCCAAATAATCGAGTTTCTTTTTGACGTCTTCCGAATGGCTCCGATAGTAGATGTCCTCGTACGTTTCGTAGAGGTCCATGAAGTAAGCGAGATTCTCTTTATTTCGGATGAGTTTGGGTCCAAATTCGTATTCTTTTTCGGAGTACGTTTCGACTTCGTAATCGCGGCCGGCGACTATGTTGATGTAGGTCTTTTTCCCATCGGGAATGACTTCTTCGTAGAAGATGTCGAAGCCTTTGTTCGAGAGAAATCTTCGGAGTTCGCCCCAGTTGTTATTCGATTGGAGTATCAGTTTGTATATTTTGTCGAGGTTCGGACTCGAGAGGATGTCGATTATGGTCTTAGAGCCCATGCCCGAGATTATTAAGGTATCGACATCGATATCACTTATTTTTTCGATTCCGTAGCTCAGAATCGGAAAGATGTTACCGGATAGTTCGTGCCGTTCTATGTTGTCTTTGCCGTTTTGAAGGGCATTCGGATTGACGTCTCCGACGTATACTTTTTTCGAAATGCCCGACTCGACTAGGTAAATATCCAAAAGGGCATGGTCACATCCGACGTCCATCACTTTGTCGTCTTGAAAGACATATTTGGCAAGGCTTTTGAGTCTATCGGATATTTTTATCATCATTCGTCTCCTAGGAAGTCTTTGAGTTTTTTGGCGCGAGATGGGTGACGGAGTTTGCGCAAGGCTTTGGCTTCGATTTGTCTTATCCGTTCGCGGGTGACATTGAAGCGTTTACCCACTTCTTCCAAGGTGTAGCACGTTCCGTCTAGAAGACCGAAACGGAGTTCTAAGACTTCTTGTTCTCTTTTTTGCAAAGTCTTTAAAACTTCTTTTATTTGTTCTTTTAGTATTTCGTTCGTCGCGTATTCTTCCGGAGATAGGTTCGATTTGTCCGGGACGAAGTCGCCGAAGTGGGAGTCTTCTTCTTCTCCAATAGGCGTGTCGAGAGAAACCGGGTCTTGACTTATCTTCATGACTTCGCGAACTTTTTCTGGGGAAATGCCCATCTTCTTGGCGAGCTCGTCTTCGGTCGGCTCGCGGTTTAGCTCGAGAGTCATCTGTCTTTGGATGCGGGCCATCTTGTTGATGGTTTCGACCATGTGAACTGGGACCCTTATCGTACGGGCTTGATCGGCGAGTGCTCTCGTGATAGCTTGTCTAATCCACCACGTCGCGTAGGTCGAGAATTTGAAGCCTTTGTCGTAGTCGAACTTTTCGACGGCTTTCATGAGCCCTATGTTGCCTTCTTGGATGAGGTCTAGAAACAACAGTCCTCGGCCGACATATCTCTTCGCGATGGAGACGACGAGTCGGAGATTCGATTCGGCAAGGATTTTCTTGGCGTCTTCGTCTCCATTCGAGACACGCACACTCAAATCCATCTCTTCTTGGCCACTGAGCAGGCTTATGCGTCCTATTTCTTTTAGGTACATGCGGACTGGGTCGTTAATGTTGATGTCTTTGGTTATATCTTCGTCCGAAAGGATGACGACTTCGTCGGTGCCCTTTTGCCCACCTCCTTCGTTCGAACCTTCCGAGCCGGATACGACGGCTATGTTGTTCTCCATCAAGACATTATATAAGTTGTCTAGGGAGTCGGAGTCGATGTCTAGTCCCTTTAAGGCATCGGCAAGTTGCTCGAAAGTTATTACACCTTCTTTTTTACCGAGTTCTAATAATCCTTGTACTCTTTCTTCTAGCGTTTTAATTTCTACCATTTTTAACACATCCTTTTTTAATCTCTATGATATTTTCAAACAATTTCTTTTTCCTATTGACGTCGAGCTCGTGAGCCATCTCTTCTTTGAGTTGTCTTATCTTTTCCTTATCTAGTATGTCTTTGACTATTCCTATGACAGCTTCCATGTCTTTCGTCGTAAATTCGTCGACGTGGACTTCGGCTAGAATCTCTTTGACGACTTCACTCACTTCGGGATAATCTTCGGCGAAAGTCAAGTAGTCCGCAAAGTCGATAGACCGGTTCAACTCGAAGTAGTATATCAAATTATTGGAAACAAGTCTATACTTACATTTTGGCAATTTCAATTGATAGTGCAAAAATAAGCGCATACAGTCCGTGTCGTTCATCATGTAGTATAGCATGGTGGCGAGAGCTTTGTTGAATTTGTTCGAAGTTTGAGTCTGCTTCGTTTCAGTCGGGGCTTTATCTTCGGCTACTTTGACGGTTATTTCGACTTCCTTGTTTTTGACGCGACTTTTGAGAAGTTCTTTGTCGAGGTGGAATTCGTCGACGAGTTTGTTGATGGTGACGTCTATCAAGATGTCGTCATTCGAGTCCGAAATCATGTTTATCATGTCGTTTATGTAGGCCGACAGTTCGGTCGGATTTTTGAGATTGCGGTTTTTTCGCAAGGTTATTTCCATGAATTCGGGATAGTTCATCGGATGGCGGATGTTATCTTTGAAGGCGTCTACTCCGTAGGTTAAGATGTATTCGTCCGGATCTTTTTTGCCGGTTAGACGAACTACTCCAATGTCTATCGATTCTTTCATGAGGTTTTGACCTATACTGATGGTCGCGAGTTCGCCCGCCGAGTCGTTATCCATGACGATTATGACTTTGGCATTCAGTTTTTTTAGCAAGGCAATCTGTTCTTTGGCGAGAGCCGTGCCCATCGTCGCGACGACATTTTTGATGCCCACACTATATATGCGGATGGCGTCCATCTGACCTTCACAGATGACTATGAATTTTTCTTGTCTCGCGACCGGGGCGGCGAGATGATAATTGAAGAGGTTTTCTCTCTTTTTGAAGATGATAGTCTCACGGGTATTGATGTATTTGCTGTTCGATTCGGTGTTGTAGATACGACCCGAGTAGCCGTTTACTTTACCAGTGGGACTTTTTAGGGGGAACATGATGCGGTTGCGGAACAAGTCGTACGCACCGTTTTCGCCTTCGGCAATCAATCCTAAGTCGTCCATGTCTTTTTTGGAGATGCCTTTGGAGGTGAGAAGTTTGTAGAGCATGTCCGATTGACGAAGAGACAGGCCTATCGAGAAGTCTTTGATTATTTCGTCCGTGATGCCCCTCTTGTGAAGGTATTCGCGAGCTTCCGCGCCGGCCGGGGTGCGGAGGTTGTTCTCGTAGAGCATGGTCGCCAACCCCATGATGTCGTAGTATTTTTTGTTCCTCTCGTCTTGACGGTTTTCGCGAATGGTGAAGTTCTCCCCTATCCTATCGGCGACTATCTTGACGGCTTCTAGGAAGGTGACTCCCAGAAAATTTTCGACGAAGTTGAAGACGTTTCCGGTCGCACCGCACACGAAGCACTTGTAAATCTGTTTCTCTGGACTGACACTCATCGACGGGCTGTGGTCGTCGTGGAAGGGACAGACTCCGAAGTAGTTCTTGCCGTGGCTTTCTAGAGGAACGTAGTTTTTTACTATTTCGACTATGTCGGCTTTGCTTTGAATTCGTTTGAAATCGTTGTTAGTTTTGTCGTTCATAAAAAAGTACCTCTACTTATTATTATTCCGGAAAGTTGCGATTTTTCTCATCAAAAAATGCAAAAAAGTGTAATTTTTTGCAAAATTTAGCATTTTTTGACGTTTTTCATATAATATTGTAGGTGATGAATGTGCAAAATAATTTTCAGCCGTTCAACGGATTTTTCCTCTTTTTGGTCGGATTGATACTCGCGTGTATGATTTTTTGGCAGACGATTCTCGTACTCATTCTGCCCATCCGATTCAACGTGTTCATTCTCTTAGTCGAATTGTGCCTTCTATTCTTCGTCATCTGGCGAATAATATGGCCGCACTAGATATTCGGTCCGATAGATGTAGTCGTAAGCACTCGAGACCGTATCGCATGAGGCGAATTCGTCTTCTTCAAATTCGATGTCTTTGGGAAGGCATAGAAGGATGAAAAGAAGCGAGCGCTCGTCTTCGGAAAGTTCGACTTTGCGTAAGTATTCTTTGAGAATGGAGGCGAATTCGAGTTCGAGGCACTCTTTCGAATAAAAGTTGTAAAAATCGAGAACTGGCGAGTCCGTGGAAGCTGCATCCCAACTTATGAGGGCACGCTTGTCCCCGCTCAAGAAATGGTCGAGTTCGAGTTTGTTGTGGACGAGACAGACGCGAGTTTCTCTTTTGTCTTTGACCATGTCGTACCATTCGTCAGTCTTGGCTTCACAGAAAGCAATTTGGGAGAAGAGTTTAGAAGAGTTTCTTATAAAGAGGTAATGAGAGGGGCTCATGAATATTTCTTCTTCGATGGCCGCGACCATGTTCTCGTATTTTTCTTTGTAATAAGCGAGATTCCCTTTTAAGGTGTCGTATATTTCTTTGTATTTGTCTTCTCTCACTTCTTTGTTGTAGCTCGTTTTGTTGTGCAAGTCGGCAAGGGTGTCTATCATATCGATGGCCCGTTGGTCTTTGGGATAACGAGCATCCTCTATGTATTCGAAGATGGTCATTTCGCTTCGCGAGTCGTCGACTATCGGGGCGTATGCATGGAAACCGCGAAGAGAGAGGTAGTCAAAAAGTTCTTTGCCGACAGTTTGACTTTTCGGTTTGACGACGAATTTGCCGTCCATAGATTCGATTATGGAGACCGAGCCTCGACGAGTAATTCTATAGGGTTTGTAGAGGGCACTTATCAGTTCGAGATTATTCATCTTGGACTTCGGGTATCAATAGTTTAAGTTTTTCTTCTAGGGTATCGAAGTCGTTGTATTCTTTTATGAGTTCGATCGTGCAGCCATATTTTTCGGCAATCGATTCTAGAGTGTCTCCACTTCGAACGATGTGGACGTGATAGGTCACGTATTCTTCACTTTCGACGAGCGTTTCGACTATGGTATCTTGGTCGGCATCATCTAAGCGTGCAGTTTCTTCTCCTACTTCTTCGACGATAGGTTCCGAAAGTATGGCATCGTCTTCTTTAGCACGGTCGGTTGGCGATTCATTTTCGAGGTCAGTTTCGGTTTCTCTTTGACTATTCTCGTCAATCGCATCGGCAAGTTTAGGCAATTCTATCGCATCTTTTTCAAAATTCAGTTCATCTTCCGTGATGGATGGAATGATTGGTTCGATTTTTTTCTCTTCGTAACGAACGGCAAAGTCGATGTAGACGGTCAAACAGTCATCTTTGACGGAGTATTCGAAGTCGTCGATGTCGTAGGACAGCGAATCGATGTCGACCGTGTCGTCGAGAACGTATTCGAGTGGTAGTCTATATTCGAACGACTCTTTGTTCATCGATAGTTCGTTCGGTTTATATTCTCCACTTACTAGGAAATCGCCCTTTAATACTCCGTCGCCCAGAGTGAAGTCGTGTTCTAAGCTGATACTCGTGAGACTGCCGATATTCGTCTTGAAGAGAATATCCTTTTCGTAATTGATAATCTTTTTCATATCATAATCCTCTCTTTCTACCTTAAAATATATGGTCGCAAGGTGCGTTTATGACGATTTCAGAGGCATTTTAGTAAAATTTGTGTCCAACTTGTAGACTTTAGAATTTCATTTTGGTAAAATTGAGTCAAAGAAAGACGTGAATTTATGGCTGTTGTAAGTGATTTGTATAAATATATTTCAGGTTGTATATACGGTGTAGATAAGAGGGATGAAAAGCCGCCACACGTGGTTTTACTGGTTTCGAAAGCTAAAGAATTGCTGGAATCTTTCGATGAACAGGCTTGGAGACAGGGCGACTTAGATTTGCTGCTCGTAAATTATTTCGTATCTTACGACGAGATGCGGGGAGACGAATTGATTTCTCTTGCTATGTTCGTCGTGTGTGGAATGAAGCTGGATATCATAGTTAATTATAACTTGGATTATGTGCACGCTTTGGCGAGCGAACTTATCGAGGCTGCAGTACCTGTCGATGAATACGATAAGTATTTGAACATGTTTTTGGACAGAAGTGTTTACGAGCAGTTTGAAAGTTTATCTTCGGTCAATCAGAAAAAAGTTCTCGATGAAGCTATCGATTCGAAAAGTTCGGATTTGGATGAAACGAGTGAATATAAGAAGGTGTCTCAACTGGTTTCCGAATGTATGGATGCGTTTAGTCCTGTTTTCGGTAAAGATTACAGTCTCGCGCACGTATACGATGTTTTGGAAGCTCTCATGTGTAAGAAAGAATTTTCGACCAAATTTTCGGAAGAAGATAAGTACGCTCTATCTTTAATCGGCGAATTGGAGTACTTGGACAAAGAAGAAAAAGGTATATTAGCCGAAAAAATTGCAGAAGTAGAAAGCACCTTTTATAGAGATGAAGTAGCTCTCGTGAAGACCATTTTGATAGAGGTTTCTAAAATCTATTTTTCGCAAAATTTGACTCGTGTGGGCACTGAAAAGATTCAGTAATACGACAAGGTTGGGGGTGCGGTTATGGTAAGTGAATTGCAGTTTTATATGGCGAGGACTATCAAGTGTATGGACGAGGCTCTTTGTGGCATCGACATGCCTAGGAGAGATAGTCTTTTTATGCGGTGTTTGGTAACTTACGGAAAGAAGTACTTGAAAACGTACGACGAGGAAACTTGGGGGCGAGACGAAATAGATAGTGAAATGCTTTCTTATTTTGAAACGGTGGACGATTTGAGAGAGGAAAATGTCGTCAAGTGTATCATGTTCATTTTGGCGAGCATGAAGTTGAATGTAATGCACAGGTACGATGTAGATTTAATTGCTTATATAGCCAGTATTCTCTCTACTCGGGAGATTTTAGCACCGAACTTCGAAAAGTATGTGGATGTGTTTTTCGAAAAGCGAATTTATGAAGAACTTTCTTGGCTCGATGAAGAAAGAAAGTTGCTTTGCATAGTGGACATCGTGGATGGAATAACTTTGGCGAACGAAGGAGACGATTTGGTCACCATCGCGTGGGAAACTTTAGCTAGAATTCAAGGGTTGCCTCCTAGCCCTCTATTGGGAGGAAGTTATGACCTTTCGTCCGTGTATGAAACTTTGAAGAGTATAATGTATGATTCTGCGTATTTGCCTTTTTTTGAAGCGAACGATTTTAGAAGATTGTCTTGTATCAAGAGTCTTTTAGAGAGTCGTCAAGTTGGGGATTTGGATGGTGTACTCATAGCAGAGAATCTTTCAAACATAGAAATCCAGTGTAGATTGGACAAAGTGAGATGTGTCAAAAGAATGCTCGGTTATTTACATAGTTATTGGGCTTTTACTGTGAAAGGAATCGGCGTTTTGAATGATAAGAATAAGAGTTTTCTATCGAAATAAATCTTGCTATTTACGAAAAGGTATAATATAATTCTTATTAAGAGAACGCGAATAGGTTTCTAGTCGTGTTTCTCCGAGTTTTATTTCGGCACGACCGAGTTCTCTTAGGGAGAACTAGTTCGTGTTTTTTTGTGTGTGGTCGCCTAGCCCAGTCTCGCGAGGAGTCTCACGAGCAGGACTAGTCTTACCAGTATGCTTATGAGTGCTTTTGGGTCTATTTCGACTTCAAACTTTGCTTTCATAAAGCAACACCTCCACTTCTAGTGTTTAACGAGTAAACACGAGGCTCGTCCCCCCGGTGGAAACCCTTATGAGTTGTGGAGAAACAGCAAACTAGAATTCGCGTTCTGGTTAACAGAATAACATACTCTTTATACCTTGTCAACACCTCTAAACCCCTGTAAATAAAAGAAAAACCGGCAATTTTGATGATTTGCAAAAAAAGAAATTTGGCATATTAAAAAACCGTCAAAATGACGATTTTCTAGTATGCTTTTTTGGGGTCCTTTTATTTGTTATTATTGGGTAAATTTGCTAGAAGACAGGTACGAGAGACTGTCTCTTTTTTGAAGAGTTAAGCATTTTCCTTTTTGCTCTTCCGTGATGTTTACAGCGGCAGCGGCAGTATGCCCTCCTCCACCATGAAGAGAAGCGATGGCGTTTACATCGAAGTCTGGTTCAATAGATCTATACGACTTCTGTCCGTTGGCTCCCTTTTCGAGAGCGATTATGATGATGTATTTGATGCCACGTTGGTCTTCTTGTTTTCTTATGTATTCGGCAAGTTCGTTTCGATATTCGTAGTCGGCAAAGACTGCTCCGAAGAGGTTACCTTCTTCGTCTTCAAATATTTCCGTCTCTTCCCATAAACTTTGAAGTTTAGCTTCATATTCGCGTTTTTTGCCGAGAACGAAGGCTTTTTCCTTGTCGGTGAGAGCAATCACCTCGTCTTTAGAAGTGACCTTGGCGTACATGGAAGAGATGTAATCTTCTATGCCGATGGCACTAAAAAGAATGGCCAAGTCGTGGGCTTTTTGTCCATATTCTCCGGCATTTTTCCATTCCCAAGTATCTTCTAGTCGAGTCAGCTCGACAAAATCCTTTAGAACGGAAGAACTTGCAAACAAGTTTTTTTCGAGAAGATATTCATAAAACATTTCGGTTCCACATCTTTTATGTCCGTCTTCGCTCTTTTCTTCTATTTTGGTAAAGTCGAAGCGGTCCAATCCTTTTTTGACGGATTCTTCGTGGTGGTCGAAAATGAGAACTTTGTCTTTCAACGGAGGTGAAGATGCGACCATTTCGAGTGCCGGGTCGGCGAGAGCCAAGTCCGTAATGTAAACCTTATCGTAGGAAGCGAGGGCATTAGAATTGGCAAGCTCTCTAAAATTTTCTTCTAAGGTCGAGACGGATGGGTATAGTAAGTAATCTAACTCGTCGAAAGCGAGTTTGGCTAGAACGACATTCCCTATTCCGTCGATGTCGTTTTCGTGGCTTATCAATAGTATTTTCATATAACGTTTCCTTTCTTCTTTATGATTTCTATCGTACATTTGTAATTTTTAAATTCGCGGTCGCGCCTATCGAGCGAGAGTACGAAGAGGATTTTGCCGTATAGCACATTCAAATAATGTTCGGGAGTATCATCTATCTTGCGTTTTTTGAGATGAGAGGATAGTCCAAATTTTGTGATGTAGTACATTTCTTGTCTTATAGTTGCCCTGTACTGCGCGGAGGCTCGAATTTTTTCGTTTACCGTGACTCCAGTTACGCTTTGTCGGCTGGATTTCGTGACGACATGAACTTTGTCGTAGTTGAGGCGAAGGCCTTTCTTTTTCAGAAGATTTTTTACTTTAGTTATGAGAGGAGTCACTTCGAAGTGGCCCGAGAAGGTCATATCGTCCGAATAACGGGTGTAATTTATTCCTATATTTTTACACCACTCGCCTATCTCTTCGTCGAAGTCTTTAAGGACGAGGTTCGAAATGTAGGCCGAAGTCGGAGAACCTTGAGTCAAGTGTTCGTCGTAAGTGCAAAGATAAGTGAATAGTATTCCTATTTGTTTCGGATAGAGCTCTTGCGGAAAGGCCGCATGGAGGACATCAGTGAAAGAGATACTTTCAAAAAAGTTTCGAATGTCTAGTTTCAGTATCATGTCTTTTCCGACGTGAGGTTCGGCATTGTCTTTCAAAGTTAAGCCGGGATAGTAGGCTTTGGCATATGGGGAGATTGGACGTTCACTTAGGACTTCGTCTAAAATGCGCCTTTGAATGTGTTTCAGCAAGGGGTTGGGAGCATATATCGTTCGCGTCTTGCCGTTTTTCTTTTTCATTTTGAAAACTCGATAGTTTTTTTCGATTTGATTGCTTATCGAATAGAGGGTTTTGATATATTTCTTTTCATCGTGACAATTTAAAAGGTCGAGAGATAACAAATAATCGTTACGTTCTTTCGTGTTTGCATATTTCCACATGATTTTACCTCCCGACGTGTGCAGTACCAAAGATATGAGTAATATGGAAATGGACTTTAGCGTAGTGCAACGAAGCGGCTACATGAAGTGTAGATTAGTCCTTTGGAATATTACTTATTATAAGTTCTCAATCGAACTAGTCCCTTGACGACTCGTCAAAGTAGGATATGAATCCAATCACTACTGCAGTTGTATTATAGCATTTAAAATTGAAGAAGTACAGAAAATATGCGAAATAGAAAAATCGTCAAACGCGAGGTTTGACAATTTTTTAGTTTCGTGCCGCTCCATCGACGGACAGGATGACTCCCGTTATGTAACTGGCGAGGTCGCTCGCTAGGAAGAGGAAGGCATTCGCAATGTCTTCGGGTTTTCCAATTCGTCCCAAAGGGATGGTCGCGATTAGCGAGTCTATCATCTCTTTCGGAAGGCTTTTGACCATGTCGGTGTCGGTTATGCCCGGGGCGATCGCATTTACTCTTATGTTGTAGGGCGCAAGTTCGCGGGCTAGAGATTTCGTAAGGCCGTTCACGGCAAATTTGCTCGTCGGATATCCTACTCCACTTTGTTGTCCATAGATACTCACCATCGACGAGGTATTCAGTATCACTCCACCGCCGTGGCTTTTCATAATTGGAGTGACAGCTTTAATCGTGTGAAACATCGCGGATACGTTCAAGTTCATTATCGAAGCGAATTCTTCCGGGGTCGTGTCTTCGATTTTCGCATGCGCGGATATACCGGCATTGTTTATGAGGATGTCGATAGTTCCGAATTTTTTCACAATTTTATTTATAGTGTTCTCGACTTCTTCGTAGTCACTCAAGTTCGGATAATATCCGTAAGCCTGGTATCCTCCATTTTCGAGTTTTTTTAGAGCTTCATCGATGGACTCTTTGCGGGAACCGAAGATGATGACCGTGGCACGATTCTTTAAGAATGTTTGGGCCGTAGCTAGTCCTATTCCTCTCGTCCCGCCCGTGATGACGGCAATTTTTCCTTTTAGCATGTTTTCCCTCCATTTAGTGTTATTTTGTGATGAAATCCTTCGAGTATAAGTCTTTAAGAATTTTTCAAGTTAAAAGTAGTTAGGGAATTTTCAAAAATAAAAGTCACAGTTTAATATGATAGAAAAATCGTAAT
>CAYYLF010000005.1:0-43217 GCA_964472425.1 uncultured Muribaculaceae bacterium | reverse complement strand
GTGTAGCTTTCAGCTACCCATACAAACCCTGTACTTTCAGTGCAGGGTGATTGATTATTTTAGAAACTGAGTGTAATTGTGTTATTACTCATCCCAAATATGTTAGAACCATTCCTGGCAAGAAGACTGATAAAAAAGATTCTAAATGGATTGCTGATATGTTTAAGCATGGTCTTGTGGAGCCTTCTTTTATGCCACCACCTGAAATTAGACAATTAAGAGATTTAATGCGCTATCGCAAGAAGCTTGTCAATGTAAAAGCATCAGAAAAAAATAGATTTCAAAATTCTCTTACTGTTTCTAATGTTCAAATTGCTAGTGTTGTTACCGATGTGTTTGGTAAAACTTCTCAGGATATTCTAAAATTGATGTTAAATAATCCGAATCTGACTCTAGAAGATATTACACCTTTACTTCGCAAAAATTTGAAATCTACTCCAGAAGATATTTTAAGATCTATCAATGGTACTTTTGATGAGTCTCAATCATCAAAAATGTCAGTTTGCTTAAAACATTATGATTCAATTAATGAATGTATCCAATTAATTGAACAACAGGTTTTAAAACTCACTGTTAAATATACTACTGAAGTCAACTTACTTTTATCTATACCTGGAATAAGTGAAACCTCAGCGATATTTATTATAGCAGAAATTGGAACAGATATGAACGTTTTTGTTGATGATAAACATCTTGCCTCTTGGGCTGGACTCACTCCTAGATGCAAAGAGTCTGCAGGAAAAAAGCAATCCGTCAGAATTATTAAAGCTGGACAATATATCAAGCCTCTTCTTGTTGAGTGTGCCTTAAATGCTATCAAGGACAAATCTTGCCCTTATATTAAGGCAAGATATGAGTCTATAAAAAGACGCCGTGGCCACAAGAAGGCAATTATTGCTATTGCAAGGTTTCTACTTACCTGTGTTTTTCACATTCTTAAGGATAATGTACCTTTTGACAGTGAAAGATTTGATGAACTTCTAAACAAAAAGATTAAGAAGCATAACAAATCAGTTAGTAATACTGACGACATGATTTCGTATTTAACCAAATTGGGTTATAATATCACTTTGCAGAATAACTGATAACAATTTACTATTTTCAAAGAACTATTTATCTTAATTTCTCCAGTTTTTAAAAACTGTTGAACTAAAATACTTTTTTACGTGCTATTATATGCTTTTTTTATTTTCAACCTTTCTCTCATAATCGTTCAGTTCGGCAATCATCGTGTCGTAGTGACTATCAATTTTTGCTTTCGAATCTATTTTCAATTCTTCGGCGACTTCTAAGATGCGCTTTTCGTAGTCTACATCGTCATCTTTTTCTACTAGTATTTCAATTTCGAGGAAGGTACCGAGCCTTTCGACCTCGTCGAGGCAGAGGTTGAAGTCCCCGTATTTGGTGTGCGTCCTCTTTTTGTTTACTTGTACCCATTCTTTGAATCCTAGGGCTTTTAGAAATTCGTTAGCCAGCTCATATGAGTCTACTCCGAATTCTATTTCCCGGGCTTCGTTAGCTTTTGAGCTTTTTCTTTTGTAGGTCAATTCTATTTTTTCGTCAGTTTTGCGTACTCTTAGGAAAATGGCGCCTTCTTTGCTTTCCGTGTCGTTCAAATTTTGGACGTATATCGTGTCTTTTTGTACTGAAGCATTTAATAGACAGCCTTTCTTTTTTAGAAGAGAGTACATCTCTTCGGGGTTATATACTTTAAATTTCATTTCTATTTCTCTCATGTTTTTTCTCTTTCTATATTTCGTATTTTAGAACGCTCGCATTATCCGGAAGAAAAGGACCCAAGTCTTCGTCTTTCATCATTCCATGTGCATAGCATTCGATGGCTTTTATGACTCCTCCGTGGGTGACAATCAAAATATTCTGATTAGTGTATTTTTCTTTTAAGTCGTCTAAGAGAGCGTATATTCTTGCGAAGAAGTCGCGAATGTTCTCGGCTCGTTCGTATTGGACATTTTTGCCATAACTCCAAAATTCGTCGTAGTCGAAGTTGTATTGTTCTACTCCTTCGAACTCGCCGTAATCTCTTTCGATTAGTTTTTCTTCGACGAGAATTTTTTGGCCATTTGCAATGATTTCGGCCGTCTCGCGAGCTCTTTTTAAAGGCGAAGTGAGTATCAGGTCAATCGATATCCCTTCGAGATTTTTCTTGGTCGCGAGGGCTTGTTCTCTTCCCTGTTCATTCAGTGAAAGATCGGCGAGTCCTTGCATCTTTTTGTAAGCATTCCATTCGGTCGTGCCGTGTCTTACTACGTATAAGTTCATAAATCGTTCTCCTTTATAATCGTAATGTTCCCCGTCGCTCCATCTATTTCGACGAGGTCTCCATCTTTTAATAGTTTAGTTGCGTTTTTGCATCCGACGAGGCACGGGATGTGCATTTCTCTAGCGATGATGCTCGCGTGACAGGTAATTCCACCTTCGTCCGTGATGATTCCACTTGCCTTGGCGATTATTTCAGTAAATTTTGGTACGGTCATCGGGGTGACCAATATATCGCCCTCTTCAAATTTTGGAAAGTCCGCTTCACTGTATATTATACATACCTTCCCACGCGCTTGTGCAGGATACGCGACATCCCCTTTCAAGGAAGTGTTTTCGTTTTCTGTTTCGACGATTATTCCGTTTTGGCTAAACCAATTTTCGTAATCTTGCGTTTCTATCAATCCGTCAAAGTAGATGTATCCGCGACTTCTTTCGGCGAGAGTACTTATGGTTGGTAAGGCGTTTTCTATATCATGAAGAGTCAGAAAGTTTAGGTATTTAATGTATTCTTTGGTCAATTTCTTCTTCAAGTTTTGTAAAACGTATTCTAGAGCTTCGTGTATTATGTAGTCGTAATTATTTCTAAAAGTAACCATAAGTTCTTTTACCCGAGGGGTCATTTTATCGAAGTGACCGGCGAGTTGACCGAGACTGATAAAAGGATATATCGAGATTATTTTGTCTATCAAAGTGGATAGTTCGAGTTCGGCATTTTGGTCGAGTACTTCGTTTATGTCTTTTATATTTTTTTTGACGACATTTTCGAGATATTCTTCTATTTTGAAATAGTCTTCATCTATGTAATGGAACATGAGTCTAGGGTCTTCTTCGAGGTCGAGGCCGTTGTAGTAGATATCCACATTGTTGTTTTTGGGATTGTATGCGAACATCGGTTTGAAGTAATGGAGGTCGCGCGTGATTTTTTTGATGCCTTCATATTCACCGCGAGAGTAGATTTCGATTTCTAAGATGGACATGGGTCGCGTGATGGTGAGGACAAAAGGAACTAAAGAGGTGCTCTCGGTCGTGATTGGTCGAGTTTGTAATATGTAAATCGTTTTCGATTCGATGGCGAATTCGACATCGACAGGGCAAGCAAATTCTTCTTCGATTTTTAGAATGGTCTTTTCGAGCTCGGTTATGGTGCTTTCTTCGATTTTCGAATCCCCTATTTTGAGGTCTATGCGTGTCGTCTTCCTTCGAACGAGGTATTTTGTCGGAGTGACTTTGCCCGAGACGAGGTTTTCTCCGAGCCCGGATGTAACTTCGATTAGTGAATAGTTTCCCGTCTTACTCGTCGGATCCAACGAGAATGCGACTCCCGAGTATTCGGAATTTATCATCTTCTGTATTATCACATTCATACCTGTCAAGTCGTCGATATTAGAGTAAGCCGAGATATTATCGTTGTAAAGGGATAACCAACATCGTTTAAGATATTCTTCTATATCTTCAGTCGAAACGTTTAGAAAGCTGTCGTATTGACCAGCATAGGATTTGTTTTTACTGTCCTCGTTCGAGGCAGAAGAACGGACAGAGACCATTTTACAGTCGAGAATGGATAGTCCATCTTTAATTTTTTGGACGAGTCTGTCGTTTAAGTTTCCACCCATTATCGCTTTTTCGAGATTAGCATAATCCTTGTTTTTGACCATTTGGTCAATTTTCGTTAGGATATCGTTTTCTTCTAAAAACTGTCTATAATCTTCTTTCGAAATTATGAAAAATCGGGGAACGTTAAAACCGCTTTTTTCGAGTCTCAATAAAGAATTTGCTTTTCCACCGTACATATTTTCACCTACATCTTTTCTATTCGAAATTATATCACAGAAAAACAGATTAATAAAATATCAATCTGTCGAGTTTTTACATTTCGATGAGTTCATACTCTTTGGAACCTGCTCCCAATCTGGCAGCGGTTTCGATTATTTCTTGTCCTTTTCTCGATTCGATTCTTTCGATTAGGATATCTCTTCCCTGGTCTTTGCTGGCATAGACGAGGTCGAGACAAGCTTTGTCGATGGCTACTGGGTCCGTACTTGCAAGTATTCCGATGTTTTCCATACATGGTGCAGAGGCATTTCCATCACAATCACAGTCTTTGGAGATGTTGACCATCGCAGTTACGTAGGCAATTTTTCTCTCGAAGTGTTTGTGAACACTCGTAGCTGCGTCGCCCATCGATTTGACGAAAGCGAGTTGGTCGGTCGCGAAGTAGTTTCCTTCGGCCTTTCCTGCTCCGTGGATGTAGGCTTTTCCGTAAGATGAGGCAACTCCTATAGAGAGCTGTTTGAGGGCTCCACCGAATCCGCCCATGGCGTGTCCTTTGAAGTGTGAAAGAACTAGCATCGAGTCGTAGTTTGCAAGATTTTTGCCGACGAAGTTCTTTTTGATTTGTTCTCCATTTGGAATAGCGAGCTCCATGTCTGGACCTTCTGCATCCATGATATCGACATCGAAGTACTTGCTCCATTCGTGTTCCTTCATGAGTTCGATGTGTTTTTCGGTCGTGTTTCTAGCTCCATTGTAAGCCGTATTACATTCGACGACCGTTCCGTGTACGTGTTCGACGAGGTCTTTGATGAACTCCGGTTTTAGGTAGTTCTTGTTACCGTGTTCTCCTGAGTGAAGTTTGACTGCCACCTTGCCTGGAAGTTCTATTCCGAGGGCATCATACACTTTGACTAGACTTTCAGATGAAATATTCTTTGTAAAATAAACTTTCGATTTTTCCATTATCAATCTTTCCTTTCTTATAGTATCAATTATACACCATGGACCCAACTCCAAGTCAAGAAGGAAAAGAAGTCGTTTTTAGTTTGGATAAGAGACAGGCAATTATTTCTTCATCTTCCAATACGTTTATGCCAAACACTTTGCTGCCGGCGTGATTAAGAGACGCACCACAGTGGTAGACTTTGTAATCGTCTACGATTATATATCTGTCGTGGAAAGTGTCATTACGTATGACGGTCAGATTGTCATATTGTAAAGTGTACTTTTGAATGTCCAAATCTTTCAGTAATCCCTTATTTTTAACTATCAAAGTGGTTGGAACGGAAATACTACTTATCATGTCGAGCACCGATTTGTCAGCATATCCGTCTACTATCGTCAATTTCTTTTTGGCTTCTTTCATTATATCTGTAAGTTTCGAGTAGGCATCGTATATTTGACCCTCGAAGTAGATTTCGTTTATTTTTTTCTTTTCTTCGAAGTTGGAGAATGTTTCTTGGAGAAGTTTTATATCTTCGGCATTTTTGCTAATCGCGTATGTATTTCTCAGGACTTGATTGTATAGGTATCTTTGTTCTATCAGATTAGAAGATATATATTTCCTCATTACGATGAAAGCTCTCATGATTTGGATACTTACTAGGGTGGCCACGGGAGTTCTAAGAATGGTCGCGAGCATGGCTACTCCTTGTTCAGTGAAAGCATATGGCAACTTTTTGATATTCATTCCACGCCTGTTACCGACATCGTTCAAAGTCCCAAGTTGGGACTTTGAAATTGATAAAGCCTCTTCCATATTCAGTTGAAAACAGAAATCATCGGGAAATCTTTCGATGTGTCTTCTGACTGCTTGATTTATGGTTTTGCTTCCATTTTTACATTGATAAAGTTCTCCCAAATCGATATCTAGCATGACTTCTTTTCCTCTCACAGTGTGGATTAATCCCTCTATTTTAGGAGCATCTGTGATATTTGGTTTAGTCAATTTGGAAAAAGCTTCTATGATGAGTGAGGTCATTTCTTTGACATTTGGATTTCTCATAATCTTAAGTAGCATTGCTATACCTTGCATTGTAAATACTCGGGGATTTTTAAATTTCCCGCCTCGAGTTTCTACCTTTTTTTGGTCGATATTGTCGACCAAAAAAGCTTCGCTTTCTTTATCGGTAAGTTTCCAGCACAAAACTTCTGGATGTATTTTTATTATTTTTTACAGTCTCATTTATTCTTTTAGTTTCAATTCCATAAAGCATGGCCAAATCGGAGTTTAACATGACTCGTTGTCCTCTAATCTCGTGAATCATGCTTTCTATATTTTTTGTCGTAGTTATCGTTAGTTCGTTCATAACCAAAACCTCCCTATATCCGCATTATAGCAAGGCTAGATGGCCATGTCAAGGCGACCGGTGACATTTACAATTTGTCGTAATTTTAAGGCTTTTACTGGTGATTATGGACACTCAAGATTATACCTATAGAGGTCATACTGACCAAAAGAGATGAACCTCCATAAGAGAGAAATGGAAGAGTTACACCTGTGACTGGCACCAATCCTACGACGACGGCGAGATTCAAAATGGCCTGTAGGATTATGCCGAAAGATAGTCCAAAGACGAGATATTTGCCGAAGAGGTCTTTAGTTTTGAAGAATATTTTCATCGAAGAGTAAAATATCGTAAAGAAAGATAGACAGACGATTAGAACTCCTAGAAAACCGAATTCTTCGCTTATAATCGAAAAGATGAAGTCTGTTTGAGGTTCCGGTAAGTAGAAATATTTTTGTCGCGATTTCATGAAACCCATCCCGAGAAGACCGCCCGGTCCGATGGCATACAGACTCTGGATTATTTGAAATCCACTTCCTAGCGGGTCGGTCCACGGGTTTAGGAAGGAAACGATTCTCGCCATTCGATACGGGGCGATTATTATGAGGGCGACTATTCCGAGCAGTCCTACTATTCCACAGCCCACGAAGAAGGATATTTTCGATTCGGATATGAATATCATGACGACGAGGGTGACCGTGATGACCATGCCCGTGCCGAAATCTGGTTCGAGCATTATGAGTCCAAAGAACAAGAGAATCATGCCCATAATCGGGAGAATGCCGTATTTTATGCTTCGCATTTCGGTTTTATTCTTGGAGAGATATTTCGAGGTAAAGATAATCAATCCGATTTTCGAAAGTTCGCTCGGTTGAACTCCCAAGCCACCTATTCCGAACCAACTTCTTGACCCGTTTCGGACAGAACCTATACCGGGAATGAGAACAAGAATCAGCAATAGCAAGCAAACGAAAAGAATGTGGTTGGCGTATTTTTCGTATATACGGTAATCAATTTTGGAAAGTACGTTCATGAGGACGAATCCGATACCTAAGAAGACGACTTGAGAGATGAAAAATTTGTATTCGTTTCCGAATTTGTATTCAGCCCATATGCTCGAGGCGGAGTATATCATTATCGCTCCGAAGGCAGCTAAGGCTAGTACGACGTATTTAAGTATTTTCGAAGGTTTTTTGTTCAATGATACCACCTATATAAATTTTAGTTTTGGATGTATAAAAAAAGACCTCGAATGCGAAAATAAAAGAATGCAATCAGGCATCCTCTTCTATATAATTATAAGGGTCGACATCCGTCGTATCTATCGTCACAATGCGACCATTTTGTATTTTCAATTCTAGGGAAAGCCCCGAGCCATTGTAAGTCGAACTGTAGATGTAATTGTATCCTTCATCGGTTTTGAGTATTTTGAGTAAGACATAGTTGTAGACGGGGTTCGTGATGGTGTCCGCATAGTCCGGGTAAAAGTCGTCTTCTTTCAAAACCGCATAGTATCCATTACAAGTAACCGTATAGTAGGCTCCGATTACCGAGGTCGGGTCGGTTTGATGGAAGGCATCAAATTTAGATTTTAAGGTACTGAATGGCATGTAGCAAGTTCCATTTTCGCTCGTAAGCTCCGACGAGTTCGATTCGTTCGAAGGCAGGGTCATGTCGACATAATCTCCGATATCGACTATTTGGTCTTGGTGTGTAAGTGTGGATAGGTACTTTTTTATTATTTCTCGGTCGTCTTTATGGATGCTCTTTTCGTCATAGGTACTAGTTCTATAAAACGAAATGATGGTGTTCGCGACGTGGTCGTAGTAATCTCGATTTTTTTGAATGCATCCGGACATGGTGAAGACTATCAGTAACACGAAAACAAATTTTTTTATTTTATTCATCTCATTCACCTGCTTTGATGGCGTATTCGCCGGTTTTAGTCGGTATGCCGTATAATGCTTCGGTCGCGGTCGTCTTGAGCCCGCCTTTGTAGTTTGTGACTTGATAGTAAGTCATATGGAGGTGGGGAGCGTATCCTATGGATTCGGCCGAGCCCGAAGCCGTGCCTACGAATCCGATTAGCTCACCTTGTTTTACGTGCCGTTTGCATTTACCGGACGGGCATCGATATCTGATGCCGGACATGTGAGTCAGGAATACCGTGTTTACTGTCACTCCATTATAGGAGAACGGCTTGTCGAGTTTGATGCTCACCGTATAGGCCGTTTCATCTCCTCCCGTATTGACAGTTTGACCCCATTCGGAATAGTAGAGGTTTCCATCGACCGGCGAGTAGATTGGCGTCCCTATTTCGGCCATGATATCTATTCCGACGTGTTGATATACGAAGTGGTATTGGCCATTCGTCGGGGTGACTGGAAATATTATCTTGCCATTTTGATAGGTTTTGAAATTCGACAATTGAGTCGGAATCGATTCGTAATTTTTAGGCCAAGCGCCGAGAGGAAGTCCAGTGGTTTCGTCTTTCGGATAGATAAAGTTGTCCGGGTTGATATACTGGCTCCAGTAGTTGATGGCTGCGGATGGATCTGGTTCAGTTTTGAGTTTGACTCCGGCTTTAGCTTTAGCTGTGCCAGACGAAACATAACTTCCAACTACGGCAAGTTTCCCACTTTGGGTGACGTGATTGTTGTTGGAGCTAGGATTTTTTTTCTTAGGTTGAACGTACACCGTATTCTGCTGTTTGTTGTTGAGGGTCAAGCGAACGGCTTTTAATCTTTCGATGTAGTTTTCTTTTTCGGTGCATTCCATCAGGTTATAGATGTAGGTGTAAGCTGTGGAATAGTCATTTTCTTCGAGGGAACTTTCGGCCTCGATGAGGGCAAGTTCAGCTCGGCGAAGGTTGACCGCTTTGACGTTTTCTTCGGTCGCATTCGTGAAGCAATCGGTGAATTCTGTGCTACGACCGGCGAGGTCGAAGACGACTGCAATGATAGTCGGAATGAAGAAAACGATGATGGCTGAAAGGAGGCGCCGGCCACTTTTTATTATGGTTTTCTTGAGTTCTCCTTGGTCTCCTCGCATGGACGATTTTCCAATATCTATAGTTGCTAAAACGATTATAATCAAAGGAAGGGAGATTTTTACTATGGTTAGTATGTTGTTTACGAGAAGCATTATTCTAAGTAAGTCGGGGTCTCCACATACGTCGATGGTCATATATTCTCACTTCCTTATCTATTAGCAAGATTATACTATGAAATGAAAAAAACCTCAATGGGTGTTGAGGTTTAAAGTTTAGTCCTGGCTGAGGGTGTATGGATTGGATTCAGAGCCGTCTCCGCCTGTTATGGCGATTTTGGAGTCCAGAAAGACTACCGGTCGAACCGGCAATCCGTTTATACCATTCACAAAGTCTATGCTTACGTTAGCGTATATATGGAATGCATGAGATCTACTGTCTGCAAAAGGTGACAAAGTCCATTGATCAGCACCGTTAAACAACCAGCCTGCACTTGAGATTCCGTGATTACAATTATATCCATTCGTGTAACATATATCATTTACTCCTTTTGCATATGTATATACATAGTCACTTGGATACATTAGACCTACATTTTGTATAATACTCGTCGTATGGCTACTATATACTGTCGTTCCTCTCTCAAAGTTATAATAGTCTGGACCTCCTAGTCCTGAGTATGCACTTGTACTTCCTAAATACCATTTCACTTTCGCTATTTGTGAACGTGCTGTAGTACTTAACCCTTTCACACTTGCTGTACTAGTGTAACTTCCTGTTTGATTATAATAATCTCCATTTAATAATTTTTGTAATGATGCTGTACTCCATTCGTTTACGTCACTTGAATTCCAGTTTAAAATACCTATAGATTGGTCTCTTATTATTTTCATTAGCTGTTCTTTTTCTCCAGATTCATTCTCGACTGTGAATACTCCTATAATTCTCCAAGTCTCGTCGTTGAACGTTATATAGTTATTTGGTTCGTTTCCTATGTACCTGTAATCTTTTCTCTCTTCTTCGCTCCATCCGGTCGTTTGAGTTGCTTCTGGATGGTCGAACTCGAACATTTCTTTCTTATTTCCTGATGTATATGTAGTTACACTTGCATCGTTCGCTTTCGCAATTAACATATCTGCACTTGGATTTGCGCTAGTAACGATGTCGAAATAAACTGTACACTCATCGCTCGTCTTGACTTTCAGACTCAGAGCCTTTGTACTGGCATTTTGAGCTATCTTTCCTCCATTCTTGCAACTACTTTTCTCGGTATTCAACACGTATCCATCTGTAGGAAATTTTTGAGCGTCACTCAAATTATAGTTCCCATCCTCATCCTGTATGTACATCGCTATCATGCTATCGCCGTGGTGAGTGATGCTTTTTATTTGGGTTTGATTTTTGTTGTAAATCGTCCCTAAATAAAAACTGAATATAATTACGACAATTACTATAAATGCTCTTTTCTTTTTCACGTTTATTCCTCCTAGTATTTTATGATAATATTTTATAACTGTTTAGTTATAAAATCAAGTGGAAATAGTGCGAATAGATAAAATAGTGTTAATAGTAAAGATTAGGTGTTGAATGTGAATATATTGAGATTGAAGGAAATACGAGAAGATAGGGATTTAAAACAGGTAGAAGTCGCGAAAGTTTTGAAGATTTCTCAGGTCGTCTATTCTCGATATGAGACAGGCATAAGGTTGATGCCTATCGATAAGTTGGATATGCTCGCAAGTTATTATAATGTGTCGGTCGATTACCTCATTGGAAGAACAGATGACAGAAGACCATATCCCAAAAGTATGTTAGAAAAAGAAAATGTCAAGTCGAAGTGACAAGACAATCAATTAGACTGAGAGTACTATTGAGTGCTTCTTTTTATTTAAAATAATGATTTATCAATAGCACTAGAGTTCGAATCTGAACTGTTTCAATTAAAAAACTGTCCTTTGACAGTCGTTATAACCATACGCCATATATTATTCCGAACATGGCGAGGATGAATCCCGCGGCCCAGAAGAGTCTCACTATGTCGACTTCGTCCCATCCGAGTTCTTCGAAGTGATGGTGAAGTGGGGCTTTCAAGAAGACCTTTTTTTTGAATTTGCGGATGGCGATTATTTGTATCAAACTGGATAGTGTTTCTACTACGAATACTCCGCCGACTAAGATTAATGAGAACTCGTGTCTCGTAAGTATGGCGAGAGTTGCAAGGGCTCCGCCTAGGGCTAGAGAACCCGTGTCACCCATGAATACTTTGGCGGGGTGAGCATTGAAGAGCAGAAATCCTCCCAAGGCTCCTATAAGTAGAAAAGCAAATATGGCCAGTTCTTGATATCCTTCGCACCAAGTCGTGTTCCAGGCCATTAGGCCGAAAGCAGCGAAGGCACAGATGGACAGTCCTCCAGCGAGGCCGTCGAGGCCATCCGAGATGTTGACTGCATTCGTAGTCGCGACGAGAACTAGCAGAATGAACAGTCCGTAGGCCCAGCCCATCGGGAAGTTCCATCCGAAGAAGCTCAAAGTTAGGTCTCCCGTTCCTCCATAACTTCTATAGATAAAGTAGAAAACGATGGCAATCAGCACTTGAAGTACGAATTTTTGCCAAGATTTGAGCCCTTCGTTTCCACTTATCTCGTCGTGTCTTTTCATTTTGAGGAAATCGTCTAGGAATCCTAGGGCGGCATAGCTCAAGAAGACGAATACCAATATGACGAGGTTGTGCGATATCGTGATGCTTCCTCGTATATACAATAAAATGAGAGCTAAGATGACCGGTATTATGAATATCAGTCCACCGAGTGTCGGTGTGCCCTGTTTTTTCATGTGTCTTTCGTTTATGAGTGTGTTTATCTTTTGGGTAAATTGGATTTTTTTCAAAATCGGTATCAATATGAAACCTACTATTACAGAAATTACAAATCCCAACATAATAGCAAGCGTCGTTTTCGCTAGTATTAACATATAAACTTACACCTCGTTAATTAATTATACATCTCGTAGACATTTAATTCTATGTATTTCGGTTAAACTTTACGCCTACTTAACGGTTTATCGTTTCATAATAAATGACGATTAGTTATAGTTTTGCTAATCGTCAATCAATTGGCAGGTTCGAGAGTCAGTACTTTTTCTTCCACTTGAGCGTTTTCCTGTTCGATATATTTGCCGTAGTTCGGTAGAATATCTTCGAGTGGAATACGGTTGTACACGACGGCAAAGTAATAATTACCTCCAGTGACGAGCGGAACGCAGTCGTATTTGTAGCTCAAGTGAGGTGCGACGAATCTGTAGTAGTCATGGGACGGTACGCCAGAATAGAGCATGTCTATGACGGCTTGATACCCTGCATATACAGTCATATCGGTTTGCATGAGCCAATTTACTTTTTCACGGGAAACGGTGTATTGACCGGGACAGATGGCTTGGCAATAGAGGCTTACACCCGTGCCTTCACCCATTCTGTTGTTTACGAAGTTTATGCAAGAAGCACTGGAAATGCGATTGAAGAGTGTGCTTACGACGTTGTAGCATTCTTCGTAGAAATTTTCGCCCGCTTCGAGAAGAACGACCGCCACGATAAAAAGAAATTGGTCGTGTGTTATGCCGTATTTGTCGAGAATGATAGCGACCTTTTCTTCGTTGGTGAGTTCGTGTGGCTCAGATGATTCTTGGGCAGGAGCAGCATAAGCGAACATGTCACCTGTGAAATCGATTGTTTCGCCTTGTCGATAATGGAGCACTTCCGATTCTACATCAGCTAAAGAGCTGGTCAGAGAACGTTCGATGGTCACCGTTTTTGTCACTTCGAATATTTCTTCTAAAACTTCGTCCGGGTTTTCCATGAATTCTAATTCTTCATCGGTAAGTACACTCAGTATTTCAGGTTCAACTTCTAGTTCGTCGCCATTCAAATGCGAAGTAACCGAGCGAGAGGCCGAAGAGAAGATGGCATTTAGTATAAGAATACTAGCAAGGGCAAGACTTATTTGTCGTCTATAGGCATACCCTTCTATGAGGTCGTAAAGACTGATTTCTTTCGGCTCACTTTCCTTTTTAGAGAGGAAAGGTCTTTTCAAGTTGTATTTGAAGTTAGCAATAGCCACATTTATTTTGGCTTTGGTCTTGGTAAAAGCAGTCGATATGTTTTCTAGTAAGGTATCTAACTGTACTTTTAGACTTTCATTTTGGCGTTTGGCAATTTTTTTGTTCATTTTGGCGTATGTGTTACGCTTCGTTTTTTGTTGCGCTTTTTTGAGCGCTTTCTTGTGAGCGCGCGTGTTCATTTTCTTAGTCATTTTATTCACCCCTCTTTAAGACACTTCGTACATTTTACGATAATTCTTGAGGTGTGTCAAGGTTTTGTGTGAAATTTTATGTTGTGTGTGAATTCTCAAACTAAATGCCCGTTTTTGATTTGACGGGCATTTAGTTTGAGAAGTCACCATTAATCGATGACTATTACTACTCTTTTAACATCAGTTTGACCGTTCCACCCTTTTTGACGTAGTAACCGGGTTCGGGACTCATATAGAGGACGACATCGCCAGAGCTGGAGTATTCGAGTTTGAATTCTTTTAGAAGTTTGGTGGCATCTTTGGTGGACATTCCTCGGACATCGGGAAGCTTGATGTAGGAATCTTCGTACCATCTGTATTCTTTGGTCATACCTTCGGTATCAGGGGCAAACCCGTAGAGGTCGATGGCCGTCATGAGGACGTTTCGGGCAATCGGCGCCGAGACAGTTCCTCCGTATTGGGTGACTCCTTTGGGGTTGTTGATAGCAACATATACGACTATTTCGGGGTCGTTCGCAGGCATGAATCCTATGAAGGAGAGGATGTAGTTGCCGCGAAGGTAGACACCATTTTCGACTTTTTGGGCCGTTCCGGTTTTGCCACCTACTCGATAGTTTTCGATGTAGGCATTGCGGCCACTTCCGTTCGCGACGACGCTTTCGAGGGCATATTTGACCATGTCGGATGTTTCTTTGCTGATAACTTGGGAGTCGACTGTTTTGATATTTTCCACGATGGTCGCATTCGTTTCGGGCTCGCTTACGGTTTTAACTATGTAAGGGTGCAGTAGCTCGCCTCCATTTATGGCAGCACTTACGGCACGAACTTGTTGAATGGGAGTGACGCTTATTCCTTGACCGAAAGCGGTCGTGGCCGTCTCGACTGGACCCATTCTATCCAAGGAGAAAAGGATGCCTGTACTTTCTCCGTTCAGGTCGATGCCCGTTTTTTTGCCGAATCCGAAGGCGTTTACGTAGTTGTAGAGTCTTTCGGTTCCGAGCCGTTGCCCGAGGGCGACGAATCCAGGGTTGCAAGAGTTTTCGACAACTTGGAGGAAGGTTTGGGCGCCGTGTCCCCCACTCTTCCAGCATTTGATGCGAGCGTTTTCGACTTGAACGGAGCCCGAGTCGTAGAAAGTGTCTTCGAAAAGGTTGACTTCTTTTTCTTCTAGGGCAGCCGCGAGAGTCACGATTTTGAACGTACTTCCAGGTTCGTAGGTTTTCCAAATGCCCAAGTTGCGGTTTATAGTTTCGACCGAATAGTCTTGATAAGAGTTCGGGTCGAAAGCCGGACGGTTGGCCATGGCGAGTATTTCTCCGGTTTTTGGACTCATCGCAAGGATGAGTGCATCTTCGGGAGAATACATGTCCATGACATTGTTGAGTTCGCGCTCGATGGCAAGTTGGAGGTCCAAATCGATAGTCAAGGTCAAGTTCATTCCACTTTGAGGAGCGACGTACACTTCTTCCATGTCGAGACGATGCCCCTTGCCATCGGAAAAGTATTTTATGGCTCCGTCTTGTCCGGTCAAGTATTTGTCGTAGTTTAGTTCTAGTCCACTCAGACCTTGATTATCTATGCCGACATACCCGAGAACGTGACTCAAGACTTGACCGTAAGGATAGGTTCGCTTGGATTCTTTGACGAGATAGACTCCGTCGTAATTGAGATTGTTTATCTCTTCGGCAATTTCATAAGAGAGTTGGCGTCCTTCGGGGTGGACTCTTTCTATCGAAGCTTTTTTGGAAGCATGCGCAAGGATGTCGTCGTATTCGACTCCGAGTATCGAGCTTATGTCGCGGGCGACAGCTTCCTTGTCCGTTATTTGGTTCGGGATGAAGACGAGAGATGTCGTCGTGATGTTCGTAGCAATCACTTTTCCGTTTCGGTCGTATATGTCTCCGCGGTCGGCCGTGATGGGCAAGTTCCGGCTCCAGAGGCTGTCGGCTAGTGAAGAGAGTTTGTCGTATTGTATGACTTCGATATAGAATACTTTTAGAATGACTACGATAAAGATGAGAGATACAACCAAAAATACTATTCTAACTCGCGTGTTTATTTTCCAATTGAACATAGTTTCACCGAGTAATTATATGAGGGAGTGGATGAGAAAATACGCGACTGTAAGCGGATGATTTCAGTTGTGTAAATTTTTACAATATAAAAGTATTGCGACGAGCAATACTCAGAATTTTTTTCGAAATGGGTCTTTGACCATCACTTCTTTCATCACTGGAACTAAAGGCGATAAACCGAGAGTTTCGAGTTCTCTTTGGTAGGCTTTGACGATGTCTATATCAGGCGAGATTAGGTATATATCGTTCGCGGCCCTTACGGTTTGTGAGGTCCTGTAATGCAGGTCACATTCTAGGGCTGTGGGAAGAGTTCCTTCAATGTCAAAATATGCTATAGCGTCGAGAAACAGGTCGTATCTTTTTTTGAAAGTGGATACGATTGCATAGCACCTGTCATAGTAAATTTTGACTGCCAAGTTGCAATCGTAGTCGTTGCCCAGGTAGCCCGTCGTATTGTGATAGGAATCCGAGGCGTCTACAAGTTTTTCAAGGTAGGATTCTGTGCCACTTACTAGGGGTATTTTTCCTATTTCGTCCCACATTTCGTTCATGACGAGGGTGGCGTTTTCGAGAAGGGTGACTAGATAGTTTTCAATTGGATTTCGAAGAGCCGATGTGTAGTAGTCGAGATTATGTTTCTCGAAGAGTTTTACGAGGTTTTCTGTCTCATTTTGAAAGACGGTTCCTGCATTTTGGATGTCACAATTGCAATCCATGACGTTACCGATGCCAAATATGCATCTTCGTATATAGTCTACGAAGGGTTCAAGTTTTTTGCCGAGAAGATTAGCATATTCCTCCTTGGTACGAATGGGAGGTGTCAACAGGTCGTTCTTAGAATCGAATTCATCTAAGATGCGAGGAGATAGTCCCAAATCTTCGAGTTCTTCTTGGAAACATTTTATGACTTCTAATCCTTCGTCTTCGTAGGGGTCGTCTTTATAGAGGTGATTGTATTTTTTGTGTTCGGCGACGGCCTCGGCAAGATGAGTTTCGATGGTAAAGGCCTTGATTTTGGCCGTTATATCGTCGTAGTCCGTGAGAAGGTCGAGAAGATAATCGGTTTCTTCTATGGCATCGAGGTCGTTTGGAGGTTGGACCATTTTTTCGATGATGTCGTTTCCGAGAAGCATGAGATGGACGAAGTAATGGTCGATCGGTACGGATAAAAGGGAGTCGTAATAAGATAGGCCTCGAGTTCTATAGAATGAGACGAGTGCGGCAACTTGGTCTTTATAAATGTCGGCAAGATTGGCCATTTCGACGTTTTCGCATCCCGGCTTTTCGCGAATGATTTTTATGGCATTCTCGTAAGTTTTGGTCACTTTCGTTATCGTGGTATGTATTTTGTGTTCGGTGATGTTCAGCATTTTGTTTCTCCTCATTCTGAAATATTTTCAGGGGTATCCAATTCTTTTTCTCCTTTTTCTTCTTCGAATGCTTCTGGAGCTAATTCCGTTCGAGTGGTGTCTTCATTTTCAATCGGGTCGATAGGTTCTTCTACAGGGGGCTCAAGTATTATTTCGATGGACGAGCCATCGGCAATTTTGTTTTGGTCATCGAGTTCGGGCGTGCCCCATATCGGTAAGAATTCGACTTTCATCGCCGTGTCTAGGGTGACAGTAAAAGTTATAGGTGTGTCCTTTTCGAGAGGAGCCGAATGGTAGACGAAGTCGCCTATTTTTATGAGAGCATACCCTATCGAAGTCGTACTCGTTCCCGTCCGCAAGACGCTTACCGTATACGAACCGGGCATCAAATCGTACGTACGGTCGAGTGAAGCTACATCGATGCCGTTGGTGGTCTTTATGGATGTAGAAAGAGCGAAGTTCGCGGCCACGATGCTTTGAGTATTCAAGGTCATGTTCGTTTTAAACCAAGCGAGGGTGAGACCGATTAGGGATAGTGCGCACACAGTTAGTCCTATGAAGGAAGGCAACAGTAGTAGCAGTATGTTTTCGTCTTTTTTCAAGTAGCATTTCTCCTTTTAAATCTCGAGTGAACAAAAGGCATAAAATCTTTTGTGCCCTTTGGTCGCCCTCTCAATATTTGAGAAGACTTATTTTTTTAGTTTGCGTTCGCGTCGTAGTCGTTACCGAAAGTGTCGCTTTCTTTTTCGGCTTGACTAGCAGTTATCGTTATACCGAAGTAAAGTTCCGGTTTTCCTTCTTCGGCAATTTTGCTCGTCATCTGATTGGCTTCGTTTCCGACTTTGGTTGGCATGTAGACGGCGAGAGTCAAAACGGTAGATTCGTTCGGATTCAAGACGACTCCTTGGCTCGAAGCACTCAAATTCCCCATTTTATCTAGTTCTTCGTCGACGTCCGGCGTCGTCACATCGTCGTATATCCAATAGGCATTTCTCGCTTGAGTGGCAGTAGATGTAGTCTGGTTCAAAACGAGATAGTTGGACAGTTTAAATTTGGTTCCGGTCGTGTTCGTATATTCTTTTTCAGCTCCGCCATCGGCATCACCGAAGGCGTTTATCGTGAAATCGTATTTGAGAGCTAGGTTACCGGTGTTTTTGATGCGAAGATAGGCTATTTCGGTATGTCCCGGTTCCCAAAGAGTGTCATCGGCCGATTTGAAAATGCTCGCGTCGGGCTCGACTTTTTTCCATTCGGTTTCGAGGATGTTTCCTTCCGAATCCCTGGCGGCATCCAATGGGGCATATTCGATGTCGACATCGAGGTTACCAGCCATTATTTTGTTGCGGCCGCTGGTTGCCGAATCGGTAAACCAAGCGAAGGTCGAACCGACCAAGAGGATGACCGAAATGATTATGAGTGTGATACTCAAGATGAGGGCGTTTTTAGTATTATTTTCTCTTTCTTTTTTCTTTTCCATAATTACTCCTTAAATTATCATTAAATTTTGTCGTTATTATAACAGATTGTCGCGTTTTTGCAAGTAGCTATCGTCCGTTTACCGTGACGTATTCGTTTCCGCGAATGATTTCCCCTACTTCGCTTTGGTCGTCGTATGTGAGGGTGGCTCCGAGGCCAACACCACTATTGCCGTTTATGAAGACTGTCGGAGGAACGACTGCGGTAGTTCCATCGTTTTGGGAAGTTATCTTCGTATTAATTAGGGTTACGTTTGTCGGATATTGGTAAGAATCCTCTTTCTTATTGCCGATTACTAGTGCCGCAATCGGCGCCACATCTCCGCTTTTCCAGTCTTTGCCGTCATCGTAGTAGGTCATCCAAGGTTCTATGTAACTTCCGACGGTCAGATTGAGTGTGGAATCTTTAATCGTCATCGTCCCACCACGAGCGAATATCGTATGATAATATCCATTGATGGTGGAATCTTCGATTGTAGTAGTAGAAGGGACGTTTATCAAAATAGGCGTTCCTCCTCCGGCCATACTGCCGTTAATCGTCGAGTTTTTGATGTTTACGTATATTCCGTGGTGCATTTCGGTCGAGGCGTTGGTCGTGATGGCATATCCAGTCGACGTTATAGACGAGTTCACGATGTTGGCGGTCGAGTTTTGGTTTTCTAAGAGAATCGCTGTACCCTTTTCGGCGACTGTAAATTCGACATTGTCGAGAGTTATCGTCGAGCCGTTTGCGACTTTTATGATGGAGTCAGTATAATTGTTTTGGGCGAGTTCTACTTTGCCATTTTTTATTATCATTCGGTTGCCGTTATCGATTAGTGTACTCGAAATGGTCGCATCTTTTATCGTATGTCCGTTCAGGTCTATTCTAGTTATTCCACTTTTGCTTTGAGGGATAGCATTCTCGATTGTGATATCACTCGTAAGTTTGACTCCTTCGTCTTTCGTGGCGTTTTCTATTAGAGTGATAAATTCTTCGAGTGTCGCGGCTTCTTTATATGTCGCCGTGTCGTCATAATCCGTTCCGAACGTATCCGATTCGTACGAGCTTTGCGAGGCAATCAACGACACCCCTAGGTCGATGAAGAGTGGATTGTTGTCACTGGATACGCGCCCATTATTGAGGTTGTAGTCGTTATCGTTTTCGGTAGGTTCCCAATAGACGAAGACCGTGAAGTTACTTTTCGTTCCCTCGGGAGCGAGAATGCCTTCTTTTTCGAAGTCCGCTAGGGTTTTATCGAAGTTAAGTTTGAGGGCGTCTTCTCTACTGCCCGTAAATTCGTCCCCTTCCCTTATGGCTACTTTGAGGACATCCTTGAGCGACTTCCCACTATTTACGACAGTATTGAAGTTGCCGACGCTCATTTCGAAGCGGTATTTTAAGGCTAGGTCGCCGACATTGGCAATTTCGAAGTTTTCGTAGGCGATGGCTCCCGGTTCCCAATAATCGACTGCGAAGAGCATAGTGTCGCTTTCTATTTTTTCTTTGGTTTTAGTTGCATTCGAATGGTAGAATTCGATATCGAGATTACCGGCTTTTATCATGTTTTTGCCACTTATGGCCGAGTCTGTGAACCAGGCGAAGGTCGAACCAATCAGCATCAGCCCACATATAAGTATCGAGATAAAACTGAATATCAGAGCCCTTTTAGTATTTTGACTTTTTTTCATTATCATGGCCTCCCTGGGGTGGAAACGCTCGTAAACTCGTTTCCTCGTTCGATGTTGCCGACACTCGAAGATTCGTCGTAAGTTAGTGTTGCGCCCATTCCAGCGGTTGCATTACCAAACATGTAGATATCTGGTAAAGTCGTAGAACCCGTAACGGTAGAAATTATTTTGGTGTTTACGAGAGTGACTTCGGCTGGATATTGATATTTATCGCTTTTATTTCCGATGACGAGAGCTGCGGCTGGAAGTTCGTTTCCACTTCCCCAATTTTTGTTAGCGAAAGTGCTCGGTGCGAAATTGGTGGCGACCGTTTCGTTAACCGTGTTCGTAATCGTCGAGTTTTCGATGTTCGCCGTACCGCCTCGAACGATGATTCCCTGCATAAAGCCGTTAATCGTCGAGTTTTCGATGGACAGATGACAAGGAACGTTTACTAAGATGGCCGTTTTGGCTCCATTATCGTCGTCCATGCCGGAAATAGTCGAATTTACGATATTGATAGTCGGGTTATGAAACGAAGAATTCGATGCGTTAGTGGTAATAGCAAAACCGTAGGTAGTTATTTTAGAGTCGAGGATAGTGACAGTCGAATCTCCTCTTGCGAAAATTCCGGCCGCCGTATTGTTGGTGAGTTCGACGTTTTCTAAGATTAAAGTACTGTTCTTACCGACGTCGATTCCCGATTGGTCGACACTTCTGTGACGGAGATTTATTTTGCCGTTTTTGATGATGGTAGTCGTATTTTCCGGTACTAACGAGCCCGTATCGACCGATGTCGAAATGGTATGACCGTTCAGGTCGATTTTGGTGATTCCATCTATGCTATAGGGAATGTAGTATGGGAAAGAGATGTCGTTCGTAAGTTTGACTCCTTGGTCGCCACTAGCGAAGTAGATATTGTTTAGAAATTCGTCTGCCGTGCCGACTTCTATGTAGCTAGTCGTGTCGTCGTAATCGATTCCAAAGCTATCTTGTTCACTCGGACTTTGAGTAGCCGTCAAGTCGACTCCGAGTTCGACGAATAGAGGTTCGCCGTCGTCTGTAGTACGATTGTTGTTCAAGTTATAATCGTTGTCAGTATCACTGTTTTGTTGCCAATAGATGAAAACGGTGAATTTATTGCTCGCTTCGCGAGTATTTAGAATACCTTGTTTTTGAAAATTGGGTAGTAGAAATGGATCTTCTAAAGCAAAGACATCTTCTCTATTGCCAGTAAATTCTCCGTTTATGACATTTACTTGAAGTACATCTTTGAGCGATTTTCCATTATCTTTTATGGTATTATAACTGACAATGTTTATAGCTAACCGATATTTTAAAGCGAGGTCGCCTAGATTGTCTACTTCGAAGGTCTCGTAAACGACCGCGCCGGGTTCCCATAGTTCGATATCGAACAGGCGAGTATCTTCTGTTACGAGTTCTTTTTCGCCGTCTGCGGTCAATCGATATAACTCGACGTCGAGGTTGCCCGCTTCTATTTTGTTGCGACCACTCGAGGCCGTATCGGAAAACCATGCAAAGGTCGAACTTACGAGCATGATTAGGCATATCATGAGCGAAGTTATGCTCAGTAATAGAGCTCTTTTGGTGTGTTTACTTTTTTTCATTTCTCAGTTACTCCTTTTGTTTTTTTTCTAGCAGGTTTGGCCGTCTTCTTGGCCGAGCTGCTTACTTTCAATTTATCTTTATCCTCTTTAGGAGGTTTAACCGTTTTTGATATGCCACTTTTGGACTTATCTTTTTCGGTAGAAGTGATTTTTTGATTGGAACTTTTCTTAGATGGGATTTGCGTTTTCGTATCTTTGGAAGATACTTTTTTGGTAGTGGCTTTCGTAGATGTTGCAGTCGTCTTCGATGATGCATTCTCTTTTTTCGAGGTCTTTGTCGCCGTTTTTGTTGCAACTTTTTCTTTGGTCGAACTGGCTACTTTTTTGACGGTCGAAGCCTGTTCTTTCGGACTTGTGACCGAAGTATCTTTTTTGGTTTTCTTCACTGTAATTTCAGAATTGGCTGTGCTCTCAGATTGAGTCTTTTTGGTCCGTGTGCTTTTCTTCGATGGCGTCTCATCATCAGTGGAGACAGTAGTTTTGGTTTTCTTCGCAGTGGTCGTTTTAGCTTTGGATGTTTTCGGACTTTTGGATACGGATACATCGTTCGACGTTTTTGGCGAGTTGAACTTTTCTTTTTTCTCATTTTTCGCGTCGTCGGACTTAAGGCTTGTGGCCAGTTTCTTTTTGAGGCTGGCGAGTTCAATTTCTATTTTCTTAGTTTTTTCTTCCGAGTCGGCAAGCTGTCGTTTGATAAGTTCGTTCTCTATTCGTTCGGTCTCGATTCTCTTTCTCTCTTCGTCGATTTCTTCGACCGTCTCACGTTTGTATTTGCGGAAAAGGGTTATGCTGTGGACGGCTTGAATCAAGATGAGCAAGAGGAATGGCGTCAGGATACATACGATATATCCCGGAGTCGACTTCAAAAATTGGAAGAATGTCCCGATTTTCGGAATGGTCATTTTGTGAATTCCCAGGATGTTTTGGTAAGTGACTATTTCTTCATCGTCCGTGCCGGTCGTCGTTCCGTAGGTTATAAAACCCGGTTTGCCGGATGGGTCGATTGTCGAAGACCTTATCTTGTGGGTGACGACTTCGTAATAGTGCTCGAGGTTCGTGGACCGATAAGAGATGATGTCTCCGATTTTGAGGGTTTCCGGTTTTACTTCTTTGACTATGACGAGGTCTCCGGCCGCAAAGTCGGTCGCGCTCATCGAGTCCGTGAGGACGATAAAAGCTTTATAGCCGAAGAGGCTTCGGTCCGTTTTGTCTAGGGTCGTCACTGAGATGATGGTGAACGTCATCATTCCGATGGCAAAGAGGACTAGGCAAATTACCGCTATGTTTTTTAAAATGTGTAATAACTTCTTCATGTGATACTCCTAATAATCGAATCAATAGTTTTCTTTAGCCCATGTGGCTATCGTTTTGAGGTCGAACTCGACCGTGGCGTTTTGGGCAGCGTCGCCGACATCTTTCGGCATGGTAAATACCGCCTTCAGGTTTTTCCTTTCGTGGGCATTCAAGTATTTCTCGCGTATGTGGGTGTTCGATTTCGTGAGGTCTTTCATCTTGCCTTCCAATATCAATTCGTCGTGGTCGTATATCTCTACGTCCAAGTACTGCCCTAAAGGACCGTCGATGTGCTCAAAGAAGAGTCGATAGTAGACGGCTTGGTCTCCGCGATTTTCAATAAAAAATTCCTTTTCAATCGAGGTGCCAGGGGCGAAGTTGTGCGAGTATTCTTCGATTATCGGAAGACCGTCGTTTAGATTGATTGTGTGCGAGTACTCCCGAGCGTTCGCATAGGCCGCCGTGAATGTTATGAGGCATAGAAAGATGGTCAAAATGATTATGATGATGAGATTGCGCTTTATGCGCGTAGCCGTGTTCTTCATCTCGTGCCTCCTTTTTTATTCGTCGTGATGATGTTTTTGGTCGTCGATATGTCGAAGTCGGGATGCACACACGAGAATAAAATGGTCGAAAGGGTCAAAATGGTGAGAATGAGGGTAAGCATATGAGCAATTATGGCTAGTCCAGTTATTTTGTTAATTTCGGTCATCTTTTCACTTCCTCGTCGCAAGTTCGACATACTTCTATTATTATAAAGATAATACAATAATCGTCTCTAAAAATCAATATACAGTCAAATTTCGACAAAGTTAGTAAATTTGGAGTAAAGTTCGACATTTCAGTTTACAAAAAACTTCCCATAAAGGGAAGTAAAGTGATTTTAAAGTGTTTCGTTTTGGAAGACGATTTTAGGTTCAATTTTCGAGATACGGTGGACGGATGTCCAAGATAATAGGTAACTTACGAGGACAAGAACTACTATGACAACGAAGAGTAAAGTTGGCACAATCGGAAGGATGTCGACGCGAAGAGCAAGTAAATCGAAGAGATAATTGTTCACGATTATTCGAACGAGGAGAAATAGACCGAACGATATCAGATACGAGAGCAAAGATAAGGCAACTCCTTCGATGGCAAAGATGCGAGCTATTGCCGAGTCCTTCACACCGAGGCATCGCAAAGTCGCGATTTCCTTTCGTCGAAGTGATATGCTTCCTTTTACGTAGTTCAAGAGGAAGAAGAACGAAAGAATACCGAAGATAATCGAGATGGCGAGGCCGGCAATAGATATCTTACGAGCGATGGGCTTGGCATCTAGGAAGAATTCACTGTAGGCAGATGTTAAGCGATAAGTTCCCCGGTCGAGATGGTATTCACGAGTGATGCGTTTCAAGGTCGCATCGTCGGAGCAGTCTAGCATGACTTTGGAGTATGTCGTCCTATACGATGTGAGGTAAGGTTCGAGTGTGGCCGGGGTCAAATATGTTCGGTCGTCGGCCGATATTCCGCGAACGGAAAGGCCACCTAGCTCGCGAACTGGCTCGCCATATTTTTGGATGAGAAGGTCGATTTTTTCTTCTGTAATGGTCGTGGGGTCGAACCCGAGGGCAACTAGAGTTTCGGAGTTAACGATTATCTCGCCGTCTTCGAGGGTAACTTCATTGCCAGAATCCAGAGTTATCGGCTCGGTCGCCAAAGATATCTTCGGGTCTTCGTCGGCGACGTTTTCTATATGGAAGGTGTAATTCGAATTGATGAATTTCGGCTGATTCGTAAAAAAGTCGTCGAGAACGTATATGTCGAGGGCTTCGTACCGAAGGTATTTTATGAAGCCTTGAACTTCCATTTTGTGGGCGTCGTATTGGGACGACGGAATGTCTTTAAGGTAGGCATAGGCGGACGTGTCGACGTCTACGATGCCGACGACTTTCAAATCAAATCTTCCTACCGCAAGCGGCTTTCCATTCGTCAAGAGTTCTTCGATGGAGGTGGGCGTATAGTATCCGGATGTTCTCGTCATGTAACCGAGGGCAAGCATGGTTTCGGCCAAGTAGGACGTCACGACTATTTCGTTTACGTTTTCAGGTTTGCGGCCGAGCATCACTTTGTCCAATTTGTCGATACTTAGAAAAGAAGGGGCGCCCATGTAATAGTAGAGATTGCCCGATTCATTTTGGGGCATGGATAAAATGCCGAGGTTCGAGTCGTTTTCATCCGTAAGTGTTCGCCCCGTGACGAGTGGGATGTCCGGCCCCAAAGTGTCCGTTATAGTTCGAATGTCTTTGAATGTGAATTCTCCTCGAAAAGGGTCGTAGGTGTCGTCTTTGGTGTAGCTCGCAAGTTCGACGAGTCTTTGCCCTTCTCTTTTCAGAGTCGCGGTGTGCATCTTTTCGAAATCGAGAGAGAAAATCGTCGTCGTAATGAGTACGCAGAGGAGGGTCAACACCATGACACTAGTGTTTCGAATCGCCTTCGATTTGTTTTGGAAGAGGTTTTTGAGCGAGAATTTTAGGGCTGAAAAGCAATTATGGTGTAGTGGAACGTCGGAGCGAGTATCGTTTGTGGCACGGATAGTAACATCTACGAGGTGACCATCATCTAATGTAAGAAACATATTTCCATATTTGTCCGCGAGGTGCTGGTCGTGGGTTATCATTATGACCAAGTGGTTCGTCGAGAGTCTCGCGAGAAGTTTGAAGATGCTTTCTTTCGTAGAGTCGTCGAGGGCCGAGGTGGGTTCGTCCGCGAGAAGAACTCGCGAATTTTTCATGAGAGCTCGGGCAATGCCAACTTTTTGGCGTTCACCACCCGATAGTTCTTTTGGTTTTTTATCGAGCAATTCGGCAAGTCCCAAAAAGTTTACGGTGTTTTGAAAGCGCGAGGAAGTTCCGACGATGTTTATGTTTTCGCGAACAGTCAAATTATCGAAGAGATTGCCATCTTGGAAGATAAAGTCGATGGTCGTCTCTCTCAATCGAGCTCGTTCTTTAGAGGAAAGATTGCCAAGGTTCGTTTCACCTAAAGTAATAGTGCCCGCGTCTATAGTGTCTATAGCTCCTAGCAATGCCAGTAAGGTCGATTTGCCCGAACCATTCGCTCCTTTTATTACGATAAATCCGACTTCTGGAAGTTCGAAAGATACATCGTCGAGGGCAATCGAATTTCCGAATTTCTTGGTCACGTTTTTTACTTTGTACATAGTACTTTACCCACTCTCTTTTATTCTGTCTATATTGTAGCACGGCCGAGCCATTTTGTATATAAAGAAAAAATTAGATATGGCGAGTATCTAATCTGAATTTTGGCGCATGGTTTTTAGATTCCTTCAAACCTATCATTTCTTCGTTTTAAAGGTCCGCGTTTAGTATTTCTTGAGGAGTGAACTTTTTCATCTTTTTGAAAGCAAAGGACGTAATAAGTGTTCCTATAATCAGGATAAGGACGAGAGTCAATAAAATAGCGAGTATATCGATTGGCAAAAGGTCGACTTTGAAAGCGAGAAGGTAGCGAGCGAGCTCGTTTACTATCGGTCTCGTAAGTATAAAAGCTGCGAGGGCAAAGATGTACGATTTTAAAGATATGCTCATCATTTCTAGGGCAAACATGCGGAAGATAGTCTTTCTTTTTATGCCGAGAGATGTAAGTATAGCTATGTGTCTTTGATGTTCTTCGATGCTCGAGAAGGCATAGTTTAGAAGGAAGAGGAAGCCCAGTAAAGTGAAGACGATACTCAAGATAGTCGCGAGAACAGTAATGGCAAGGCATTCGGTTTCGATAGAGTCGAAGCTAGGTCTGTAGGTCGTCGTCGAAGTAAATCCATCCTCGGGATTTCGGTATTTGGTCAAAATGTGAGTTATTTCGTTTTTATCTTTGGCGACGTATTCTACGACTTCGGTCGAAAATGGGCTCACGAGATAGTCTTTTGCCACTTCGAGATTCAAATAATTGTTGTTATCCGCGGATATACCGACGATGGTGAATTCGATGGGGTCGGAGACGGTCATATCTTCCGTGTCTTCGAAATAGAGTTCGATGGTCTTCCCTATTATCTCATCTGGCCCCAAACGGAGAATGTCGAGAATGAGTCCGTTTACGATTATTTCGTTCGGTTCGAGATGGTCTACGACTTCATACGTTCTTTTGAGGATGACCGGTTCTTTGAAGGGGGTGAATTCGAGGTCTTTACCGGGGTGGTAGATGTTGCCATCTTTGTATCCTGGGTCGGAAGTCACTATGTAGCGTTCGTCGATGGACGGTTTATAGTCTTCGAAGAGAGTGAAGAATTCTTCGGTCACGTATATGTGGTCGGATGTGTTTTCGAGGTATTGGTCCATCACGTCGTGAAGATACAGATTGAAGGTGTCTTTGAGACTGGAATATTTTGCAAGGTCCATGTTCGAAATTCCCGCGATTACGACGGCTCGTCCGGCGAGATTCAGTTCTCTTTTTGAGGAGACTAGGTCTTGTAAAGAGGATGGCAAGTAGTAATTTCCTGACATATCTTTCACACCTGTGTGAATCATGAGTTCGGCCAAGTAAAGGTTTACTACTATTTCGTTCGCGGCTTTGGGGAAAGATCCGTAGACGATTTCAGTGGAATCTGTGATGGGGTAAAAGGTATTTTCGCGGACTTGGAAACGGTAATACGAAGATCTCGGTTCTTCTTTATAGTCGAGGTCGAGATGAATATATTCGTTTTCGATGTTTATCTTCTTGCCGACGAGAAGTTCGCCATGGAAATCGGTTCGGAGCTCTTCTAAGTCCTTTTTTTCGAAAGGAGCGCGTTTATGGTAGTCGCCGAAAGAGATGTACTCGTAATTGTTTAGATATATGTGGGTATCTCTTTCTAGAAGCATCGTGTCAGCTTGCATTTCGGCGAAGTCGAGTCTCGCCATGGAGGTCGCGAGTAGAATCGTGAAGAAGGAAAGTAGCAACAGGACGGCACTTCTAGCCATCTTCTTGTGGTTCGAGTAGAGATTCTTTTTGGTAAATGCGACGAGGTCGAAGGTGTTCTCGTATGGAGGGATGTCGGGAATAATCGAGGTTTCCCTTTTGTGCTCGAGAGTTGCGATGTGGCCTTCTTCGACCGTGATGAGAACATCTTCGTCGAGGTCGATTCTTTCGTCGTCGTGGGAAACGATTATTACCAGTCGCGTTTCGGAAAGTTTCTTTAGTAATCGATAGATTATTTGTTTAGAGTCTACGTCGATGGCCGCGGTCGGCTCGTCCGCGAGTACAATTTTGGCATCTTTGAGGACAGCGCGAGCAATTCCGACTCGGGCTTTTTCTCCGCCAGAAAGAACACTCGCCTTCTTAGGCAGCAAGTCTTTCAGGTTTAAGAGGTCGACTATTTTTTCCATGTGGGGAGATTTTCCGGTAAGGCAGATGTTTTCTTCGACAGTCATGTTTTCGAAGAGGTTGCCATATTGGAAGATGAAAGATACGTTTTCTTCGCGGTAAGCAGTCAGTTCTTCTTCCGAAAGGGAGGTGATGACGAGGTCGTCGACTGTAATCGTGCCGAGAATGGGTTTGTCGAGCGCGCCTATCAGATTCATGATGGTCGATTTACCCGAGCCGTTCGGTCCTTGGATGAGGATGAGCCCCGTGTTCGGCAGTTCGAAGTTGACATTGTCTAGAGCGACTATTCCATCGTATCGTTTGGTGATATTGGTAAACTTAATCATCTTTTATCCCTCTATTCTGGTTTAATTATACCATCATATGAAAAAAGAATATAGGTTTTTCTATATTCTTTCGATAGGAAAAGGGCTCGTCTTTTCTAGGGTCTCTATAAATAAGGATGGGTCGCTTTTGGTGTATATGTGAATGACTCGCGTTTCTTTCTGTTTTTCGTAGGTGAGAACGAGGTGGTCTACTATATGGGGGCGAGCCTCGTCGTAGCGGTCCAGTTTAGTTCTCAGTTCTTCGCTTGCGGCTTCGGCACCTAGGTTTTTTAAGAGTTTGCCGAGAATGAAGACTCTCTCTATCTCCCGAGAGCCTTTTTTCTTGGGTTCTTCTATTTGAAGCGGCTCGTGGCGAAGTTCGAGTTTTTTGATTTTGGAGTATTCTATACGAATGGTGTCCGGTTCTTGGGAGTAAATATCGATTATCATTTCGTGGTCGTCAGTTTTGTTTATCATGATGGCAAGCGAGTTTTTGAGTTCGGAGTCGGATGGAAGCCCGTCGAGGTAATTGGCGAATATGTAGGAATCGGACATATCGACTGGATTCGTTATCATCTTTTCGGAAGGCTCACTCACAATTTCTTCTCTCACCAGAATGAAGTTTACGAGAAGTGGGACGATGGTTGCCGCGTAAAGATAGAGACCGGGACGAATATCGACGGGTCTATCGATGAAGATGGAGATGGCGACAAATACTGCAAGTGAAAATACGGTGAGAATGCTCACTCCATAGGGTTTGAAGCCGTCTTTATTTTTAGATAAAACGAGGGATAAAAAATAAGTGGCAAATATGACGAAGGTTATGATGATTTCTTTGGTCCAAAGGAAGACGATTTGGTAGGAGTCTTGGGTATAGGTCGTATATATAGTGTTGAAGGTTAGAAAGTAGCAAAAAGCAAGGAAGGCCGTGTATATTTTGTATATCCGTACGTTTTTAGATGAGATAGAACCATAGTAGAATATGGCCGCGACGGCCGTGACGATGGTCGTCAAGAGTCCATAAAATTTGGTCGTCTTAAAGTCGAAGATGAAATAGTCTTGGGTGAAGGAAAGTAGCAACAGCCCAAAAAAGATATATGTCATAGTCTTGGCTAATTTTTCGTATTTTTTCATAAGTAGGCACCTTGTCTTCTTTTTTCTATGAATATAATACCATATTATGGGTCGAATGTAAAAGAAAAGGCATCCGACTAGACGGATGTGAAAAGATTATATTTTCTTATTTTGACTTTTTGTCTTCTAGCATAGTCTTTATTATAGTTCGTTCACTTTCTGAGAGTTGAGATTTATATCGATGATATAGGATGTCGAGTTCGTCTTTTTCCGATTCTGATTTACTATTGCGCATATCTTTGAGTAGTAAATCTCCTACTGAGATGTTGAAACACTCGGCTAAATTTGCTAGGTCTACCGCGTCCGGTTCCCTTATGCCCTTCTCCCAGTTACTGATAGCCGTGTTTTTCTTGTCGCAATACTTGGCGACTTCTTCTTGAGTTTTGTGGTTAATCATTCTAAGGTATTTCAAATTTGATGAAAGATATATATCTTCTTTTCTCATAGGTTACCTCTTTTCTGTCAATAATATATCACGACAAATTGCACAATACAAGAAAAACATTTCACATAATGTGTATATTCGATTGACATTCACAGTATGTGGAGTTAAAATTAGAATAGTTAGGAGGTACAGTGTGGAAAGAATTAGTGGAAGCGAAATAGCGAACAATATTCGGGCTGAACGGAACCGCGTCCATATGACTCAGGAAGAGACTGCTCAGCGACTGGGAGTGTCTTTGAGAACTTATCTTACATATGAGGACGATGCGAGGAATGTCAAAGCAACTATGTTGTATATGTTGTCGCTTATCTTTAAGTGCAGCATAGACAGTTTTTATGTGCAGTCCAAATTCACATATCGTGAATATACTAAAAAATCGCATGAGAATTCCACAATCGAGAGAATACCACAAAAGAATGATGAGGGAGAATAGAATGAAAAAGAAGAATTTAGTCGTTGGATTTGGTTTATTGGTAGTCGGTTTTGGTTTAGGAACAATATTTATGAATAGTGAAAAACCTAAAAGCATTACTTTAGACCATTTGAGCAATGGAAGCATGATAGCGATGTATATCCAAGACGAAGAAGGAAATTATCAATTGAGTGATGGCAAAAAATTCCCTACAGACGGATACGTTTTGAATACCGAGAAGAGCAGTTGCAAGAATGGTGGAGTGATAAGCCAGAATGCCAGTACAAAAGCATTGAGTTTGAAAGTTAAGACGAGCGACGAGTGTACGGTTTATTTCGATGTAGTAACAAGTGCAAACCCAAGTGCAGATATGTTGATTGCGAAGGCTAACGATGCGAGTATAACGACATATGCGTCTGGTGATAAGAAGGAGATGTTTGCGTTCGACCATCCAGAGGCTGAGCAAACGATTGGATGGACCGAAGAAGAGAGAAGAGATTATAGGTATATAGGAAATGAACCAAACAACTATATAATATTCAACGACGAGACTTGGAGAATAATCGGTGTATTTACAGTAGAGACTGAAAGTGAAGATAAAGAACCACTAATCAAGATAATAAGAAGTGAGTCTATTGGGAGTCTTCTTTGGAATTCACACGATTCTGGTAATAATTGGCCCACTTCGTCACTACAAAAATTGTTGAATGAAGATTATTTTAATCAGTCAGGAAAATATACAAGCACATCTTCAGTAAAAGGTTTAAGTGTTGCTTCACAGCAACAGGTGTCAAAAGTCAAAACTTATTTAGCAGGAGTGACTATTAGTAGTGGCCCACTAACTTATAGGTCAGAGCGTGGTACAACTGCTTATGTTGACAATGTAACGAGTGTAGTACAATATGTAGGATTATTGTATCCAAGTGATTATATATATACTTATGCAAATGGAGTAGATAGCAATTGCTATTCCGATGGATTTGAGTGTAGCTCCGGTGTTCCAAGTTCTGGATGGTTATATAATAATTCATATCATCAATGGACCATTTCCTCTCCAGGAACTAATAAAGGTAATGCGTATGGAATTGCTATAAACGGTATCGTATCTGGTAATCTAGTTGATACGAACCGTGCTGTACGTCCTGTGGTGTTTCTTATGTCTTCCGTCAAAATAATTTCAGGTGATGGTTCCCAAGAAAATCCTTATGTGATTGAGTAACATAGTAAAAGGCTTACCTACTCGATGTAGAATAAGTCTTTTTTTATGGTTTTAACGAGGTAATTGGTAAGATGTATATTCCCGTTTCTTTGTCTTTTACGATGGCTTCGTAGTGACCGACGATTATACACATGAACTTGGGTTTCCGTTTTACGTTTTCGTAGAATTTGACTAGGCTCTTTTTGGCGTCTTCGATTCCCACTTCGCTCAGTTTTATTTCGACGGCCGCGTAAGAACTGTCTTTGAATTCTAATATGGCATCGACTTCGTCGCCAGAGATGTTGTCTCTAAAGTGATATAATTGACCGTCGAGGTAGTCCATATATATTCTGAGGTCGCGTTCGACGAGCGCTTCGAACATGAGCTCGAAGGTGTTAAGGTCGTTCATCAGTTTGTCTACTGAAAGGTTTAGGGCTGCACAAGATAGAGATGGGTCGACTAGGTGGCGTTTCGGAGATTTACCTACTCTCTTTGATGAGCGGTAGTTTATACTGAAGGCGTTTTGGTTTGAGATTAGGAAGAGGTCGTCGAGAATGCTTAGATAATCTGCTACGGTTATGGTGCTCGAGAGAAGGTCGTCGGAGTTTTCGTATTCTTCTATGTCTTTGATGATGGTTTTATTTCCGACAGTCGATGATTCATTGCGGGCTAACGAGCGAATGAGCATACGCATTTTGTTCGCATCTCTTCGTTTTTGGTCACTGTGTTCGTTTATGTCTTTTTTTAGCATAGAGTCGAGGTAGGCGTTCGGTATTATATCCACGTCTTCGGTGTTACCAATATTTTCTGGCCATCCACCTCTTATTATGAGTCTTGCGAGGTCGGGTAGTTCGACCTTGCCGATGTATTTTTCTTCGACTTTGTCTTCGAGCATATCTTTGATGGAAACATCACCAGTCGAGTCACCAGATTCGTAAAGGCTCATCGGATACATATTCATAGATACAATACGACCTGTTCCCGTGTGGAAAACTTTTTTGTCTTCTTTGTCATCTTTGGAAAGGGTCGTCGAACCAGTAAGAATAAATTTCCCTTTTTCTGAGTCTTCGTCACAGATGTGTCGCACGGCATCCCAAATGCTTGGGACGATTTGCCATTCGTCTATGAGAGCAGGTCTTTCTTTGGTTAAAACGTATTTAGGGTCTATAAGAGCAAGGTCTTTAGATGATTGGTCGTTCATATATGTGACACTTTGAGAGTGATTTAGGGCTGTCCAAGTTTTTCCACACCACTTTGGGCCTTCGATGTGAATTGCCCCAAAAAATTTCAAATATTTCGTTATTTTGTCGTCGATGAGTCTCGGCTTATAGTTTTCCTTCGTCAATTTCATAATAAAAATCCCTTTCTTGTGTAAATTATAGCATTTTACTATACACTTTTCAAGAACTTTACTATACATTTTTCAGCGATTTCGCTATGCACTTTTCAGAAACTATTGCAGTTTGATTTCGTTGGCTTCTTTATAACGGTAGCCATGAAAGGAGAATTGTTTGCCTTGATACTCGGGCAATTCGTAGACTTTTAAGCAGTCGTCCTCGATGGTCACGAGTAGGTTTGCCGTCGGTCTTTTGACTAGATAGTTTGGGACGAATCGTTTCATTTCGGACATGACACTCGCTTTGGAGTTTTGAAAGAGGATGGCGAATATTCCGCGTACTCCCCTTCTCTCTTTGACTCGCGAAAGGACATATATGTGGTCGCGGGCGAAGTAGTGTTTTAGAAGTTCGGTGTAGCACGAGAGTCTGTTTTTATATTTGGTCTGGTCTATCGCGACTCGCATCTCAAGAAGTCCGTCCGATTCTTTGAAGATGTAGATGTCTTTTTGTTGTTCTCGTTTTTTTAGACCGAAGACTTTGGTTATTCTTTCGTGGTCCATGTCAGGCTTCCTTGGGTTTAGCTTTGCGAGTTTTTTTCTTTTGTTTGGGGTCTTCTATTTCTTCAACTGGCTTGAATTTGGTCCAGAAAAGGGAGAGGAGAATCGACGTAATCGGTATGCAAATGAGCATTCCGAAGAAGCCGGCGATGTTGCCACCGACGATTATCGCAATGATAGTCACGACCGGAGGAAGTCCCACGTGCTTGCCGACGACGCGGGGATAGATGATGTTGTTCTCGATTTGTTGGATGACTTGGAAGACGATGAGGAAGATGATGGCTTGTTCGATTGAGGAAGTTCCTATCAAGATGGCTCCAATTATGCAGGCAACGGTCGCCCCAAAGATAGGTACAATAGCTGTGACGGTCGTCAAGAAAGCTATAGTGAGGGCGTACGGGAAGCGGAAAATCACGAAGGCTATGAACATGATTACTCCGAGAATTAGGCATTCGAGACATTGGTAAGTGATGAAGTCGTGGAACGATTTGTTCGATAAAACGAAGACTTCGTAAATCTTTTTTACCGTCTTTTTAGGGAATACTCGCTCGATGAGACTCTTTACTGTGCCTAGTATATGTTCTTTTTCTAGAAGGAAATAGACGGCTATTATGGTGCCTGTGACGAGATTTATGACCGTCGTGGCAAAATTAGAAAGGACGCCAGTAAAGTTGTTGATGAGGAGTTTGAAGACGTTCGAGACCATACCTGTGACTTCCGAAGAAGCGGAAAAGTCGCGAAGGTATTCGGACAGTTCTGTGTTACGGAAAGTGTCCATCAGGAAGGTGTTTAGATTTTCGAGTAAAGCTGGGACTTGACCTAAAAGGTAAGTCGCACTGTCTATGAAATCTGGAATGACCCAGGCAAAGAGAATGACGAGCAACATTAACACTATCATAATCGATGCAGTGAGAGATAGAATGCGTACTTTTTTGTTCGTATGTCCGAAAACTTCTTTTTCGATTATCGACATAGGAACGTTCAAGGTAAAGGCTAAAGCTATTCCTATCCAAAGAGGCGAAAGTATTTTTAGAATGTGTCCTATGGTACCCAGTATATTTTGGATGTTTATCATGCAGAACGTGAGAGCCAAAGTATAAGTTATGAGAATTATGTATTTTTTGTAGGTATTTTCTTTCATAATAAGTAATCTCCTTTATGCTACGATTATAGCACAGTTGAACGGATGTTTCTACTTTTTTCGGGTTTGACAAATGCATGCAAATAACTTATACTTAATACTTGAAATGAGGATGATTACCGTGAAACAAGATGATAACGATGTCAAAGATAAAGGAGACATTCGGACAATCGTAGACGAGGTGCGAGATGTCATCGACGAGTTGAGACCTTTTTTGCATATGGATGGCGGGGATGCCGAGTTCATTCGTTATGATGAGGAGGATAAGACGGTTTATGTACGAATGAGTGGAGCATGTGCGATGTGTATGGATCAAGATGGAACTTTGGAGTATGGACTTTTGCAAGCTCTCAAAGACAGGGTTCCAGAGGTCGAAAATATCGTGAATGTACCTTTATAGGCTGGTTACATAGACCAGTTTTTTTATAACCTTTTTATGAGCCAGTCGATTTTTAGCATCGAAGATTTAGTTTTGAATATTTCATAGGTTTGACGGAGAAAGTTTTCGTAATCGTGAACGGATTCAATGTATTTGAGTAAAGAGTCATCGTCCGCGCCTTTTTCGAGTACTTGCTGGAGAGCGTCGAAGTAGTAAGATGGATATAAGAGACGAGCAAAAAGAAGATTGTATTCCAACGGTGTAAGGATGTTTTTATCTGCGAGCAACCGGACTTCTTCGATGACTCCTTCCGATTCGAAAAATTTCATCTTGAAGTAGGAGGCATAGTCGCGTGGTCGATAATCTAGTACTATACAAGTCGGGTCGTAGTATTCTTTAGAACGGAAAGGTTTTTCTATTCGGCGGTGGGAAATGACCGTTTCGAGTTCGGAGGGGTTCAAAAGCTGCACGTATTCGATGGCATTTTCGGCTAGTCCAACGTAGTAACTGAAGCTATGACGGGCGACTTTGTGGGCCGTGCCGAGTTCACTAATTTGGTATTCGAGATAGTCGACTTTGGCGCTCCATAGGTTACCCCAGTCCGTCCTCAAAAGATTCGATTTGGGTTCCTGATAAGGTATGGTATCGCGCATCAAATCGTAAACATCTATTTCTTCGTTCTCGGGCCCGTTTATTTTCAGTAGAACGAAGTTTTTGCCCATGTATGGAGTCGAAAGGGAGCCAAATCGATTAGGAATCATCTGATGGAAGCGCATTTTCACTTGAGAAGCGATTTTAACTATGTCTTCTAAATCCTCGAGGGGACGCGTAAAAACTTGGAAGTAGTATTTTTGATAATCGATATAGAAGGAGCAATCGTATTGGCCTATTTTTTCGATGGTTTCAGGTTCTAGATTGTAGTTATAGAGAAGGACATTTTTCATATTTTTATCACAATTAAGTATATGAAAAAAAGATAGAAATTAATCTATCTCAGTTTTTGTTTTGATTCTATGTTTTGTTTATCCTGATGGCTCAACTGGTACTGGGGGTGTGATTATTGCTTCGCAATTTAAAGTATAAGTTGCATTTTCTGTTACAGGTGTATTTGCGTTTATATTTTGGTCCCATTTACAATTACCACAGTTTTCATGAGGTGTAATAGTGGGTAGTGTTCCTAATGTGGTTTCTCCCTGTGATAAATCATATGTTTGCTGATAGAACGATAAACTAGCGAGGTGTGCATTATACGTTATGGTAACAATATTAGCTACTGGCCCCCCCCCGATTTTTGTTGGAAGTAGCCTGTACACATGGTTTGAGTGTTCGTCACATTTGAGGCGTTCATCTCCCATGCTGTTCCATCCCATTCGGCTGTAGCGCCATTGTTGCAGAGGGTGCTTTCGAATGTGTAGTTGTCTTGGCTCGGAGTTTCTTCTGAGAATGTCACCGTTCCATCGTTGTTCTTGAGGACGAAGTATATCTCGACGTCTTTCGTAGGTTTCTTGAAGTAGACATCACAAGCGACGCGTTGGCCTATTTCGTCGATAGTTAGTTCCCAAGCATCGTTATCCCATGTCGTCGTGACTCCGCTCGAGCATTGAGTAGCAAGGTAAGCATATCCGGCATCTTTGGCTGGGAAGCCTTGGTTGATTACTCCGTTCGTAAGCGATTCAGTAAAGAGTACCGTTCTAACGACTATGTCGTTTTCGTAATATCCTTCTAGAATGTTCGTTTCGACAGTGTTTTGGATGTAACCACCGCGTATCGTAAAGTCGACCGTTGCGGCTGTCGAACCGGTGTTTTTGATGATTACTTTCATCGTAATGGTACTTCCGGTAGGTCCTATGGTTCCCATCACGTTGTTGCCAACTTCTTCGGAGTAATAGACTTTTATATTGGAGTTTTCACTAGCATAACGCAATGCATATTTAGTCTCGACGGCATTGTGGCTCGCGAGTTCGAGTTCGATTATTTTGGTTTCTCCAGCACCTACTGATACAGTACCATTTACATAGTCAGATGATGGGCTCGAAAGGGTGTAGTTTAAACGAGCTATCGTGATAGTCGCGGCATTTAGGTGCTTACTAAATGTGAAATACGAGTAAGTTCCTCCAGTGAAAAGGCAGAACATGATAAGGAAACTCATAACCATAAAATAATGCATCTGAGTTTTATCCATGTATTTTAATTTTTTAAAACTGTTTTTTATTACGGTTGTGACCTTTCTTTTCTTCATAATATTCTTCCTTTTCAATTTCACTTTATGTTAATCGCGATATAAAGTTTTATTCTTTTTTTAAGGGCAAAAAGATATCGGTTTGGTATCGTATACGTCAGTGATTATTACTATAAATGTATCCTATTGTCCTATTGTGATTTCATTATACAAAATTATTTGGCTGAGGTCAATATCTAATCGGTTCTTAGAAGTAAAGTCCTACGAAAATTGTACACCCATAATAGGTGTTTGCGAGCAACTATGAACTACTCTTTTCGATTATCGAAATAGGTAGTTGACATTTTTTAAAAGAAAACCGAACTTTGATAGTTCGGAGGTGTCAATTGTTCGCTGGCATATCGAACCAGTTTGTTTCGAGATCTTGTGGTGTGACCGGAGTCGGTTCTGGTAAGACTGTAGCAGTAGGTGTCGGTTCGACGACTGGACTTGGACTCGGAGCAGGAGTAACTTCAGGTGTGACTGGCTCCGGAGTTGGTTCTATTGTCGGAGCTGGGTTTGTGCCAAGAGTTTCAGCTAAATCATTTTGAACAAAATTGGTATGTTGTTCGGTATGCATATTGTTGAGTTTGAGAGTCGCGTTGTATCTCTTGGCTGCTTCGAGTTCTTTTTCTTTGAGACGGTTGATGCTCTCGACCATTTCGGCATATTTAGTTTCGATTTCATTCAAGTCGATAGGTTCGAGCGTGGCAGCGCTTCCCGTTTCGTCGTCGGTCGTATCCGGTGTCAAAGCAGACTGTTCTAAGACTTGATTCAATGTCTGTTGTGGTGCTGGAGTTGGTTCAGGGGCAGAAGCCTCTTCTATTGGAGGTGCTACAGGTGTAGGTTCACTCGGAGCAATATTTTCGTCAACCGGAGTTGGCGTAGGTTCAGCTGCTGGCTCTTGCATAGGTGGCTCGACCGGGGTCGGTTCGCTAGGAACGACTGGAGTTGGTTCGATACTAGGTGTCGGTGATACTTCAGTCGTAGCAGGTTCTGGAGTGGCAGTTGGCTCTGGAGTTGGAGTCTCCATAGGTACTGGAGTCGGTTCAGTTGGTGCTGGAGCGACCGGTTCTGCTGGAGCAGTCGCGACGCTCTGAGCATAGAGTCCTCTTTGTTTGTTGATGTAATCGTAACTAGTAGGCATGGCAATTGCACGGTCACTTACTGAGACAGGCGTCCCCAAATCGGATAAAGGCAAATATTTGACTTCCGGGTTGGTAGTCTCTTTGAGGGAATCACCCATATATCCCTTCAATACTCCCCAATCTTCTTCGGTGATAGGTGTGTCCAATGTGGCATTATCTTGCTTGATTTTAGATACGTATATTTTGACCGTACTGCTTGGACCAGCCCCTACTATTTCGTTCAAAGTATAGTAGACGTATTTTTTGTTCGTATTCGTGTTTTCGATGTAACAGATGATATCCGCAAGGACAGTTGCTCCGTCCATCTTTGTAATGTTGACTTTTTCGTTCATATCAATCCCTCTTATTCTATATAAAATATTATCACAAATTGCCGGCTTATTCAACCTTATTCTTTTTTAGTATGAAATATTTACAGCCGTAAGCACAGTAGTTTTTGAGATATGCATCTATTTTAGACGCGTCGTTTATCTTGTTGTATTGTGGATTACTCTCGTCGTTGAAACCTTTTAGGCGGAGTTTCCCATACGCCCAATCGCCGACTATATAATCGTAGGCGGCAAAGAAGTCGGTATATCTTTCTTCGAAAGCATTTTCATCGAAGCCGTTCTTCTCCTCCTTGATAAGTTCGTAACTTTGATTTTGTATCTTTATCATAATTTCCCCCTATTTTTTTACATGTGCAAGAATAAGTAAATGAGTGCGATGGACATCTCGGTTGCAATTATGGCCGCGATTAAAAGAGCATCGGCATATCCACTTCCGGTCGATAGAGCCGTGTTTGCGAAGAGGCCTTTTTTATTTTTAGGCTTTGTTTGATACTTTTCTTCTTCGACGGTTATCGTATTTATTTTATCTTTAATATAGTTATTGAGTTCGGTGACCATGCGGTAATCCATCTTTTTGACGTCTTGAAGGCTCGTGCCAAATTTTGCATAAGTGAATTCATCTAGGTATTCCGGTTTTATTTCGACGAGTTCGACATTGTCGGTGAGCATACGCTTTTTCTTATCCCATATTTCTCTCGTCTTGTTAGGACTAAGCGAGGTATTGAAATGTAGTTTTATCATTTGGAAGTTGTTAAGCAAATCGTTTTCGAAATGACTCATTTCTTCTAGAGTCGGTTCGATGAGTAAACATTTGTAGATGAACATCATGATGATGAATACCTCTATTTTGGAGGCGATGTCGGATTTGATGGAAGGGTCTTTCGCATTTTCTGCTTTGAAGTTAAGATAACGCATGGTGTCTCGCAGGAAATTATCGTATATATTGCGTGATAATCCGTAGGTATGGAGAAGAGATGCGAATCCGGCCTCGTCTTTGGTTTCGTAAATGCGGCGGAGTTTGTCTGTTCCATATATGTCGCACAAACATTCGATTATGTGAGCCTCAAAAGTCACGACTTTTCCAGTTTCGAAATAGTCGAACATACCAATCGAAATAAAATCATTTATAAAAACAGTTTCATTCATAATCGACAGTCTCCTATCTTGCACAATTATAGCATACTTTTTTTTGAAGTGAAAGACCTTTAGAAACATTTTTCTTAGTTTGCCTCAAAAAAAAGGGACGACCAAAAAAGGAAACTTGTCGATATAGGTCGTTTCCTTTTTTGTGTCAATTATTTTCGTTTTCATCGTCAGTTTGGTCTGAAGTGATGTTCGTGTTGCCGAAGTTGATGGTTTTATTTTTGAAATTCCAAGTCCAATTCCAATGGAAATTGAAGTTGATCATAGTATGAGATTTCTTTTTCGTTTTATGGCGAATGTTCGAAAAGAAATGGAAGAATTTAGGTTCTTTTTTGGTGACGATAGTTCTGGCTTCGCCACTGAGAAGTTCATCTAGCGTTATATCGAAAACGCGAGAAAGATTACAAGCCATATCTATATTAGGTACGCTTCTACCTGCTTCCCACTTGGATATGGCTTTTCTAGTTACAAGCACTTTGTGGCCTAGTTCTTCTTGGGTCCAGTTTTTTTCTTTTCGCTTTTGTTCTATCAATTGTCCGACTTTTAAGGGGTCTAGTGTTTTGGTAGTAGTAGTAATATGCATAATCGATTCTCCTATCTATCATGTAGCGATTATATCACACATTTTATAGATTGGATAGATAAATATCTCGGGTTACGTGATAGGTATGTCGATCGTGTCACTTTCTCTAGTGAGTGCTCCTCCAAAGAAATTGGGAACTTTTCCCGTGATTATTTTAGAAGCGACGAGGGAGGAGTATTCGGAGTCGACTTCGAGCACTTCGAAGGGATAGAGTATAGAGGTGCGTATGAATATGTCCAAATAAACTTCTATCAGGCAGTTGTTTATGCCAAAAGGCTTGACGGAGGTGCGGACGTTTCCCAAGGCCACATCTTGGAGTTCGATTTTGATGGGGATTTTGGGTCCGACGTTTGCGAAAATGGGATTTTGAGAGAGGAGGCCGACAGGAACGTCGATTCTATAGCCTAGGAAGTTGTAATCGTGGAGGTTAGAGTTCAGTTGGGAGGTAATTTCGGAAAGCAAGGATGTGCTCGCCTTCATGTCGAAATCGACTTCGGTTATTTCGTCGTTGGAATTTTTGATGACCGAAATGAGGTTTTGAGTATCGAGGTCGGTCGGAGTTATTGCATGAAAAGCTTCTTTGAGCATGAGAGTATTCTCTTTTTTGACGACTGCGCCTACATATTTGGTGAGTTCTGAGGACAGATTCGAAATCAAGATGCTCGCGAATGCGTACGCAAAAGTTATACTCAGAAGAACAGTCACGAGTATTTTGGGGCCGAGCCGTGCATTCCAATTGGTAAGTTTTATTCTTTTCATATTTAAATATATGAAAAAGAGACCATCAAAATAGTCCCAAATTTAGAAAAGTGTTCAAAAGGTAGATAGCTACCGCGATAGTTATCAGAACGATTATGACTATCAAGATTTTGACGAGTACACTTCCGCCCTTCATTTCTTTTTCGAGGTCGACAAAGTCGTCGAGGTCATCTTCATCTATCTGGTAATTTCCGGTATAGAAGGAGTTAGAAAGTTCTTCAGTTTTGGAAAGTTCACGTTTGTCTTCTACGTTTTCGTCATCTTTCGGTTTGTCGTTTGCGGTAGGTTTAATCGGTTCATTCAATTTGTCGAGTTCGGTATCTATCTCTTTGCGAGAAAGTTGTTTAGTCTTTTCGAGTTCTTCTAGAATAGTAGGCTTTTTATCGGGTTCTTCTTCGTCTTCAAAAGAGACCGGCTTTAAAACTTCGGTATCATCCCCACCCATAAGTTCGCTCATGATGTCGCCAGAATCGTCATCTTTGTGAGCTTTTTCGGCATTGTCATTTACTGTCTTGATGAGATTCATCAAAGTGGCTTCTTCTTCGGATAGTTCTTCATCGCCTCGAATACTTTCATGGGCAATCGATAGGCTGTTTAGTATGTCATATTGGGTTTCACGAAGGTGCTCAAAGCGTTCTCGGTCGTAGTTTGGCGTCTTGTTCTTGTGTGCCGTTTCGATTACTTTTTTGAGGTCGTATTCTTTAGTCTCTTCTTCGTCGATATCCTCGTCGGCTTCCTCGTCATAATCTTCTATAGAAGGAGTTTTTGGTTTTCTTTTGTCATATTTTTCGTTTATGATTTCTTTGATACTGTCGAGGTCGAGGTCAGCATCAGTTTTGATAATCGAAACATTGCTCGTAAGATTCAGTTTTTCGTAGTTGTCGTCGGACACATCGTCGTAGATGTTTTTGTTGCGATTCGTTCTACTTTCGGCAGGGGTTTGTTTTTCTTTATAATATTTATCCATTCTAGAACTCATATTCTTCACCATTATCATTTTATCATATTTTGTCTCATAATCAAATATAAACTTGCTTTAGAATGAAATTTACTCTATAATTGTCTAAGGAGGAATATGTAATGAAAAAAGTTTTAGTAGATGAAAGTAAATGTATCCGTTGTGGAGCTTGTATGCAAGTAGACAACGGAAAGCTGTTCGGTTGTGGACCAGATGGTGAGTCTGTACCGTTGGTCGAATTCGTCGAAGATGACAACAAAGAGGCAATAGTCGCGATGGAAGGTTGTCCGACTGGCGCGATTACTTTGGACGATGTGGACGACTGCAAATGCGAGAATTGCGATTGTGAGGATTGTGATTGCGAAGGATGCGATTGTGACCCTTGTGAATGTGATAATTGCGATTGCAATCATAAAGAGTAGTGTTGAAAGAGACTTTGAGAAAAGTTTCTTTTTTGTTTATAGCATCATGGCGATGTTTTTGATTTTTTCAAGTGGCAATTTTGTATACTTGTGAACCATTTCTTCAGATAATCCATCTTTTAGCATGTTGGTCGCAGTAGTTTCAAGACCTTTTTCGAGTCCTATATGTTCGCCTTTTTCCAATCCAACCTTCTCGCCTTCATCGAAGCCCCATTGGATGTTCGCCTTCATGCGCGTATTTCCCTTGTTGTATTGGTCCATGA
>CAYYLF010000004.1:0-43620 GCA_964472425.1 uncultured Muribaculaceae bacterium | reverse complement strand
AATGGGGCCTCGATGAAGGCGAGAAGATTGGATTAGAAAAAGGTCGTGAAGAAGGACTTGAGACTACCGCGACTAACATGCTTAAGGAAGGCCTTTCGGAAGAAATCGTTCAAAAATGTACCAAATTGCCACTCGAAAAAATCAAAAACATAGCTATGATGCTTTAAAAAACATATACATCAACCGTATGTAAATGACCTTTACATACATCGTCCGGGACAAATGTTCTTTCGCAAAAATTGTTTTGAAGACTCAAACTGACTGTTTACCGAAGGGTTGCTTAAGACGCACAAAAAACATCTGTTCGGACCGCAAAAAACTTATGAGAAAAGCGCAAAAAATGACTTTCAATTTAAACCCGATTTTGTTACAATTGAGATGTGTAAAAAATAGTTTGAAGAAGGATGTGAAGTTTATGGCAGGGGCATTAAATAAATTTTTAGAAAAGGTAAATTTCACAGAAACCGAACCGTTTAAAGATACGGAAGTCTCGAAAGTCGTAGTACATAAACTCGATAGCACGTGGACAGTACATATATCGAACAAGACTCCTCTCGCGGTCGAGACGATTTCCAAACTCAAAGCAGTCTGCAAAGATGGTTTTGGCGAAGTCAAGAGGGTCGATATCGAAGTCGCGAACGACTCTTTTGATGACTCCGACATCCTTTCTTACCTCAAATACTATATGGAAGAACTTTCGACGAAAAGTCCCGCACTCAAAAGCCTTCACGGAAACGAGGTAACTGTCAAAAACAAGGCTGTGACGGTCGAAGTTACGAACTTCGTCGAAAAAAATCTCATATCTACTAAAAAAGACAAAATAGTCGCTTGGCTCGACCGGATGGGCTTGCCAGGCGTGACTATCGAGACAGTCGCGAATGATACGAAGAGAAATCGCATCAAAGAGGCCATCAAAAAGAGCAAAGAAACTGCAGCCGATGTCGTCAAAGTCCCGACCGTAGCTTACGAAGAAAAGAAGAGCAATCCCGTTCTCGAAATCAAAGGGTCCGCTTTATTCGGAGTTCCTTTCGATGACTCGCGAGTCGTAGCCATAAAAGATATCAAAGAAGAGAAAAGAGGCGTCTGTATAGTAGCCTATATCGACGAAATGCGCGTGGTCGAATCTCAAAGAACGGACTATAAAATATTCACAATAACTGTTAACGATGGAGAGACTGCTTTTACGTGCAAACTTTTCACGAATGACAACAATGTCTATCAATTCCTGCTCAAAAATCTCAAGGAAGGAAACTGGTACAAATGGAGGGGAAGTGTCAAAAACGACGATTACATGCACAAACAGGTCTTGACTATCCGAAACATCATGGAATGCGACGAAAAATCTATGAAGAATCCAGCCACGACATCTAGCGCATCGGATGCTCCAAAACCGACCTCTATGCCGGCCGATGCTTTTGCCGATTTCGGCGAAGTCCCGGAATATATCCCCGAGGACGATGATTATGCTAATCTCGGTGACGACGCCTTTTTTGCTTTCGACGACGACGTTCCTATGCCCGAATACACTTTCGACGGGGTAGAAGAACCTCTGCCCGATGCATTCTCGGAAACTGCTACGCCAACTGTGCCGGAAACTAAAGCGGCCGAAGCTTCGACCATCGAATCGGTGAATGAACCTAACGTACCCAACCCGAAGGACGCACCTTACATCCCCGAGGAAGCCACACCAATTGTCCGTGAAAATAATCCGTATAAAAACAACTACAGTACGACTGCTCCGCATCGCGAAACCGATGACGAGGGGAACAAAATAATCGTCGGCGATGCCGTAAAAAGCCTCGTAAAAGAGATGAAAAACGTATTCGAACCCATAAATCTCTGTGCCTTTGAGGCCAAGATTTTCGATACCGACTTCTTCGAATCTTCCAAAACTCAATTCAAAATAATAACTTTAAAGATAACGGATAAGACGGACTCCTTCCTCGCCAAGATATTCACTCGCGATGCCGAAGAATTCAAACGTCTATCCAAAGAACTCAAGAAAGATAAATGGATAAAAGTCGAGGGAAACATCAAATACGACGACTACGCCAAAGACCTCGTCTTGAGTGTCCAAAATTTGGTCGAAATTCCGAACAAAGATACTCATCTTACGGACGACGCCCCGGTAAAAAGAATCGAACTCCATACCCATACGACGATGAGCCAAATGGATGGCCTCGTCGACGCCGGCAAATACATCGATACTCTTCACAAGATGGGTTACAAAGCTGTCGCCATAACTGACCACAATGGAGTTCAAAGTTTTCCTGATGCTTTCCACAAAGTAAACGACATAAACAAAGGAATAGAAAAACCCGAAGATAGATTCAAAGTTCTATATGGAGCAGAATTTACGATGATAGAAGACTCCGTCGACGTGGTCAAAAGACCGCTCGATATGCCTTCCTTAGATGCCACCTACTGCGTATTCGATTTCGAGACGACCGGTTTCAATGCCGGCGGAGGAGATACTATAATCGAAATAGGCGCCGTACTCATTAAAGGTGGGGTGATAATCGACCGTTTCGACGAACTCATCGACCCTGGTCGTCCACTTCCAGCCAAAATTACCGAGATAACCAACATCACTGACGCCATGCTCGCCGGCAAGGACACCGAAGAGAATGCCGTAAAACGGTTCATCGAGTTCTTTAAAGACTACCCGATGGTCGCTCACAATGCCAAATTCGACGTCTCTTTCCTCGAGATGGCCTACAAAAAATACGATTTAGGCGAATTTACCAACTGCATCATCGATACTCTCGAACTGTCGCGCACCCTCGACAACGGATTCGCTCGTCATTCGCTCTCGGCACTCGTCAAACGTTACAACGTCGAGTGGGACGAAAACGCCCATCACCGTGCCGACTACGACGCCGAAGGTACGGCATACGTCCTCGATAAAATGATAAAGAAGATGTACAATCAGAACATCGAAAACATAAAAGACTTCAACAATCTCGTCCAAAAAGATGAGATTTACAAATACGGTAAAAGCTATCACATCAACGTGCTAGTCAAAAATAAAGTTGGGCTCAAAAATCTCTTCCAATTGGTCAGCCTTGCGAATACGAAATATTTGCATAACACTCCGCGCATCCTCCGCAGTGAAATAATCGCTCACCGCGATGGACTCTTAATCGGAAGTGGCTGCTACCAATCGGAAATATTTACTCAAGCAAGAAGGCTAGGGGAGGAAGAACTTTCGAACCTCATTCAATTCTACGACTATGTCGAAGTTCAGCCACCGGAAGTTTACTCGCATCTCGTCGACATGGGAGAATTCTATAACACGGTCGAACTTCAAAATCATATCACTAAAATAATCGATGCGACGAAAGAATCGGGCAAACTAATCGTCGCGACGGGAGACGTACATCACTTCCTCAAAGAAGATAAGATATCGCGCGAAATAATCGTCAACCAAAAAGTGCCGGGCGGGGGAAGACACCCACTTGCGAAGAGCGAAATTAAAAACATCCCGTCTCAGCACTTTAGGACGACTGCCGAAATGCTTTCCGATTTCGCGTTCCTAGACCCAAAAGTCGCCGAAGAAATAGTCGTTGCGAATACCAACAAAATAGCCGATTTGTGCGAAGAAGTCGAAGTCATAATCGACACTCACGGTGTACCATTTGCTCCTAAAATCGAAAACTCCGACACGATAGTCAAAGAGATGGTCTACAAACGGGCTCATGAACTCTACGGAGACCCGTTGCCTTCACTTATCGCGAATCGTATCGAAGACGAACTCAGGGGAATCATCAAAGGGGGCTACGACGTCATCTATTTGATAGCTCAAAAACTCGTCGCCCATTCGAACGAAGAGGGATACCTCGTCGGTTCGAGAGGAAGTGTCGGATCTTCGTTTGTCGCGACCATGATGGGCATCACCGAAGTAAATCCACTTCCTGCCCACTATGTTTGCCCACAATGTAAGAAGACGATTTTTGAAGAAAATGGCAAGAACCTTTCGGACGATTATTCTTGCGGATACGACCTACCTGACAAAGACTGTCCCGATTGCCATATTCCCATGGATAAACAGGGACATGACATGCCGTTCGCGACATTCTTGGGATTCGACGCGGATAAAGTTCCCGATATCGACCTCAATTTCTCGGGTGACAACCAAGCCTCGGCTCACGAATACACCAAAGTTCTCTTCGGAGTCGACAATGTCTACCGAGCTGGTACGATAGGTACGGTCGCCGACAAGACGGCCTACGGATTCGTCAAAGGCTACTGCGAAGCCAAGAATATCACCAACATGAAAAGCGTCGAGGTAGAACGGCTCGCCCAAGGATGTGTCGGAGTCAAGAGAACGACCGGCCAACATCCAGGTGGAATAGTCGTCATTCCCGATTACATGGACGTTCACGACTTCACGCCGTTCCAATATCCGGCCGACGATTTGAACTCGGCCTGGAGAACGACTCACTTCGACTACCACGCCATCGACCAAGATGTCTTGAAACTCGACATTCTCGGACACGATGATCCGACCGTTTTGAGAATGCTTCAAGATTTGAGTGGCATTGACGTTACAAGCGTTCCTCTCGGCGAAAAAGACACGATGTCTCTGTTCTTGAGTCCCGAAATATTGGGAGTAACTCCGGAAGATATCGAATGTAACACGGGAACTCTCGCCATTCCGGAATTCGGAACGAAATTCGTTCTCAAAATGTTGGAAGATACGAAACCTAAAACCTTTGCCGAATTGATAAAAATCTCAGGATTGTCACATGGTACTGATGTTTGGGCCGGCAATGCTCGAGAGCTGATACAAAGTGGCCAAGCCGAATTCAAAGACATAGTCGGTTGTCGCGACGACATCATGGTAAACCTCATCGCTTACGGTATGGAGTCCAAAAAAGCTTTCAAGATAATGGAATTCGTCCGTAAAGGCAAACCGACCAAAGATCCGGAAACGTGGGCCGGCTTTGCCGAAGACATGCGCGCATGCAACGTGCCTGAGTGGTATATAGAGAACTGTCGAAGAATCAAATACATGTTCCCGAAAGCCCACGCCGCCGCTTACGTCATAAGCGCATTCCGTATAGCCTGGTTCAAAGTGCACAAGCCACTTTACTACTATGCATCTTACTACAGTGTCCGTTGCATGGACTTCGACATCACTGTAATGTGTGCCGGATACGATGCAATAAAAAGGAGATTCGACGAAATAAACGACAAAGGATTCGATGCCACGGACAAAGAATCCGCCCTTGCCGATGAGTTACAGCTCGCGATGGAAATGTACAAACGTGGAATCAGTTTTAAGATGATAGACTTAGAAAAATCGGACGCAAGGAACTTCGTCATAGGAGACGACGGCAAGAGCCTCATCTTCCCGTTCCGGGGCTTAGACGGACTCGGCGAAAACGTCGCCAAAGCTATCGTCGCCGAAAGAGCCAAAGGAGCTTTCCTCAGCATAGAAGACCTCGCCATGCGCGCCAAAGTCAACTCGACCACCATCGAACGCATGCGAGCACTCCACATTTTCGACGGAATGTCAGAATCCAACCAGCTTAGTTTGTTCGACTAAAAGACGTTTGCACTAACGTCTTTTTACATTATCGAGGATATCTTACATACACTGATAGACAAAAAAGAGTCAAAAAATCCTTGCATAACTAGCTATTTTAATGTACATTATAATAGGAATGGTGAGGAAAATTATGCGCAACGATAAACTGAAAAAATATTTGAAAAAGAAATACTATAAAGACGACCACAAAATTATCACACTAAACGTCAAAAACGAAGCCGAGCTTTACAATACCCTCGATGGAGCGAAAGACACCCTAAGTGACCATATCACCGACTATCTGAATCGAAATGTCGAGGCACTTCTGCCTTTGAACTCCATCGAAATAAAAATCGAATGCTCGAAAAAAGTAGACCTTGCGAACTTTCAAAAATGTCTGAAAGTTCACTACGGAATAGAAAACCTAAACTATGCTCGCATTCGTCAACTGGAACGACGCAAAAAATATTTTCTTCTCTTCACGGCACTCGTAGTCATGCTGAGTTTTTACTTTGACACATCGACTCTTCTCGAAGTTCGCAACTTCGTCGTAACTCTGTCCATTTGGGAATACATCGACATGATATTGGGCCATGACGAAGAAGACGACATCAAAGAATATGTCTCCGACCTTCTAGAAGACGCGATAGTAATCGAATAAATTTGGCCGAGACCCACTAAAATGTGTCATATATTAAGTAATCAAAATTAAAGGAAGTGCATACCATGGTAGAAAAATTACTCAAGAAACTCGGATACTCCGAAAAACAAATAGATAAAATAATGACAAAAGGAAACGTCAAGGATTTGACTCCTGCGACCTTTTGTACCCACATCGAACAAAATTTTGCTTTCTTCCGAGGCCTTCATCTCTCTGACGAGGCCATAATGAAGGCGACGACTAATCAACCATCTCTCCTCGTAAACGATGTGTTGACTCTTTCTCGCAAAATCGACGATTTGATTGCGCTCGGTTACGAAAAAGAAAAAATCGTATGTATGTTCACGCTTTTTCCCGCCTTGCTGAGCATGGACATCGCCAACATTCGCGATAAGATGGACCAATTAGTAAAATTTGGCTTCCCACGGCAAGGTGTTATAAAAATTGTAAGAAAGCTGCCGAGTCTAATCGGCTATCCGTTTCAAACGATAGAAGACAAGATGCTCGACATAGAGGACCTCGGCCATTATACCGGCGAACAGGTGATAGAAATGGTTCTCGCATTTCCCCAGCTTTTATCTTTAAAGATGAAAAATATCGAGACCAAGTATGCCATCTTCACATCGGCTGGTTTCACCGAAGAAGAGATAATAACCGTCACTCTCAAATATCCGAATGCCTACGGCAACAGTGATGAAAAACTCACCAAAAAACTCGAAACGGTCGCTCGATTTGGACTAAAAGATTATATTCTCAAGAATCCAAAATCGCTATTTCAAGCACCGCGCACGACGACGGTTAGAGTACTTTACCTGACCGACTTCTATAATGGACTACCTATAAACGACAACGAAATATTCGCGAACAAAAAACAATTTCACAAGAAATATTCCATCACCGAAAAGGAATTGTTCGAAAAATATGGCGAAGAGGAGAAGAGAATAGCATGAATACCTTATCCGACTACTTTTCTAATGAAGAAATTCTCTATATAATCGACCAAGAACCGAACCTACGGGAACTTGACGATGAAGAAATGACTTTCCTCGTCGACGTACTTCGACATCACGGATGCGAAATCGAAACGATAAAAAATTCTATATACGAAAATCCTCACTTTTTGATGAAAACTGCCAAAGACCTTGAGAATCTACTTGCGTTTCTCAAAAACCTCGGCGTCGACGATTTGGACGACCTCTTCGAACGAAATCCGTACATTTTAAATGAAACGCCCGAAACCTTAAATATAGAAATGCTCAAATGGTCGAGAGAGGGTATGACAAAGGAAGATGTAATACAAAAAATAGTCGAAGGAGAGTCGCTATAATAATTGGGTTAAAATCGTCTATTTTGGCGATTTTTTGTTGCTTTTTGACGCATCTTAGTGATATAATCATATTAATGTGAACGGAAGGAGGGATTTTGAATGACAAAAGTAGTGGTTAATAAGGGCGACGTCGATGGCGCTTTGAGAAAGTTCAAAGTGAAAGTTGCTCGTAGTGGTGTCCCTTCTGAACTTAAAAAACATAAGTGCTACACCAAACCAGGTGTAAAAAGGCGCGAAGAGAAAAAAGAACAAATCAGAAACGCGCGAAAGAGAAGAAGAAGAGACTAACTTCGCAAGACTAGAGAAGGAAAAACTCTAGTTTTTCTTTGCTTACAAATTAAATTGTTCCAAACATATAATCACATAAAAAGAACTACAAAAAATTAGTCCTTTTTCTATGCCAACTCGATATCGTATATTTCTCTAATCGGAATCAACTTTTGAGTTCTCGTCACCAAATTGTTGTTGGTTTTCCCTATAATCGTATATTTCTCCTCGTTCGACTCGAACTTTATGATACAGTCGATAGAGTAGAGTGTATTCTCGCTTCTGAACAACTTATCTATTTTCGCGAGCACAGCTCGTTCATCTCGCACCGGCTTCTCACTTTCCAACTTTCCGTAACTGTAACTTCTGTTGTTATTGAGACTCCTGTCGATTGGATTGGCAAAAACTTTTGGTAAATCTTTCATTGTGAACATCCTCCTATAATAAATATATTAAATTTGGAAATAATAAGAATATGAAAAACACAAGTTTGCGAAAAAATTTATCTTTGCTAATACCCGTCGGAATGCTTCTCATTTTGAGTCTCCTCGACATGTATGGGGCGAGCTTCACGAGTGGCCTTTATAGTAAGCTCTTAGGAAGGCAGACGGTTTGGATAATCGTAGGGCTACTTGCGATGTTTTTAGTCTACCATCTCAACATGAACTTTCTTCTGAAATTCAGTGGGCTATTCTACATACTAGGCGTCCTTTCCCTCGTTCTCGTTCTCTTTTTCGGCAAAAATGTAAACGGTGCTCGTTCCTGGTTCCAAGTTGGGCCTATCTCCTTCCAGCCGAGCGAGCTTTTCAAATTCTTCTATCTTATGTATCTCTCCAAAGTAATCGAAGACTCGTCTAAACCAGATTTCAAACTTTTCCTCAAAATACTCGCACTCTCCTTCGTACCTTGTCTGCTCATCTTTTTGGAACCCGACACTGGCGTGGTCGTCATGTACCTGCTCATGATGTTCGGTCTTCTGTGGGCGAGTGGGGTAGACAAAAAATACCCGCTCATCCTCATCACATCTGGTCTCGTCGTTCTCGTCGTCTTCTTTGGCCTTTACTTCACGAATGGCGACGTTTTCACCGAGATATTCGGAGTCTCTTTCTTCTACCGCATGGACAGACTTCTCACCTTCAAAAACCTCACATCGTACCAACTTTCCAATGCTCTCATCGCCATCGGGACGAGTGGAATAACCGGATTCGGACTGACCCATAAAAAGATGTACATCCCCGAAGCCCCGACTGACTTCGTCTTCGACCTTACCATTTGCAACTTCGGTCTCATCGCCGGCATCCTCGTCGTTCTAGTCTACGTCTTTCTCCTTCGTTACCTTCAAAAAAATCTCTCTACTTCGACCCATAAGATGGGAAAATGCATCTTATCCGGAACTCTTTTCATGATGACCTTTCAAACCTTCGAACACATCTTCATGAACCTCGGACTCACGCCGATTACGGGCATTACCTTGCCCTTTCTATCCTACGGTGGCTCCTCGCTTATAAGCTACTTCCTGATATTCGGCCTCATCCTAAAAATAACTACTAATAGTAGTAGTTATAATTAGAGTATCCGTATCCTCCACCTTGATATGGATAAGGTCTAGGTGGGTAGGGTGGATAAGGGGCATACGAAGGATAGCCGCCTGTCACGTACACCGGTCTCGGCCTAGACAAACCGACTACCGCGGCACCTCCGAGACCACCTAAAAGAAACGGTACCCAGAACCTGTCTCCGCTTTGAGTCTGGACAGGATAATAATCGTAGTAACTTCTCATTAAAAACACTCCTCACTATAGAATATGAGAAGTGTTTCAAAATGCTAATCGGTATATAGCCTAAAAATCGAAATAGATGGTTTATCGAACAAGCGAACTTTAAACTTCGAAGTCCCGAGTCCACTCGATACGAACAATTCTGTTCCGTCTACCTTGTAATACTCGCTGTAATAACTCTTGGCCCCACGTATGTTGTAATAATCTCTCAAATAAGGAATGTTTATCTCGGAATTGTGCGAGTGTCCCGCGAGCAAGAGAGAAATGTTGTACTCGCCGACGTACTCCATCGTATCCGGTTCGTGTGCCAGTAAAATTCGGTAAGTCGCCATGTAAGTTGTATCTTCTTCGGGCGACGGATACGAGAAAGTGCTCGCATAATCCTGTGCTCCGGCATTTAGTGAGTCGAGCCCGTAAAGCACGATAGGGGTGAGCCCCTTATAATAAATCAACTCGTACGAATTGGAAATATCCTTGAAACCGGCTCGTGCCATCACCTGATTGTAGACATCCGTATACTGATCGTCATCCCCTCGGACCGAATACTTCCCGATGGCCGGGTCTATCTTTGATAGTTCACTTTCTAGAGTTTCCTGTTCCTCCGCCGTAATCGAATGATTCGGAGCCACTATGTCGCCAGTGAATACGACCAAATCGGGAGAAAGAGAATTTATCTCCCGCACTAGTCCCTCGACATCTTCTACATTGAAAGTCGTCCCGAGTTCCAAATCCGAAAACTGCACTATCGAAAAACCGTCGAAACTCAGAGGAATATTCTCGTTTATGATGTTGTACTCCTTCGTTCGCATTCCGCTCGTACCCACATACCGTGCATAAATGTAGACGAGTCCAACGAACAACACGAAAATCAGTATGACCGACATGATGGACCTCTTCGGCTTTTCGTTTACCGTCTCTTCTAAAGACTCTTTTTCTTCGACCTCGACAACCTTTTTTTCTTGTCCTTCTTCATTTTTTTTATTTTTAACTTTTTCCTTTTCGTTCTTTTTACCCATCAGAAACCTCCTATAATTGACAAACTATTAACACGATGGCCAAGATGTTGTGCAACATGTGAACTGCGATGCTCGAGTACACGTTCTCCGTCTCGGCATAAGTTTTGCTAAATGCATACCCGAGCACGGAGTAGGGAATGATATAGAGGACATCCGTCCACACCTCGATGTTCGTGATGACGTGTAACCCACCGAACAACAAAGCCGTGATTATCACGTAAGTTCGCTTATCCTTAAAACAATCCGCGAAATTGAGCCGGAACAACAGTTCTTCCGCAACCGGTGCCAAAATGCAAGTATAGATAGCCGAATAGACGAAAAACATTCCCATCATTTCTCTATTGGCCTCCTCGTTTGGCGCAATTCCACCGAGTAGAGAAATTAAAATCGCATTCGTGACGATCATCCCGACAAACCCCAAGCCCCAATTTTTGAGGGCTATTTTCATATCTTTCGAAAAGTTCATTTTAAAATCTGCCGCCTGCCCAGCGAGCTTGTGTCTCACCATGAACACGACGAACCCGGAGGCGACAGTCGACGCGACTATCATTCCGATGGATAAAACCGTCTCGTCCTCGAATCCCAACGAGACCAACACGGCTCCCAATAGGAGAGTGATTCCCAAGTAAGCGAATACGAGACCGATAGGTCGAAGACATTTTCTGAAAGTTTCCATCTTATATCACCAACCATATTTTAACACAATATACCTTTTTTTGCTTTAAAAATTTGACACCCTATGTTATAATTGTATTTAGAGTAGGTGACGAGATGATAAAATATAAGAATATTCTATCCATATTTATATGTGCGATGATACTCAATTTTACCACTGTTGAAGCCGCGAACAACAACTGTACGACCGGAGTAAAAAAACAGTTGGCTCAAGACGCCTCACACATAAAGATAAGTTACGAAATCAAAGACTTTAGTGAAGAGAAGAGTCTCTCGGCAGGCGGGGCCGAAACGACTTACAAAATTCCTAATTACATCTTCGAAATATCTGTCTACAACCTGACCGAAGACGTCTATATATATTACGACAAATCGAATGGCTCCGGTTCTGGTACGATTCGCTTCGAAGATGCCCTGGACGGAGTTTACACCTTCACGGACGACAACTTCGGCGAAATTTACAACTACAACTTTTCGATAAGGTCCAACCATCCCGACTGCGAAGGTGCGACCTTACGTTCGATTAAATTTACGAAACCTCGTTACAACGCCTACAGCGAATTTACTTATTGTCAAAACAGCACAAACTTTTATTGTCAAAGATTCATAGGAACCGAAATAAACATCAAAAACGCGGACGACTTCTTGAACAAAATAAAAGTCAACAACGACAAAAATAATCCGAATGCCGACGCCGGTGCGGACAAAAAGATAATAGCAAACCTCTTTAAAAGCAATTGGAAAACATATTTGCTAGTCGCTGTCATCTTGGCTGCTCTCGCGACCGGTAGCATTTTCCTCATCAAAAGGCGCCAAAAGAAATCGGGGTGGAAACTATGAAAAAAATCATTTTTACCTTGTTTTTGATGTTCACTTTTATAACGCCAGTCTATGCCGACCGTGACGAGTGTGCCATCTCGACGATTCAACAAGGCTACGAGGATTTAAAAAATGTCACCTACAATCTCGAATATGCCGCGAATGCCATGGATACGGAAGGAACTCCCGTCGAAGGGCTCATCAAGCTCACGATTCTTAATATGCCGGCCGGCTACGAAGCAGTTTTCAAACCAAACGAATACGACAACTACATGATTTTCAACGATGGGGGATTCGTGACCATCCCGGGTGGTGTATACGACGTCGGATTTTACAATGTCAACTGTTCATCCGTCATCAAGAAGATGACCATTCGCGTACCGTTCTACAAAACCTACTGCGGTATAAACAAAAACTGCAACGAAAACCCTTGGTTCGACGGCACCTACGAAAACAGTGCGAGCAGCCAAAATAAAAAACCTGAAATAAAAGTGAGCACTATCCTCATAGTCATAACTGTCATTTTGGTTTTGATTATCGGAGTATTCACATTCATCGTAATCAAAAGGAGGCGTGATCATGCCAAAGCACTTTAAAATCTTTCTATTCGCAACTTTGGCGTTTTTGATTAACGTTCGAACGATAGACGCCGCAAGTTGTAGCCCCTCCGACTCCAAGTGGAATGCCCTCGACATCAAACCGTATTCTACCGGATTGGGAGCCAACGTCAAATTGATATACGAAATAACGAAGATAAAGATGAACGGCGACGTCATGGAAGTCCACGGTTGGGCCGGCGCAAGTTCGCTCGACAGTATTTTGGGTGACAATGCTCAAGTAGAACTCTACTTTTTCCCGGTTGGCGAACAGAGCGATACATCGAAACACGTCAAACTGGATATATCGTATGCTTCACCCGGTGGCACAGACCCCAAATACTACGACCTCACTTACTGGGACTGTTTCAAATTTAAAGATTCGAGCGGCAATGTCCATTGTGCAGGTGACGCAGGAAGTGGTCCAAACGCAAACGGATACGGAACTCCAATACTGAAAGGTGGCTTCAAAGGCACGTTAGATTTAAAAGAAGCCTTCGAATCGGGCCAACTCGAACAAGGAAAAGAATATCGACTACAAATTAAACTCACAGGCCCTCGGCCCTTCGACCAGCCTGCGACCGTGTTTACAGAATTGGTCGAACAAAGTGTCAAAGACTATACCGGATACACTTCCGACACGGACAACAAAGAAGTTCAACTTACTATAACCGGATTCGGCGAAAAGGCGACCGTCATCAACAGCAAAGGTCAACCGAATGGCTTGAGCGGCCTAGGTTGTGACCGACCATTCGCAAGTGGTTTATACTATAATCAAGGAAGTTCTTTCGAAGTAGGTAGTAGCCTGATAAGAGCCTGCCGTGGCCCAAACTGTAACGGCAAAGATTCGGGCGACGGAAGTGTTTATTTGTACCCACTTTATGCTCAAAACGTAAACGGAAAAATAATGCCAGCCGCCTCTGGTGGGACGGTTACATATGCACCTGCCTCTTGGCTCAACTTCGATGGAAGCATAACTATTAGTACTAAACTCATCGAAGAAGAAGAACCGGACGCTCCCGAAGAGTGTGAAGGTGAAGAAATATATCACTTCTACTACTTCTTCTTGGCAGGAGTCGACAATGCGACTTCTGGTTGGATGTACAACTCGGCTCAAGGCGCAAACTTCGGAGATGCGGATATCTTCAAAAAACTCGGAATAGAGAAAAACACCGACATAATCAAAGGAGGAGGCAACCTTCGAATCACCAAGAAAAACCTCGATTGGTACTACGAAAAGACGAAGGCCGCGAACGCAAGCGCGGACCGATATGTTCAAGAAGGCAACAACTACTATATAGCCTACGATTCGTGGTGCTCGATAAATGGAAGTGCCACTGACTGCTTCGAAGCCGCGACTGGTTGTAAACTCGTAGACGGCGTCCCTAGTTCGGATTGTAAAGCGAACAAGATGGACGGTAATTTCAATCCTACGACTCAAAAATCGTATGCCGTCGATGTCGACTCGCCGCCGACTGGTGGTAAACCGATTACGATAGACCGCCAAGATGACTCGAGCGGCCTCGGATTCCGTTTCTCACTCAAGAGATACTTCAAAGCCACACCTGGTGGCCGACCATCCATGATGAACCCGACTGTCAAAGTTGCCAAAGACCAACAACACCCGGCTGTATACGAACTGATATGGTGTAAAGGAAAAGAAGAGGAAGCCGACTGTGAAGACACGGTCAACCAGGCCACTTGTTACGACTCCGACATCGGAACCGAATTCGTCTTCAACGAAAACGACGACAAGACGGTCTGTACGTTAAAACACGATACGGCCTCAGGATTCGTCGCCATCGAAGAAGAAGAGACCAACGCCTACTGTACGATGGCTTGTAAAGAAGACCTCCACGGTACACTACCTACGACCAAATTCACAGCTGCGGGTCAGTACTTCGTCCTAGACGTCCAAAATGGCGAACCTATCACGATAGATGCCAAACGTACGTGTGTGACGAGCGAAATCAAATATGACCAATTCAACCAAGACATCACCAAAATAGAGCAGGAGCTCAAAGACCTCTACAACGAATATCAAGACTATCTATATTTATATGAAAATACGGTTTTGAAAATAGGAACACCTTCCAATCCGATTTTTGACCATACAGATAACTACTCGAGAGAATGTGGACCGATACAAGTCCCTGATACGAGCCCTGGTGCTTTACCAGGAGCCACAGTTCCACAGATGGTGAGAATTGAAGGAACCGTAACCAATAAAAAATGGAAGGTCGATTCCCAAACGGGTCCTAATGGTAAAGTCACACTACCAGCCGAAGAACAATACGAGAGTGGGCCAAACGCAAGTACGGTTCAATGTGGTCCAGCGCCGACTTTCACACCACCGACTTTCACAGACCATCCTAATACACTCCAAAAATATAAAGATGAATACAAACAAAAAGTCATCCAAGCGAAGAATAAGTACAACGAGAAGCTGAACACGTATCGCGATACGATTAATTCCTACAATAGGTGCTTCAACTGGACCGAAAAGACCAAAGATACTAAAATAGTTGCCGGTGGGGGAGACATAAAACCTGCTAACCAAATTACGAATGTTACGGGTGATAACACGGACAAATACGTTTATGGATTCAATCCGGATGTATCGTTCTGGTACGAAGACCGCGACGGAGAAGTATTCCCAGTCGAATATCCATTCGACAAACCTAGTTCGGTCGATCCAGACGAAGAGAAAAAGACATGGGAAAAAGGCGCGACCATCGACGACAAATACGAAGAGGGCGGTGGAAGCACATTCCATCCCGAACCACACAAAATAGTCAACTGTGCAGGAGACTCGAGCACTTCATGTACCTCAACCTACGACTCGGAATTCTTCGACAACTCTTACATAAGAAGAGACGAAAAACTCGATTTCGAATACCACTTACCACAAGTTGTCACGACTATTCCGGATGGAAAAGCCTTTGGTCCAGGGAATATGTCTTCTAAAGACCCCGATAAACCGGAAATCTACCTCGAGCCCGAGGCTGTTCCTGTCAACATCAATACGAAAGCCGATAAATACGATTATTATGTCAAAATAACCAACATCGTCGACGAATTGAGAGCCAGCAAAAAGGGCAACAATCCGGACGACGACTTCCAAGAACGATTCAATGGTGAAGGCAAAAAACGTACTAAAGAAGGAGCACTCGCCGACAAAGGCGACGAATACGTCTGTTACTACGACGTCATAAACGACATTTACATTCCGGACGATGGTCCGAACAAAAAATTCAACTTCTTCTATCGTGTGGTCGATACGTACGAAATTAACCCTTTACAGCGTCAACTCGGTTACAACTGGACGGGACTTAGAGCCGACGAAGTGAAGAGACTCATCCAGGAAGATGCTCTCAGTTATTCTACACTTACCAATGCTGACGGCACAGACCCAAAGCGAGAAAAATTCGTCTATACCTTGACTCCTGCGACCATGCAATCTATTAGAGAATACAATGCATCGCTGACTAGAGCAGGCGCTGGCGCTGGTGGTTACTCCGATTGGGACCTCAAATGTTACGATTACGAAGGGCAACCTAACGGAGGTTCCGGCACTACTCAAGGATACCATTGCTACAGTAACTTCCTAAATTGTTTAACGGGAAGCGGAGAAAACTGTACAAACGTAGTCGGAGGATATCATGACAACTGCAATGGTGACGAATGTTACGACAAAGCAGATTTAGACGAGAATCGTCGAATATTCGTCAACAAGCAAATAGAAATAGACCAACTGGAGGGTAAAACGCAATGAAAGAGAGTATGTGGGCATGGTGGTTCATGGTCCTAGGACTCATCATGATTGCCATAGTCGTCCTCATCACGGACATGACGACTACATCAGAACAGAACTACCACATGATAAAAGAAATATCCGAAGCTTCCATGTTCGAATCCGTGGATTACGCTTACTATAGAAAATATGGAGACCTACGTATCAACATCGAGAAATTCCAAGAAAACTTTATAAGACGATACGCAGACGTCATCACCATCAATAAGACTTCAACAATCGCCTTCTACGATTGCTACGAAAGTCCCCCTAAGATTACTGTGGAAGTATCGACTAGGTCTTCTCAGATTATTATAGATTACAAGAGTACGGACTTCGCCGTCACGAACAAACTCGATGCCATCCTAGAGATGTACGAAACCCAAGACCCAACAACATTTAACTAAAGGAGGAATAAATTATGGGTAACATAGGAACAATGATCAAAAGGTTTCTTAGTAATAAGAACACCGTCACCTTGATTGCAATCATCGTATGTACAGTCGTTCTTTATGGCTTCTATAGCTGGAGAGTAAAGAGCGCCGTTACGACCACGTATGTTTGCCAAGCGACACAAACCATCCCTGCGAGAACACAAATAACTAACGAGATGGTCACTACTACCAAAGTATTGACATCCCAAGTCAACAACACGACGATGTATTCGGACTGCAGCGACGTCGTCGGGAAATACGCTAGCTATGCGGCGGAGATTCCAGAATCTAGCTACTTCTACAAAATAGCGGTCTTAAATGAAGAGGAGATGCCGAACTCGTCTTTCGAAGATATACCAGATGGACACACGCTCTACAACATGGGTGTCACCTTCGATACGACTTATGCCAATTCGATTTTCCCAGGCGATTACATCGACCTCTACGTTAGAACTGAAGATGAACAAGGATTGCTAGTCTATGGTAAATTCATCCAAAGTATCAAAGTTTTAGCCGTCAAAGACGACGAAGGTCAAAACGTCTTCGAGACTACGATTGAGAAGAGAACACCATCACAACTATTGTTCTCGGTTCCAGACGACCTTTACTTGCTGCTCAAGAAGGCCGAATTCCTAGGCATCCAAATCGTCATAGTTCCACGTAATAAGAACTACACGGCAGAAGCTGGAGAGACCTTGAAGAGTAGTGCATGGCTCGAACAGTTGATAATCGAACAGACAGCAGATATCCCAGACGAATGTGTCGAAACTACAACCGGAGTTGCCGAGTGCCGACTTGCCGACGACATCACTGGTGGAAATGATAACAACGACAATAATGACAATAACGGGGACATCAATAACGATAATCAGACTAATCCGCCAATGAACGAATAGGGGTGTTAGGATGAATGAGGCAATATTCTCTCAATTAGATTTTGGCCCCCTTCAAGAATTCCTAGATGATGATGACATCACCGACGTATCGTATTCTAACGATGGACAAATCCATTTGAAGACGCTATCTCGCGGTATCTTCAAAGTCGAAAGACCCGAGATAAACAACGCTCTCATGGAGAAGCTAGCCTTCCAGTGTTCCAATGTAATGGGTAAGACCTTCAACATGGCTCATCCACTACTGGACGCGGAATCTAGTGAATTGCGTATGAACTTCATACACGAGTCCATCGCCACGAACGGTATAGCATGTGTTATACGTAAAACCCCAGCTAAAATAAGATTGAATAAAAAGAAATTGTTGGATGAAGGATACGTTACCTTGCAGATGCACGACTTTCTCATGAAGTGCGTCGAAGGACACTGCAACATAATCGTCTGTGGAGAAACTGGTTCAGGTAAAACCGAGTTGGTAAAATACCTTGCCAGCCACATCAAAGAGAACGAAAAGATAATAACCATCGAGGATACCCTCGAGTTGCACTTGGACAAAATCTTCCCACACCGAGACATAGTCGCGATGAAGACCAACAACGTCGCATCGTATTCCGACTTGCTCGAAGGATGTATGCGTCAGAACCCACAATGGATACTACTATCCGAGGTTCGTAGTGCCGAGGCCGTCATGGCCGTTCGTAACTCTATATCGTCAGGACACAACATTCTTTCTACGATTCACTCCGACAAAGCGTCGAGTGTGCCTATGCGTATGTACGCCTTGATGGAAGGCTCACAGGACGTCGAACAGTTCTTGAGAACTATCTATCGATACGTCCAATTGGCCATCTATGTCAAAGGATACTTTAGCAAAGAATACAACCGCTTCCAGCGTGAAATTCTGGAAGTGTGCGAATTCTACGTAGAAGATGATACCAACGAAGCCAAACAAAACGTCATCTATAGAAAAACTATAGACGGACACATATCACTAAACAATCCGACCAAACATCTACTCGATTACGTCGCGATTCAAGGCGTCTACCTACCGGAAGACACCTTCCGAATAAACCAAGAAGAACAAGGAGGTGCATGATAAAATGGAACTGATTATAATGCTCGTCACGGCAATATTCATCTTCATGTATAGAAAAGACCCGGGAAATGCTCCTTACAAGTATTTCACGAATATGGCCGCCACCGTCTACGAAAAATATGCACCGTACAGTTACAAAGTAGTAAAAGAGAAGGCCAAAGAACTCGGCCAAGACTACACGATGCGTCAATATATCGTTCAAGTTGCCCTCTTCGGAGGAGTAGCCGCGGCTATCGCCTTCTTGTACTTTTACTCGCTTCTATGGGCCATCGTGTACGCCATCGCGGCCATCGCGTTCGTCCCATACATAAACTTCCTTCGTTATAAGAGGATATACAACGAATACATCTTCGAAGAAATACAGATTTACTGTACGAACGTCATAATGGAATTCAACACTTCTCAAAGTTTCGTCAAATCTCTAGAAGGTGTTCGCGAATCCGGCATTCTCGAGGAACCGATTCTAGGAGACGTCAAGACGATGATAGACATGTCTTATGCGAACGGTACTATCGACGAAGCCTTGAAGTTCATGAGCGACAAATATCCATACTACATGGTCAAAAATATGCACCAGCTGTTCCTTCAAATTACGAACGAAGGTGCCAAAGACTCCGGCGAATCGTTAGAGAACATGATGCAAGATATCGATATGCTAGTAGAAGGCGTCTACCGCGACAAGATGGATAGAGCGGCCTTTTACCAAAAATTCGTACTCTATGGACTAGCTCTTTACCTTTTGGTCATGCTCATGCAGTTCCTTTTGGGACAAGCATCTTACATCAAGATGATAAACGAATGGTACATCCAAATCATCTTACACGCTGTAATATGGATAAATTCGTACTTCCTACTTAGTGGAACTAAGTTCTACAACGAAGATATAGGAGCTGAGTAATATGTATATAGAGATATTGATATGTGCAGTAGTCATCTTTCTAGTCTGCGAATACTCCGGTATAGTAAGTACCAGAAAATTTGTGACTGACTACCAAGATATACTGCTTAAACTGAAAGAATCGGACTACGACTTTCTAGTTCGTGCCCGCTACGGGTCCGAAATCGACATAAACGAAATGTACAACAAGAGAGTTCGCAATGCACTTCTCGCCTTGGCATTCTCGCTTTTCATGCTCGTCGCGGACATCAGTTATTTGACGATTATATTTGCCATCTTGATTGCCGGAGTAGTATTCAAACTCCCGTACATCGACCTCAAAAACTACCGTAAACGACATATGCACGAAATAGATGTCCAACTTCCGTACTACCTAAAAGGTCTAGAAATCTTGATACAACACTACACCGTCCCTGTCGCCATAGGTAAATCGATTGATACGGCCCCGCCTATCTTCAAAGAAGGATTACAAAGACTCATCGACTCGCTAAATGCCGGTGACTCGACTATCGAACCGTACATGCAATTCGCTCGCGACTACCCGGTCCGCGATTCGATGAGAATGATGCGACTACTTTACAGATTGGGACTCGGACGTCAAGAGAGGAAACAAGAACAATTGATGACCTTCTCGAGAACGATTTCCAACTTGCAACAAAAAGCCCGTGAAACCAAGTACAAAAACCGTCTAGAGAAGATGGAATCTAAGACGATGACCATGCTCGTCTGTACCGGAATAGGCGTCATGATATTGATGATAATTTCGATATTGATGACATTCAGTTTCGGTTGATGTAAAGAAAACGTCGCTTAATATTGATAAAATTGACAAAATAACTTATAATAATGTTAGAAAATAAAGGAGGAATTTAAAAATATGAAAGAAGCTACAGGTGAACTCAGTACGACAGTTATCGCAATCGTCGCCATCGCGGCTATTCTAGCGGTATTTACAGTCTTCCTATTGCCTACACTTAGAGCCCAAATCGCTCTAACTCAAGCGTGCAGCAATGGACCAGATTACCACGTAACCAACAAAGATGGTTCAAAAATCGAATGTGGCAAGGCTGAGACTGTCAACGGCAAGAAGACTTGGACTTGTGACTACACAGGTGCAACTGAAGACCAACAAAGTGCTAGTAAAACATGCACGCAATAATGGACATACGTTAAATTGAAGCTTGAAAAGACGGGAGTGATAGAATGAGAGACGCCATGGGAGCAGGGTGGATATTCGGTATATGCTTAGTATTTATTATATTGTTCGTGGCCTACTTGGCTATCACCCTGAATTATGCCCGCGCTTTCCGAATCAAAAACTACATAGTTAGTGAGATAGAGGAAAACGAAGGTTACAACGATAATCTCGAGCAAAAATTGGAAACGTACTTGACAGAACAGGGTTACAACGCCTACGGCGTATGTGACCCTTATATGACAGATGGAAGCACCCAAGAGGATTGGGCACTCGACAAATGCATCGGAAACACTTCTGAAGTTCCTGCCAACCAATGTTCCATCTGCATCTACCGGAAAATTGCCGACAAACAAAAAGACAAGGACATACGTGCCCAAAGGTCATACTACCGTGTCGTCGCTTTCTTCCGGTTCGACCTACCGGTCATAAGTGGCATGCTGCCTGCCTTCCAAGTCGGAGGAGACACGCGTTACATCTATGACTTTGCCAATGCATGAGATAATATGATGAGAGGGAAGTGACTAAATGAAAGAGTCGATAGGAGCAACGTGGATATTTGTCATTTGTTTGACTTTTATCATATTGTTTACGGGATACATAGCTATTTCGGTCAACTATGCCAAGGCTTTTAAAATCAAGAGCCACATGGTGAGCGAGCTAGAACAGAATTCCGGCTTGTCGGGAATTCAACAGAAATTGGAAACCTACTTGACCTCGGAAGGGTACGTCGCCTACGGCGAATGTCCCATGCAAATTTTGGTCGGAGCAGATTCGACCGATTGGCAACGAATCGAGTGCTTTGGTGAGGGGTCGACAGCCCCAGCGGGCAACTGCAATGCTTGCATCTACAGTAGAAAAGTCGAAACTGCCAACGACGACATCGAGGGAGACCGCTGTTACTATCGTGTGACGACCTTCTTCACCTTCGACTTGCCGGTCGTAAACGTCCTCATACCATCCATAAAGGTGAGTGGAGACAGCCAATACATCTACACGGAAAACGATTGCAGATAAAGAGAATAAAAAAGAAGAGAAAGGGTTGGAGATATGAACGTCATAATTGCCAATAAATATAAAGACGCATTGTCGAATTTGGACATCGACGTCATCAAACGACTCGATGGCGAGTTCGACGTCGCGACTATCGTGGATACGTTCGCAAACTTTTACTTTAATCGCATGATACTCGATATCACAGCCATTAAAGACTCGTTTAACATCGCGACCATTCAAAGGCTGAGTGCCTCGTTGGACGCGTCCAAAATAATATTGTTCTTGAGCGATGACCCCCGTATCAACAACTCTTATCTCTCTAAGATAATCAGTCTCGGCATCTACAATTTCACGAGCGATTTGGCTGGTGTAAACTACCTGATGGAAAATCCAAACGGTTATAGAGATGTAGCTCAATACCACGACCTCGCGATGAACGATGAGAAGAGTTTAAAAGACTCCAAACTCGGAGTTTTTGCTCCCAACATGCAACAAAACAACATACAAGGCGGATTCGGTGGAAATCAAGCGCCGTACACTCAGTACCAGCAGCCACCTATACAACAGAGTTATGGTAACATGGGTAACCCAATGGACCAAGGCGTCATGCAAGGACAAAACCCGGCCTTCCAAGGTTTCCAACCGTACGGTGGAGGAGGTTATGGCGTAGGAACTACACCTAACTACAACACTGGCCTAGGTGGCAACACCAAAGTCATCGGATTCAAAGACTTGACCGAAGACGCCGGTGCGACGACTCTCATCTACATGCTCAAAAAGAACTTGAAAGGCCGCAAAGTGCTGGCCGTCGAGATAAACAACAACGACTTCAGTTACTTTAACGACAGTGAGCTCATGAGCGTGAGTGCCGGCCAAGTCTCGAACTTGCGAAGCAAGTTCGCCCAGTTCGATATCGTGCTCGTCGATTTGAACAACAGCAGCATGGACATGGAAAGCGCTTGCACGGACATCATCTACTTACTCGAACCGAGCACCATCAAACTCAACACTTTGATGAGACGTGACCGCATGGCTTTAGAGAAGATTAAGGACAAGAAAATCGTCCTCAACAAGAGTTTGCTCTCTCAGAGCGATCTCAAAGAATTCGAGTACGAGGCCAAAGTCAAGATGTTCTACAACATTCCACCTCTCGACGAACGAAAAGACTCACAAATGGTCTTGGATAGCTTCCTCGAGAAACTGGGAATCTTCTCTGGAGGAAATTCCGGCGGAGGATTGTTCAACTTGTTCAAAAAATGATGATGAAAGTCATCTTTTTGTTTGGTCGAATCTTACGAAAAAATGACTGCGAACTTATCTCGACCTTTTGTCAACCGCGAACCTTGACCTGGCATTCGATATTCTCTATAATGGAGATATACATAAAAAAATTGGATTTGTCGTGTTCATTTAATGTCTCATTTAATGTCTCATTTCTGTCTCATTTAATGTCTCACACAAACGAGTCCAATTTTTCTTATAATTAAACTTGTAAAGGAGCATTGCAATGTACGACGAAATAATCGAAAATATTAAAACCCAATTATCACCTAATGAATTGGAAAACATAAAACAAAGTACCATCCATCTTGGAGTATTTACGGAACCGTATTTGACGTTCATGTTAGATGGCAAGAAAACCATCGAATCTCGCTTTAGCAAAAATAGAATTTTGCCATTCGAGCATATCGGAAAAAGCGACATCGTATTCCTCAAAAAGTCGAGTGGAAACGTAGTAGGGTACATGACGATTAGAGACATTCTATTCATAGATTTGACTAAAACTTCTTTGGAAGAAATCAAACACAAATACGGAAATCGATTGTGTGTCGACGAAAGTTTTTGGCAAGCCAAACGAGACAGCAAATACGCGACTTTGCTATTTATAGACAAAATCACAAAATTGGCGCCTTTTCACGTCACCAAAAAGGGAATGCAAACCTGGCTCATCGTCAAAAAGAAAAAATGACAAATCAAAAAAATCTCAAAAAAGAGATAGTTATTTATCGACACTGCACCAAAAGATTATTCACAAATTGACAAAACGCAAATTTTCCATTTAAATTGACTAAAGCTTCCTTGAGCATTTTTTCAGAATGAGTGACATTGACGATTATTCTTTTGTTGTAAACTGAAGATAAGTCTCTCAAAATGTCTTTCATAGTATCCTCATCCTCGCCAAAAAGAGCCCTAATACAAACTGAATCGGCGACATCGAATACTTCGTTAGTCGGATGCCCACCTTCGCTTTTTTCGAATACTTGATAATCGACGACCCCGACAATTTTGCCATTCTTCTTATAAACTCGATAGCTTTGCTCGTCTTCTCGAAACCATTTGCTACCATATTCATCTTCCATTTCTTGCCCGTATAAATATCTATAGTTCTTCCGAGCATATTCGTTTATGTTGCCCAAATAATAATCTTTAGCCACATCATCCAACGCATCTTCGATTTCGTATTTACCTTTCGCCGAAGAAACGTCGCCCTCGACGCAATATTGATAATTCGAAACTTTCATACCTAACTCGTCCAACTTCGATTCTAACCGATGAGAATCGTAAGTCGAATAGAGAGTGAGAATATCGTCAGTTTTCTTTAATTCGCGAACGATATAAGCGACAAAATCGACGTCAAATCGTTCATCGACAAAGAGCACATCGAATACGCCTTCTTCATCGTAATGCTCGACCTTCAATGAAACGTCTTTCTCCAAGTCGTTAAATACAAACATGTTATCTTTAAATTCTTTACTGTATTTATCCATAAACCTTTTCACCTTCGTATCCATTATACCAAAAAAACGAGAATAAAAACATTTTAATCGATATTTGAAAGAATTTGGGAAAGCTAAAGTTTCGACGATACCTGTGTGCTGACGAGGTACTTTTTTTCTTGCATTCCAAACTGACTTTCTGTATACTAGATACCACAAAGGAAGAGGATTTTATGGAATACAAAAAGCATTTTACTACAGTCGAAGAGCTTCTTCAATCTGAAGAATTTAAGAAAAAAGACCTTTCCTACTGTGATTTATATGGCTTGGATTTAAAAGACTTGCCTTGGTCAACTTGGAAAGGGTTCAAATTCTTTCATACGAATTTCAAAAATACGAACATCATTTTCGAACCCGTATCATTGCGAGAAAACGAATTTGGCAAGTATTGTCTCGAGTACTGCGATTTTACAGGTTGCGATTTATCGTATATAAGAGTTTTGATGAATACTACGGCGACAGGATCCATATTTAAAGATACGCATCTTTCCGCTAGAATGTTCATCGAAGATGATGACGAATTCAGAAATGTCGTTTTCTCGGAAGAAATGGCCAACGAAGTGCGACAATATGTCAACCATTTAGACATATCCGCCTTGATACTCAATCCCCATATTCCTTTCTCATCTTTAGAAATACTTACGATAATAAGAAAATATCTTCCAAGTTTGAATTCTTTTCTGCCCGTCAATAAACTTGAAGGTTACCTTTCTTTGATAGCCGAATCTTTAAAAGAAGACCACAAAAGAGAAGGAGCGCTATGTCGACTTTACACCCTTTTAGATGGACCCAGCTTTTCTCCTAGCGTCAAAATTCGACTCTTCCAAGGGTTGGTAAAAGACCAAAACTATGCTCGTTTAGATTTATCTTCGATTCCTGCAAAATTGCTCGAACAATTTGAATTTCGCAACTGCCATATCGACGAATTGATTCTACCTTCCGATAAACTGTTTGACTTCGCAATTCATGACGAAAGTACCAAAAGTAAAAGTTACACTTCCATCCCGCATATCGTAATCGAAGGAATGACTCCATCTTCTTGGCAAACTAAATCATCTTCTAGAGTAGGGAGGACGTGCTTTACTCGCCAAACGAATCTATATCTCGAGCTTGGTCGAAAGTGCAATGCAAAGTGTTCTTTTTGTCGAAATCATTTGCTGCCCGAGAGTCATTTCGATTACGACGCGGTCATGACGAGTTTTCGGACTATCGAGCCGTACTTGAACAATGTCGTAATTGGAGGAGGGGAGCCGACCTTGCCACCGACTCGACAATACCTAAGCGAAATACGGAAAAACCGCCAAAACTATCGCGTCAATTACTTTATCTCTACAAATGGCTCGGCCGGAATAGACTACATTTCCGAACTGATAAACGACGGATATAAGATAAATCTTAGTAGACATGCCCTCGAAGACGCGGACAACGACATCTTTTTCAGCGTAAATACTCCTTCTGCTGAAGAGATAAAAGAGTTTGTCGGGTCTAGCTATTATTCTAATTACCTTACTCTCGTCGCAACTTGTTTTGAAGAGGGTTTGGGTTCAGTAGAAGCGTTGGAACGCTACATCGAACTTGCTGACTACCTCCGTCTAAATTCAGTTCTCTTCCAATCGTTACACGAAGACTTAGATGACTTCGCCGACAAAAAAAGCCGAATCCATCAGATAGACGATATGGTGTTCGACGAAGTGATTGCCCATCTTCGCGAACAAGGTTACTTCGTAAGCGAACTTCCCATCTATTCGACGGGCGATTATAAATTGATAATAGTTAAATCTAGCAATAACTTAAAGACTATCTCGTTCAAAAAGTACATTACCAAAGAAGAACTAGAACGTGAATGGCCACGTGCATCCAAGAGAACTTTCGACCTTTCCATCGCTCCGAACGGCGACATTTTCCAAAACTGGCATCAAAGTTCCGACAAAGTTCTCTGTAATCGGCCCGAAAAGAGATTCCATTAATCTCTTTTTTTGATTAAAAAAAAATACTAGCTGATAGCTAGTTTGTCTCTTAAGTGGTGTTCGCGGGGGGATTCGAACCCTCGACCCTGCGCTTAGAAGGCGCATGCTCTATCCAACTGAGCTACGCGAACATAACTCGAACTGCAAAATCATTATATAATAAAAAGCCCAATTATTCAAGGCTTTTTAGGTCGAATTTTGCAATTTCCTCGCGGTCGACCGTATAAGAAACCGTATCGATGTCGTAATTGTCTTTTATAGAAAGATTGATCGCATATGTGACTTCCTCCAAAATGTCGTTCTTGGTCACGTCGGACAAAATGGCATTGTTGAAATCCATGTTTATCTCTTTATCCATAATTTGATAATTCTGTAAAGTAGCCTCGCTCGAAAGATAACTCATCAAACTCGTCTCGTAAACTGGATTGCTAGAAAGCTCTTTGATTATTACCTCGATTTTTTCTTTAGAATCGTTCGACACCTTTGTCACGGGAACGTAATAATAATAACCGTCGTACTTCGAAAGATAATACATCGTCGTCTTTGTCGTACCTTTGATAGAATCGACGTCGTATGACTTGTTGATGCCGATAGACCGGTCCAAAGGATTGTTCAAAAACTCGTTGGAGTGGGGGAGTTTGTTCAAGATTTCGCCCTCGATGAGCACGGTCACGCTCTTTATTCCATCGACACTCGTGAGGCTGTACACCAACGCTTCGATTAACTTCGTCTCGTCGCGTTCGCTCACTTCCAAGAATTCTTTGCTGAAATCGACCTTGAAATTTCCGTCGTCCAATGAAGAAGAGAGAACCTTCGTCCCTCGTGGTATGATGGGCTTGAATCCGTTCGGAATGAGGCTAGAATTGTCACTTCCGATAGTCAGATACTCGATTATTGCAAGCCCCTTCTCGTGCGCTCCTTCGGCTTTTATAGCCATTCCCACGCGAGACACGTAATCGTTCTTATCGAGTACAAAAATCGTATCTTTCGCATTCGTAACCGTATAACTAGTCTCGGGTATGCTCAAGTTTTGGTCTGTCTTCTTGGGGAACAAATACAAAATGAACAAAATGAGCAGACAGAAAGCCGCGAGACATATTTTTCTTATCGAACTTTTTTTCAACATAAATAACATACACCCTAAATAATACTATTCTAAAACCAAGAAAAAAAGTCGTATTGACTTTTAAAAATTTATGAGTCCTAACTTGGCGAGTTCGATTACGGCCTGTGTTCTCCCTTTCACGCCCAACTTCTGAATTGTGTTGGATATATGGTTACGCACCGTCTTCTCGCTTATACCTAAAAACGATGCGATTTCCTTCGTAGATTTATTAAGGACTAAAAGGTCGAAGACTTCCTGCTCCCTCGCGGTAAGTATATTTTTCTTCATTTTGACTACACATCCTCTTCATTAGTAGTCTATGAAAAAGAATAGAAATTGCTACTTCGTTCCGAAGTTGACCGTGATGTAGACCTTTTTATCGAATTCCTCTTGAACAGATTTCATTATCTTGTTCGCGAGTTCGTAAGAATGGCTCTTCGTATCGACGACTACCTTGACGTTCGTTCCATCGATTTTGACGAAATTCTCGTAATTGAAATTTTTCTTGATTTTGGCCTCCAAAGCTTCTTCTTTGCCTTTGTTCGAATTCAATTCTTTCAAAGCTTCGTACGCGTCCGATTTCTCTTCGCCCGAACTAGAGACGTCGGTCAAAATCTCTTTGATGCCGTTCACTTCGTTTTCAAGGAGTTCGTCTCTATTCACCCTTAAAGAATCGATAATCCCGGACGCATCTACTTCTATAGAAGCTGCCTCGCCAGTTGGAACCTCCTTCGACACGAGCCCAGCATCGTCTCCTCCCGGAATAGAGATATAGTATACTGCCATCACTAATATGATACTGAACAAGGTCATAAACCACAAATTTCTCTTTGAAAACATTTTTCATCATTCCCATCTATTAACATTATAGATGAGTGGGGTGAAAATATTCCAAAAATCACTTCGTCACTTTGAGAAATAAACTCTTATCGACCTCGATTTTGTTGATGTCGATTTCTTTTGCGATGTCGTCCTTCGAGGTGCGAACGTATTCTTCGATGAGCGTCACTATGTAATCGTCGTCCACTTCGGCATCCTCGAGATACAAAACTGCAAAAGCATCCTTCCCAGTCCTAGCTATGTATCCACCGTATAGAGTGACGCCAGACTCATCCACGTCGACGTATTCGCTCACCACGTCGAAATACTCTTCATCTATCTCGTAATCGCCCTTTGCACCCCTGATGAGTCGTTTGACCAAGTTTTCGTTTTGACTAAGCAAAGCGTTGAACAAAATCTCGTCCTTTATCTCCACTTTCTCGTTTTTGCCTTTTAAATTCAATTCTAATGTTATCATTTCGAACCTCCACGATAATCTTACCATATTTCTGGCAAGTTTTGGCAACTAAAACGGCAGTTTACGAACTTTTGTATAATTTTAACCATTCGAGCATACGATTACCGAGGTGAAACGCATGAACGAAGTCGTTCTTCTTCTCAAGATATTTCTCTATGGCGTATTGGGCTATTACCTCCGAAGATTTTTAGAACCCAAACAAAAATCTCTCGAAGGCTTCTATTCCATTTTTTATCTGTTGTTCTCCTTGATAAGTCTCGCAAGCCCTACAGGTCACCTTTTGTATCTTTTCATTCTAGGAGTCTTATGGTCAATTATTGTCAAACTCTTTCTAAATACGATAGACCGACGACTATCCTGGCAAATAAATCCTCTATGGTTTGGCGGTCTTAATATCCTCAACATATATGTCATAAATGCCATTTTTGAATTTTTGATTTTTACTTCCGAACCTTCGAGTGTCGTATTTCTTTTGATTACAGGGGTTCTAGCCTGCTTAATAGACTTTACTCGGACACTCCGGGACGTGATTTAGCCAAACTAATGTTTGGTTTTTTTGACATTTGCCCCGTTTTAAATGAGAAAAATTGAAAAAACCCGGTAAAATGTAAGTAGAGGGGCAAGAAAGGAGGTGAAGCAAAAATGAGATTTTTTGTTATCATCAAAATCATAGGTTACTTCCTATACAGATTATTCTAATCACCCGTTCGGTTCATACCCTCATGAGAATCGAACACATTAGCCGGGTAGAAAAGCCTTACACGATAGTCGTACTTTATAATGAAGTGCCTCTAAAGGAAGACTCGACACTCTAGAAAGGAAAAACGATGTGAAAAGAAAAATTGTATATTTACAAGACGATTCGTACTCGTGCGGTTCGGCCTGTATTCAAAGTGTCATTTCCTATTATGGCGGTTATGTTCCCCTCGAAACCGTCCAGGATGATACGAATACGACCGCGACCGGCACGAACGCCTACGAAATAGTCGAAACTTTGAAGAAATACGGATTCAATTCTCACGGTGAAAAAATCGCTCTTGCAGATATTCACCCCATCGATTTGCCAGTCATAGCGCATGTCGTAAGAGACGGTCTCGAACATTTTCTCGTCATCTACGAAATAGGTGAAGACTACGTGCTCACGATGGACCCCGAATTCGGCGAGAAAAGATATCGAAAAGATTGTTTCGAAAAGATGTACGATGAGAAAGCTATCTTTCTGTTTCCGGACGGAGAGATTCCCAAATACGCACCATCTCACCACATTATAAAGACACTTATGGACATAGTATCATCCCATAAACTATTATTTGCAACTATCCTCGTTCTATGTCTTTTGTCCACTATGCTATGTGTTCTCACGAGCTTTCATTTCAAACTTCTATCTGCCGTCGACGACCCGCTCGGACTCACGCTCGTTTTCGTCATGACCCAAATCGTAGTTTCGATAACTCTAGCCGTCAAATCGTGGCTTACAGACAAACTGATCGAAAGAATCGATGGCGAATTGACATCTCACATCACATCCCACATTTTCTCCTTGCCATTGCGCTTCTTAAGCCGCAAGAAAACGGGAGAAATCGTTCGCAAGATAGAAGATGCGACGTTCATCAAGGACCTCTCCATGCGCATAGTAATAACGAATTCGCTCGACGTTCTCTTGTTGATTATTGCTGGGTTAGCGATGTGTACCATATCTAAAAATATGACGTTTATTTATATGTTGCTCGCCATCATTTCTGTTCCCATCTCGATTGTGCTAGACCGCAAAACTTATCGCAAAAATAAAGCTAACATTCGCGATTATGAAGAATACACGGGGACCCTAATCGAATACGCAGCTGGAATAGAAAGCATCAAGAATCTGAATAGGGAAGAGTACGCGATAGCCAAACTCGACACGGCGTTTACTAAATATGCCCATAACCGCCGAAAACTAGCCGACTATGTGAACTTCTCTTCGGAATTTAAATCGTTCATTTTCTCAGCAGGACAGCTCATTTTGAACTTCGCCGCCTTCCTGCATTTGGGAAACGACTTTACATTTTACGACCTCGTGACTATGCAATCCCTCTTTGGACTCGTCACGTCATCTCTACAAAGTTTAGAGTCGACCTATTACCATCTTTCGAAAGGGAAAGCAATCACGAGAAGCATCTCCGAATTTCTAGATATCGAACACGAGACCCACACGAACATGAAGATTTCTCGTCGATTCGATAATCTAAAAATCGAAGATTTGTCGTACTCCTACGACCGCATTCACGAGAACTTAAGTCATTTCGACATGACGATTCATCGCGGCGACAAGATACTCGTATCCGGTCCGAGCGGAATAGGGAAGAGTACCCTCGTCAAATGTCTATGTGGCCGCCTCCAAAATTATGACGGATACATATCGATAAATGGTCTCGACATTGCCTCGATTGAACCGTCCTCGCTTCGCCGCCACATTCTTTACATCGGCCAAGAAGAAACTCTCTTCTCGGGCACGATTAGAGAAAATATTACGGCCGGCCGCAATTCATCCGAGTTGCTCGATAGAGTTTTAGATGTCGCCAATTTACGAAATATGCTCGCGACCAAGCCGGGAAATGTCGATGCAATCATCCAAGAAGGTGCATCCAATCTCTCGGGAGGAGAACGCGCCCGCGTCATACTTGCTCGCGCTCTTTACGAAAGACCTTCAGTTTTGATTATAGATGAGACTCTATCTTCCATTTCGGAAGAGATGGAAGATGAGATCTTAAAAAACATACTTCGAGACGAAAATCTCACCGTAATATACATCACACATCGTCAAAAAGAACATTTATTCGAACGGATTATAAAATTTAGAAAGGATGGAAAATATGAAATTAGAAACAAATGAACTTTTGAATATCAAAGGAGGCACCAAGGCCGGTTTTGGAACTATACTGTTCCTCGTCCTGGGCGGTCTCATAACCCTCATCGCAGGGGTCTTCGACGGAGTGACGAATCCGTCGAAGTGCAACAATTAGAAAGGAGTATGTGACATGAAATATATGACTAGCGAAGAACTGGTGAAAGTGTCCGGAGGGGCATCTCTGCTTACAGGAACCTTCCTAAACGCCGTCACCAAAATGTTTTCGACCTTCTTCGAAGTTGGCCGCGCCATCGGCTCTTCGATAGTGAGATACTTTACTGGCAATTATTGTGTCTAATTTGCTTGTTTCGAATGAGTTTAAATGCTATAATAGATATGCACGATTAAAGAAATGATGGATGATAATGGAACCACTTGAATACTTACAAAAAATCGAGAGCCACGGCTTTTCCTGTTACATTGTTGGCGGCTATGTGAGAGATTATCTTTCTGGCATTTCCTCCACGGATGTCGACATAGCTACCTCGGCTCATCCTAAAGACATCGTTTCCATATTCGACCTCGACGCGACAGAATCCTTAGGCTGTGTGAGTATTCGAGATTCCAAATATACTATCGATATTACGACTTATCGTAGGGAGACTTCTTACGAATGTCGGCATCCGTCTATCGAGTACATCGAATCCATCGACGAAGACCTAACACGACGCGACTTCACGATGAATGCGATTTGCCTAGACAGTAAAGGAAACATTTACGATCCACTAAATGGACATGTCGATTTGAAAAAACGTCTAATTCGGGTAATAGGGGATGTAGAGACCAAATTCAAAGAAGACCCGTTGCGCATTCTCCGAGCTATGAGACTTAGTATAGTCTACGATTTCGCAATCGAAAAAAAAGCACTAGAGTTCATCCTCGCCAACAAAGAACTTTTGAGCCAGATATCTTTTGCTCGCAAAAAGAGCGAAATGGACAAAATCTTGCTCGCCAAGAATTCTGAACGCGGGCTAGCCTATTTGAAGTCCTCAGGTCTACTCGAAGCTTTAGAAATCGAAGTGCCTCTTTCTTACCATAGTACGAAAGATTTGCTCGGCTGTTGGGCCCAACTGAAATGTCCAAAATATCCTTTCAGTAAACTCGAAAAGACGAGGATGTCCAATATCGAAAGTATTTTAGAAAAAGGACACGTCGACCGTGAGACTCTATACCTGTATGACATATACGACAATCTCGTCGCCGGCGAAATACTCGAATACGACCACAATGCAATTCTCGAACTGTACGAAACGATGCCCGTCCATCGCGACTGCGATTTGGCACTCGATGGGTCGGATATCATGAGTATTCTCGGAATCAAATCGGGCCCTATCATAAAAGAAATCAAAAAAGACTTGCTAAGACAAGTCATAAGTGGTAATCTACCTAATAGTGATAGTGAACTATCGAACTATATACGCAAGAATTGGAAGTGATTAAAGATGGGCGATACGATTGTTAGATTATACCAAAAACAAAACTTCGTCATAGGGGAAGACATCCTTAGGACGATTAAGAAAAACGATTTGACCCTCGATGAAGCCCTTCTAATCATCTATTTTGCCGGCAATCCTAGTCACCCCATTTTGGACATCGACGAAATAAAGACCAAATTCGGAATGGAAGAACTTGCGATTATGAAAGCTTTCGAAGGCATCTCTACTGCGAATCTCATCAAGATATGCATGGAGAAGAATAGAGACGGCAAAGTCGAAGAGATAATAGACTTGACTCCCTTTTACGAATCTATCGCGATGGATATCGGCGAATCCGAAAAAAAGAAGAGTGACGAAGGCATCTTTACTTTGTTCGAGCGCCAACTGGCACGACCTTTGTCTCCCATCGAATTCGACCTCATCAACAAGTGGTTAGATCGAGGAGACAGCGAAGAACTGATTACTAGTGCCATAAACGAAGCCGTCTACAATGGAAGCTTCACGATGAGATACATCGATGCCATTCTCACCGAATGGTCTAAAAAGGGCATCAAAAGTGCCAAAGAAGTGAATCTTTATCTGAAACAGAGAAGGCAACCGCGCGAAAGGAAAAATCAAAATCTCTTGGATTTCGATTTCAATTGGTTAGATGATGAAGACTGAGAACCGAATTAAACGAGAACTGGATATCCTGTTTCCTCATCCTGCTTGTCCGCTCAATTACACGAAAGACTATGAACTTCTTTTGGCCGTCATGCTATCTGCTCAGACTACCGACGAACGCGTCAACATGGTCACAAAGGAACTGTTCGCTTACTCCCTTCGCGACCTTGCCGAACTCGATTCGTCCGTGATAGAAAAAATAATTGCTCCGGTCGGTCTCGGCCGCCGCAAATCCGAATACATAAAGAAAATTGCCACGTCACTTCTGGAAAACTGCGACGGACACGTTCCCCATGACCGCACTTACGTCGAGAGTCTGCCAGGAGTAGGGCACAAAACTTGTAATGTCGTTTTTGCCGAAATCTTTAAAGAGCCATCGCTGGCCGTCGATACCCACGTGACGCGCGTAAGTAAAAGACTGGGTCTCGCCGACCAGAACGACGACGTTCTCACTATCGAACACAAACTCTGCGACTACTTCGATAGAAAAGACTGGCGAGAAGTTCACGTCCAACTCGTCCTCTTTGGACGCCACCGTTGTAAGGCACTCAAACCGCTTTGTGACGATTGCCCGTTCAAAAATGTCGAATGCAAAAAGCCTCGAAATTGACTTCGAGACTTTTTCTAATTGTCGTTTTCTGTAGTAGAATTGTCGCCGTCGGTCGGCTGGTCTTGCTTATCGTCATCCGTTTCATCTCCACCGTCACCTGGGGTGTCGGGCGTCGAAGGAACGAAGCCGGGACTGACGCGGACGTTTATCTCCACACCCGAACTTGCGTTATCTTTAAATATCGTATAAGCGCTCTTGACCACGAAAGTGGCACTAGTCGCATTTGTAATCGAGGTATTGAACGTCGTCGAAGGAGTAGATCCTACGAACGTGAGAGATCCATCGTCATTTTTGACGTACACATCGTATGTTACTGTTCCTATGCTAGATTCGTTGTAGGCGAGTCTCAACTTGAGATTTTTCTCAGCCCAACGTTTATAATTTTCATTGAAGTAACTCTCTAAATATCCCTCGTCGATAGCCTTCGGTGTCGATATGCCATTCCATGAAAGTTGAATTTGATTTCCGACCGTCGTATAAGTCAAATTGGAAACGTTCGACAACTGAGCATATCTGAACGAAACTTCCGTCGGTTCGGTTCCTTTAGTATAATATTCTGTTACTCTCAAATTGGCTGGAGTAAACTCGCTCGCGAGCATATTGGTTCCAAATTCTACTGTCGCCGCCGTAACGCCGCTTGGTCTCGACCAAGTCGCATTTCGTTTGAAAATTTTAGGAGTCAACACGTTACCTATGATGGCTCTCGAAGTCCAACCTTCGACGTCGGTCATATAATGCTTATTAGTATTTTGGTCGTACCCGTACCAAAGAGCCAACGAATAGTCTGGTGAATAGATAACTTGCCATGAATCCCTAATCGTATTATTCGGCAAGCGGTACATGTTGATGACACTGTAATCTTCACTCGATGTACCCGTTTTACTTGCGATGTTGGAGCTTGGAACTCCGGCACATCCGCCAGTCAAGCCGGCAGAACAAGCATACGTGAGCATGTAATTTATCATCCATGCCGTCTCTTCACTCATGACTTTCGTCCGCGTAGGCGTGTGAACGTAAGTTTCGTTATCTGTATCTGTATATTCTATCTTAGTAAAAGTGTATGGTTCGATGTAATAACCGCCTCGAGCGAAAGCTCCGTAAGCCGCGGACATTTCCATCGGATTGGTTCCTTCGAACGCACCTATCGACGCACTTTCCAAAATCTGCTGATCGTGCAATTCGGGAGTTATACCGAGCCCCGTCACGAAATCGTACTTCTGTTGCTGAGTCGTCGCTTGAAAGGCCTGCAAAGCTGGAATATTTCTACTGTTTCCTAGAGCCGTCTTGGCCGTCATTATACCGTAATATCCGCCGTCGACGTTGTTGATTGACTGACCGTTAGAGTAGGTGTAGAAATCGTCCATGACGAAAGTTCCCGTCCCCCATCCGGCGTATTCTATGGCGGGTCCGTAGTCGAAAATCGGTTTGGCGATAGAACCGGGATGTCTCTTGTTCTGAGTCGCATAGTTCCAAGCTAAAGCTTTGCTGTCTCTTCGAGCACCGACGGCCACGACTGCGCCCGTGTGTACATCTGTAACCACGATTCCGGCCTTCGTATCGTCGCTTTTCCATCTGTAAGTAGTCCCGTTCATGACGCCATTCACGGCCTCTTGTCTCGCCGGATCCAAAGTCGTATATATGTTCATCGAAACGTCGGTAGGGTAGTAACCCGTCTTCTCTTTGACGTCGTACCACATCGTATCGATGAATCCCTGATGCTCCGAATAAGTATAATCGTATCCCGATAACATGTCGGCCAAAGGCATGGCGATGGCCGTTTCGGCTTCTTCCCATGTTATGTAACCGTGTCTATACATGAGTCCGAGCACCTGGTTGCGACGCATTTCGGCTCCTTCCGTATTGGAATAAGCTTGATAGTAGTTCGGAGCCTGGAACAATCCTGCCAAAGTAGCTGCTTCGGCCAAATTCAACTCTCCGACCGTTTTGCCGAAATAAGTCTCGGCCGCTTGCTGAATGCCGTATGCACCCGTCCCGAAATAAGCGCGATTTACGTAAAACTCCAAAATTTCTTGTTTAGAATAATTCTTCTCTATTTTGAAAAGAGCCATGTAGATATCCTTGAATTTACGGATGATGCCCTCTATACCGCTCGATTCGCTATTGCTATAATTCAACTTGGCGAGCTGCATCGTCAAAGTCGAACCACCACCTGCATCCGAATGACCGAGCAACTGTCCGACGACCGCCTTACCGAAACGCAACAAATCTATTCCGGAATGTTGGAAGAATTTCGAGTCCTCCGTCGCGACTATCGCATCGATGACTATCTCCGGCAACTCGTCGTACGTCACGTTTTCTCGCCGCTCGGTCCCGAGCTTGGCAATCAACTCTCCGTTGATGTCGTACACGTTCGTCGAAGAAGAAGTCAACAACTTAGCTGGGTCGAACACCGGCGCGGTCGCGATTATGTATATGCAAAACGACAGGCAAGCCAAAGCTCCCGCGATGAGAATTACCATGAACGTGATTAGAAAAATGAGCCTTTTCTTTTTCGGTTTCTTCGGCTTCTTTTCCTTGCCTTTCACCTCGTTCGTCACGATGGCAGTATCCTTTTTCTTCTTACCTTTGAGATTTTGAGTGATGTTCGCAAATTTTGTGTCCTTTTCTTTTTTCACATCGACTTTCGTCTTAGTTTTTTTAGTACTGTTGGCCATATTCATTCTCCTTTAAAATACACTTGGTCGACAACTTTCAAATAATCGAGTGTCGGCCTCAACTTTTCCTCTATCCGGAAGCAACGAGTTTTAAAATACTCGTAAGGGATGCTCTTCCTATCTTGCTCATCGACGAATTCGATTAAGTCCTCACCCTTGAGAAGATAAAATTCACCCCGTATGCACACTATCAGAAAACTGACCGCCCCGTGTTTCAAAACTCTCCTCAAATACCGTATTTGATGTTCGTGTATGTTTTTGAGGGGAAACGACGTCTTGGACATCGACTCCTTAGCCTCGAAATCGATATGTTTCCCGCGATAGATGCCAATATAGTCGAAGCCCGACTTATCTTGGAAATAGGCATCCGTGATGCGATTCCGTTTATAATCGACGTGCAAGATGCCAATCGGAGTAGGCTTTTTATAGATTACCGCTCTGTCCTCCGACAGGTAATACTCGTTGGCCTGATTTATGAGTCCCTCTAAGTCCATTCCTCGATTTCTATAATCGACGACGTTCTTCTGATATTCTTTTTGTGCGAAGGGATAATTCAATTCAATCACCTTACAACATTATACTAGAAAACGCCCATTTTTTCCATACTTATATATTATATTCGAAACCCTTGACATTCTATTTACAAAAAATTATCTTTATTTCATTTTTGCACTCGATATCCATCAATTCGATTGTATTTGATTAAAACGACTCTATATGCTAAAGTATAGATAAAAGGAGACATCGATTATGAAAAAAGAAAAAATACTAACTACGGAACCTGGAGAAGCCAATCCCTTTCTCGATAGCCTAAAAAAGGAAATATGGGAGTCTTTCGTCGAATATCGAAGCGATTTGTCGAGCCAAAAACCTCTCGGTCGCTTGGCCGCTCATTTTGCCATTCCGATAGATACCACTAGACTCGAAGACTACTATGTGAGAAGCCTAAATCCTGCGACTTTGACGATTTCTATCGTCGATAAGAAGACCGATACGATATATCGCGCTGACTACACGACTCACACCACCTTCATCCCATCCGGACTATCACGAGGCCTCTACCTAGAAGTATTCTCTAACAAAGGAATAGTTCGAACCCAAAATCTATACAGAGTCTCAAAAGAAGAAAAAACGAGACTCCTACCTGTTACGGGTGAACTCATCTTCACTCACGGCGACCGTGCACTCATCTTCGAAAAGTGTCATAATGAATCCGAAGACTCATCTATCGATAAAGCTTCATTTGCCATAAGTCTAGAAGTAAGAGAACCTAACTACGACGCCATCGGCAAACGCCTGCCATTATATAAAAAGGCGATTGCCTCGAGTGCATGTCGAGCGCGAGGAGGATTGAGAGAGGAAACGTCCCTTTCGATGACGAATCGCGTCACATGGCAAAGAATAAATGTTCCCGAAACGAAAACTCTCTACTACATGATAGATAGAGTAGACGAACATTCTCATCTCTTCGGGTATATCCGCGACATGAGTAAAAGTAGACATCCCGAAAATTCCTCTAAAAAACACTTGATACACATAATCGAACAGGGCGAGGAAACCTGTCCTTCTTTCAAATACTTTAACCGCATAGATGTATATAAAAAGGTCGATGTATTGCAAGTAAAATGCGACTTCGATGGAGTTCCATTCGAATTCGAACTGTGTAATGTCATAAAAGGACCTCTCACACCGCTAGAGTTGGGCAATTTAATTTCGATTTTAAGCCACCATACAGACCGCTACTTCATTCGTAAAGTTCTCATCGAATTGCAAGAATACGGTCGCAAACTATGCTTACATAGAGGCTTCGACGCGACGCCAGAAGACTTACTTGCTCCTAGTCAATTTGCTGCCATGTCGGCTTCAGAAATAGAAGAAATCGTGCTATCGGATATCGACGAATACTTCGCATATGCCGAGCGAGAATACGAAAAATCTAAAGAACGTCTATCAGGCCAAAAACCGGCACATTCTCAAAAAATGAAACCTCTCAATTGACCAATTGCTTTAAATGAAACGTCATAAATTTGACTTTCGGCTCACTTTTTTATATAATTTTCTCACGAGGTGTGAAGGATAATATGAAAATTGAATCGGCAGAACTTACGAACATCGCCGTCCGGACGAGCCAATATCCGGAATGCGAAAAACCGGAATTCCTTTTGGTGGGTCGCTCTAACGTCGGCAAATCTAGTTTCATAAACACTATCATCAACAAGAAAAACTATGCCCACACGAGCAGTACACCGGGCAAGACCCAGACTTTAAACTTTTACTACATAAACGAAACGTTCTACTTGGTCGACGTCCCAGGATACGGATATGCCAAAGTCGACAAACCGACCCAAAAGAAGTTTGGACTCATGATAGAAGACTACTTGAAGACGAGATACACGTTGCGAAGAGTATTCTTGCTCATCGACTTCCGTCTTAAACCGACCGAAGACGACATCTTGATGTACAACTATCTCAAATACTACAAGATACCTGTCACGATAGTCGCGACCAAATTCGACAAAGTCAAAATGAAACTCCGCGACAAACAGATGAAACTCATCGAAGAAACCATAAAACTCGAAGCGGGGGACGACCTCGTCTACTTTTCGAGCGTCAATAAAAAAGGCAAACAGGAAATATACGACATAATCGCCAGTTATCTAGATGAATAATCTAGATTTTTTCTTTGCATCAATCGTGCGATATGTTATAATAATTGGCACAAAGGAGAAATAAAAAATGCAAAAGAACATACCGATAAGTCCTGCGACAATCGATGCCACCCCACGCATAGATAAAAATGCCGAACTCTTAAGCTGGCTTTACCAAAAAGTCGCGGCTGGCTACTGTCCGCGTCTCAACGTACAAGAGATGCAAAAACTACAAGATAAACTCGTCGCCTGGTACGAATTCAAATATCCGGCGAGAAATTTAACCGAAAAAAATGGGGAATATGTGTTCGTCGACGACATGATGTCGTCCGTAATGACAGAACACGTGCTGATGTCGCGACTCACCGAAAAAGAAAGGAGCTTCTTCCATGGCCGTTATAGAGGCGTAAGTGACTCCGAAACGGGACTTGGTACGCTCACGTTTACGGTGTGCATCCCCGAATATAATCGCGGTCGTCACCAATTGAAAGTCTACGAGGACGACGGCACGATTTTTGGGGGTTACGGAAATATGTGCATTCCAAACGCAAGAGGTCCTTTCACCCTCGAAACTTTCTACGACAAGATAAAAGATGATTCTTCTTACGATTCATCGGAGTTCGAATACGTTTTGACTACCCACAAATTGGACCTCGAATTGAGACATGCTCTATTCGAATTGGTGACATTATCTTTAAAAAGTAACCCCAACGAGCCAGTACTAGTAACTCAAAAGAGAGCCCAAAAATGGATGCAAGAAATCGGTATAATTTTTATGAAATCTGCGATTGCCGAACCACGCAACGTCATCGATTCGCCCGAGGATGACGAAATTGCTAAAGAAACGATTAAAAAAATCGAATTGCAGACCACCCAAAATGCTTCTAAAAGCCTCTAAATCGATTGGCTTTGATGAATAGTTTTGAAGCCGAATTATCGAACCAAGAAATTCGGCCTTCTTTTTTTTCTCTCTCCAAATGTTGTTTACTTTCCATTTGGATAGTAGATTTTATTGACCATTTGTGATAGAATACCCATAAAGAAAGGGGATGTGGCACATGAACACAGTATCTCTAATCGGAAGACCGAACACGGGCAAAAGTTCGCTCTTCAACCGCCTCATAGGCGAGAAAAAATCTATCATCATGGACGAACCGGGCATAACTCGCGACCGCATATACGGGAAAATGACCTACAAAAACAAAACGTTCCACCTCATCGATACGGGCGGAATAGATTTGTCGGACGAACCTTTCAATGAACGCATTGCCATTCAAGCAGAAATGGCCATCGAAGAATCGGACGTCGTCGTCTTCGTCTTAGATGGTCTCACCGACCTCACGGAAAGTGACCGGACGATTGCGAACAAACTCAAACGTACGAATAAGAAAGTCATCCTCGCCGTCAACAAAATCGACAATAAGCAGAGAATGGAAAACATCTATGCCTTCTACGAACTCGGGTTCGAAACCATCATCCCCGTAAGTGCCGAACACAAACTCGGCATCACTGAGCTTCTAGATGCGATAACCGAAAACTGGAACGAAAATCCGACCCTTCCGAAAGACGACATCCTTCGTTTTTCCTTGATTGGAAGACCGAATACAGGCAAGAGTAGTCTTACGAACGCTATTTTATGCGAAGAACGTGCTATTGTCTCCGACATAGCTGGCACGACCCGCGACTCGATAGACACCAAGTTCAATTACGAAGGGAAACCTTACATAATCGTCGACACGGCCGGACTTCGAAAGAAAGGCCGCATCGAAGACGCGGTCGAAAAATACAGTTTGATTAGAACCCTTCGCGCTATCGAAGAATCGGACGTTTGTGTCCTCGTCATAGATGCTAAAGAAGGTGTAATCGAGCACGACAAACACATAGCTTCGTACGCCATCGATGCCGGGAAAGGCCTCGTAATTGCCGTCAACAAGTGGGACCTCGTCCCTGACCAAGACTCGGCCATCGCAGAATGGAAGACGAAAATCGCTTACGAATTCCAATTTGCAACCTACGCCAAAGTAGTCTTCCTGAGTGCCAAAACAAAAAAGAGGATACATACTCTCATGCCGGAAATCATCTCGGCCTACGAAAATGCCAGTCGTACGATTATGACGAGTGCTCTAAACGATGTCATAGGGGAGGCCCAACTTCTCCATCCAGCTCCTAGCTACAAAGGCCGCCGTCTCAAAATATACTTCGTCAACCAATCTGGTACGAATCCACCTAAATTTACTTTTAATGTAAACAACAAAGGCCTCGTCCATTTCAGTTATGAACGATATCTAGAAAATACCCTTCGAGACAACTTCGAACTCGAAGGCACGCCTATCGTGATTCAATTCAAAAACAAAAACGGCGACGAGTAGGGCAGTTGTAAACTTCCGATAGTTATTCGTGACTTTGACCCGCTTTCTTGCTATAATTGACGTATAGTATAGAATGAAAGAGGGTCTTTTTTGATGAAACTAGTTTTGGTTAGGCACGGGGAATCGGAGTGGAACAAAGAAAACAAATTCACAGGATGGACGGACATTCCGCTTTCTTCTAATGGCGTAGAAGAAGCCCGCATGGTTGGGCAAAAACTGAAAACACTAAATATCGACTTCGGCATAGCTTACACATCGGTTCTGAAAAGAGCCATTGATACTTTAGAACTCGTAAAAAAAGAACTGGGCACCAACATCAAGACTCGTACATCTTATAAACTAAACGAAAGACATTATGGAGCCCTTCAAGGTTTGAATAAAGAAGAAACTGCTCAAAAATACGGTGAAGACCAAGTTGCCAAATGGAGAAGAAGTTACGACACAAAACCGCCAGAACTCACCGTCACGGATGAGCGTTTCCCTGGGAATGACCCTAAATATGCCGATATTTTAAAATTTGAACTCCCTTTATCCGAAAGTTTAAAAGACACCTACGAAAGAGTGGTAGACTACTTTGAAAATGAAATAAGTACATTCCTCCGTGTCGGAGAAAACGTCCTCATAGTCGCTCACGGAAACTCACTTCGCGCACTCGTCAAATACTTAGAAAACATCCCTGACGAAGAAATCCCTAAACTAGAAATCGCGACTGGAGAAATCATCATATACGATTTGGACGACGAACTTCAAGTGCGAGCCAAAAATATCGTAAATTAGTTCGGTTTCACCCAAGAATACCAACTTTTCATCGAATTGCTCGAAAATCCGCCATTGAAAAGCGCGATTAAATATGCTACAATGTATGTAGATGAAGGAAACTTCATAAAATAAAAAAGGAAACGCTCGAATTTGGCTTGTTGAGTGTTTACCTAAGGTTTTTCACTCAATCTTGCGATTGAGTATTTTTTTGTTCCAATATTTTGAGCAACAAACTATCGAATAGTATGCGTTCGAATATTAGGAACAAAAACATCATTATGGTTTTCATAGATGGCTTTTCATTTTGCTTTATCATAACGACGAGCCTCCCTTCGTTTTTAAATCACAGGTGGTGAACATATGAATAAAAACGGCAAGAGGGCAAACACTCAAACGATTCGAGACGTTTCCTAAATTAACTATACTAAAAACGATGAGATAATGCAATAG
>CAYYLF010000003.1:0-49081 GCA_964472425.1 uncultured Muribaculaceae bacterium | reverse complement strand
ATTCGATAAATGCAGTTAGTCATTCTATTAATTGTTCTTGGAGAAAAGTCAAAGCATGTTCAGACTTGTTTTTGAAAATCCCCTTAAAGTTAATTTCTGAGCAAGTCTATTAATTTTTCTATGCTATTCACCAACTTCGTAACCATTTTTAATTGCCAATATTTTCCCTTTTAACTCTCTGTTGTCTTTTTTAATGTTATACTTTCTGTAATCATATTTTCTACTAGTTTCATATCCTGGAGTAAAATAATGTTTAGAAACTCCTAGTTTATCAATATCATCAACAATATCTTTTAATTCAAAATCACACATATCGTCGAGCATTCCTAATCCTTCACCATTTATAACAATGGGATACGATTCTTGCTCTCTGTAATTTTTTAATTCTCTTGAACCTAAATAAGTAATATTAAATGATGTCGGCGAGCCTGTATCATATTCCATTTTCATAGTATCATCTACTTCTAAATTTAAATCACTTAATTTAGTAATAACTGCATTGATTGGTGGCACAAAACTATGGTCATCTTCTATACATACCCAACAGTCATATACTTTTTTCTTATAGGTAATATCATATAAATGATAAGCAAGAGAGTTAAACGACGCAAGTATTGTGTATGCTAAATCTGCCACTGTTCTTCTATCGGGTATTTCAATTTCTCTCCATATTTTATTTTCTAATCCCTCTATTCCAATTCTAAAAGATAATACTTTATCCATTCTTAACACCTCTATTCAAAATTAATATTATTTTTTTTGCACCATTCTATGGCTATCTCTTTATATTTTTCATCTCTAAATTTATACCAAGTACTTTCTATTCCGTGGCGATTACATGTGTCTTTAAATCTTCGAAAGGCTCCTTTGCCAGAAATGGCTATTTCCAGATTATTATAAATATTTACATCTTCTATTGTATCTATAAATTCTTCCATCATCTTATATTCATCTATATAATATTTCGTAGGTAGTTCGATACAATTATCATAAACATCTTCTCGTTCCGCGCTAGTCATGTCTGAATAATCTCCGATATAAATAAATTTATTTGTTTTATCATCGTAATAGACATTACAGTCCATACCACTATTCACAAACTCTAAAGCATCAATAACATCATCTAATTTTATTTTTTTCATACTGCACACCTTATCATATTACACTTTATTGCAAGTTTTTGAACTTTATTTAATGCCACTAATCGATGTTAAAATCATTATCTTGTTCATGGAATGTGAATAATATATCATAAATATCCAAATTATCATTTGCAAATTCAAATTCTCTAGTTTTACCTACAAACATATGCAAATTAAGCTGTTTCATGAGATTAACTTCACACAAATAATATTATATACTATTTTGATTAAAATTAAAATCCAATTTAAGTAATTTCAGAAAGTTTATAACGATTATGCACAATAACTTTTAATTCAAAATATATATTACTCTCTTGCGTTATGTGATTAGATAAGATTATTACATCTTTACTATGTCCATAAGCGTTTAGGATTCTTTTTCGAAGGTATTGAATCGCTTTTTGTAGATGTTCATACAGTTGGATTTTTCCCTTTTTAAATAGTATAATAGATTTAAGTTAAATTAATTTTGGAGGTATACTATGGGACTTTTACATTTTTTGATGATGCTCAACGAAGAAAAAGAAAAAGAAGAGAAGAAGAAGGATGAAGAACTAGAAGAAGAAATGGACGAATATGGACTCGAAGAAAACGAAAAAGAGCTCGTTCGAGAGGGTGAGTATATGCCGTGGGATTTCGACACAGACCCATCGTATCCAGAAGATGAATACACCGAAGAGGACGAGTACTATAAAGAAGATTTCGATTACGACGATTAAATAGTCGAATTATCTTTCAATTTCTACCAAAAGATGATACAATAACGGCGTCAAAGGGGTGCTTTATGGAGATAACCGATAAACTAGTAAAAGAAATAACCGAGACGGCTTACTTAAACCAGGAAAATACGCCTAGGTATAGGCCCATCATGCGCTTCTTCTATCAAAAGCACGAACAGGCCGAGAACTGGCTTTACAAAGAAGACGTATTCGATGAGCTCGCACCTCACATACCGGATTATACGATAGACGAGTGCCAAAGGGACTTGGACTTTTTGGTGTCCAAGCAGTCTCTTACCACCGTACAAGATACGGAGAACGCCACGACTTTGGATAAATTCAAGTATAAAAATGTTCGTTACCAAATGACGGATTATGCCATCGAGATAGAGCGAATGACGATTCGTCTAGAAGAACTCGTCGTCCAAGTCGCCTCGCTCGAGCCGCGTTTGTTCGAAAGGATAAAGTCCAAGCTTAAGAAGATTGTAAATATAGCTGAGTTGTCCGAAGGAGATACTTACGAGCTTTGGGGAGATTTGACGACCGATTTTCAGAATCTGACTTCCAACTATCAAGATTTTATCAAAAAGTTTCACGAGGTAAAGACAGAAGAATTGTTACAAAGCGAGGGCTTCATAGCCAAGAAGAACGAATTAGTTCATTACTTAGAGGATTTCATAAAGGAGTACATCCGGCATAGTAAGGAAATCAGGGAGGTCCTTTATTCGATAAGCGATGAAAACGTCGCGACTCTCATGGACAATCTCGTGAATTATCAAAGGAAAGCCCCTAAGATTAGACCCGACTTCGACTACGACTATTTGAGACAAGTGAACATGGGCAAATGGGCCAGTTTGTACAAATGGTTCATAAGTTCTAAAGGTCCGAGCGAAGGCGAACGACTTTTGAAGGCCACCAACAACATCATATCGAAGATAACGAAGTATGCGTCTAGTTTAATCGAGTTGCACGGCAACATGATAAACAGAAAAGAAGATTATAAGTACTTGTGTGGCCTTTTCGATAAGCAAAGCTCCATCGAGGAAGCACACGAACTTGCAAGCGCAGTCTTGGGAGTCGATGTCGTTCGGCATTTTAAAGGAACTAGTCCACTTCAAAGCGATTCTATCGTCCCAAGTTTATCGGCCGGTTCTATCGAAATCGCGGTCGAACCCGTCAAACGTGGAATGAAGAGTAAGGGGACGAAGGAGCCCATTCGAGATAAGAGTCGAGAGAAAGCAATCCTTCTCGAAGAATTTAAACGCGAAGAGGAACGAAGAAGAGAAATTTTGACTGAATTCATAAAGACTGGCAAAAAGGATTTGACTGCCGAAGTAGACGTTTTGCCGGAAGAACGCGAGTATATATTTAGACTATTAGAAAAAGCGAAGAGGCATTCGGACAGAAATGTGTTTACAGGCATTGACCCCGTATTTGGGAAAAAGTATACGATTACTTATATCGATGGCCGTTGTCGCCTCGTGGCTGTGGATGGAACATTCGAAATGGATGCCATCGAAATAGTGTTCGGAGGGTAAAATGGAAGAAGTATCAATCGAAAAAGAGATGAATTTGCTCTTGAACAATTTTTGGATTACGAAGGATGACGACAAGGACAATTATTATCTTCTCAAAAAGAATCAGGATAAAATACGAGACTTTATGCATCGGACGGCCGGCAACAAGTTGATTGTTCACGACCGGTTTATCAAACTCGAAAAGATTCCGGCGAATGCCCGTAAAGAATTCGGAGTAACCAGCTTTTCGAAGGTGTTAGATTACGTCATTTTCTTCATCATGCTTTTGTATTTAGAGGATAAGACTCGGGGAGACAAGTTCATATTGTCCGAGTTAATCGAATACATCAAGAATACGGCTGTCACTTTGAAGTTGGAACACATTCCGAATTGGGACAATGCGACCGACCGGCGAAGTCTCATTCGCGTCATAGATTATCTCATCCTACTCGATGTCATTTTCTTGCGAGACCAGGATAGCCGAAGCTTTCAGGACAATGCTTCCGCGGACGCTCTGTACGAAGCGACGGGGCTCGCCAATTATGTCGTGCCGTCATTCGATTTCGACATATATGAGTCTAAAACTCCGGAAGATTTTCTCGATTTGGAGTGGTTAGGTCAAGATTTTGAAAAGGGCGAAGTGCGAAAATATAAGGTATATAGGCATTTACTCTACGCACCGGCGACGACGAAGGACGAGTTGTCCTGGGGCGAAGAGGATTATGTCAAGCATCTGCACAAGGCCATCGAAAAGGAACTCCAAGATAAGATGGGCATGGAAGTGGAAATAACTAAGAACTTGTTTATGGTGTATGCGGACGAGTATTCCGTTCATAAGGATTATTTTCCTAACACTAAGAATATGAGCGACATAGTCTTGCTCGTGAACAAGATGCTCCTCGAATATAGAAACAATAAACTCATTCCCTTGGCGGAAGATGAGACGTTCACCTTGTCGCGCGGCGAGTTCGAACTGGTCGTGGGGACGGCGAGGATGGAGAAAAGTCAGTATTTCAGCAAAAAATATACGGATATACCGATGGAAAAACTGCTCGAGGATATATATGAGGCGATGGAATCTTATCATTTCGTGATGTGTCGGGGTGACCAAGTCGTCGTGTATCCGACGGTAAGCAGGTTCGTTGGCAAGGCGAGTGAAGGTAAGAAAAGTGAATATGAACAATTGACGAATGAAGGTGAATTTGATGAATTATAAACCTACTAGAATAGGACTTTTGAATTTTTGGTTGTACGACGACGAGGAGTTCGATTTTGCCGATGGCAAGCTGTTGCTTCGCGGAGAGAACGGAAGTGGTAAGTCGGTCACGATGCAGTCTTTTATTCCACTCATTTTGGATGGAAACAAGTCTCCGAAGCGGTTGGACCCTTTCGGCAGTACCGATAAACATATCGAGGCTTACCTCTTAGGCGGATACGACACCGAGCAGAAGGACGAGGCGACCGGTTATCTCTACATGGAGTTTTACGAAGAGTCGACTCTCAAGTATGTGACTATCGGCATGGGTCTCCATGCCAAGAAAGGACGCCCTGTCGACTTTTGGGGTTTTTCGATAACGGATGGAAGACGAGTAAATCGAGATATTTTCCTTTACAAGAATCGAGTTCAAAAGGTCCCTCTCAGCAAGAACGAATTGAGGACAAATTTGGGGCCAGCGAACATGCTCGTCGATACGACCAAAGAGTACAAGAAGATGGTGAACAATTTGCTCTTCGGATTTCAAAATATCGAAGATTACGACGAGTTCATAAACGTCTTGATTCAGTTGCGAAGCCCTAAGTTGTCGAAGGAATATAAGCCTACCGTTTTGATGGAAATATTGGGGAAGGTCCTGCAACCCCTTTCGGAAGAAGATTTGAGACCACTTTCGGATGCCGTCGAGGAAATGGACAATACGAAAGAGAAAATCGAGCAGTTGAAGAAACATTTGAAACAGTTGTCTTATTTGATGCAGTCTTATCGCAATTACAACGAAGCGATTTTGTTTAGAAAAGCTCGCAGCTTCGTCGATAGTGTCAAGGCCGAGGAAGAGTCTCAAGACGAGCTCGTACAGACCGAGGGTCTCATCGAGAGTTCTAAGCGTAGAAGCGAATCTATCGAAAGAGAGCTCGGAAATCTCGAGGTCGAATTGGAGGCCGCGCGTAAGAGCTTGGCCGAGTTGAATAGTAACGATTTAGAGAGCAACATCCAGAAGGAAAAGGAGCTTGGCGAGTCCATCGACAGGTTGAATAAGGAACTAGAAAATCTTTCCGCGCGACAAAGTGAACAGGAAAATAAAAGGATAGATGCCGAAAGTAAGAGGAAATCGTACGAGGATGAGTACGCGAATCTCGAGCGAAGCATTTCAAAGACGATGAATTCGATAGATTCGTTGTGCGAAGAAGTCGCATTCAAAGAACCGGTCATTCTCTTGAAAGATTTTCAAAAGGATTGGAATGCACCAGTCGATTTCGAATCGATGTTACAAAGGACGAGAGCTTATTCGCAGAAATTGTCGCAAGTTCTCTCTAAATTGAGAGAAAAAAGTCTTCAAGAGAAAGCTCTCGGCGACGTCGAAAGCGAACTCGAAGGATTCAAAAAGGAGCAAAGTAGGCTTCTCAAGGATTTGGAGGATTGTGAAGCTTCTTTGGAAGATGCTTTGCAGACGATGCGCGATAAGATACTCGTGCTTGCCAAGACAAACCGACAAGTTAAAGTGAACGAGGACGAAAAGAAGAGGCTCGTGGAAGCTACTTTCAACTTTTCGAAAGTTTCCTACGAGGAAGCAAAGAATTTTTACCAAAATCTTGCGGACGCATATTATAAGGATGCGAATCGAGAATTTTATCGCATCGAAGGAAAACTGAAAGACGTGGCGAATCTTTTAGAGGAACAAAAAGCCGAGTTGGAAGCATTGAAAACTCAAAAAGAGGAAGAGATGGTCGCGGATGACGAGGAGAAAGAAACGATTGCTTTCTTGGACGAGAAAAGAGTAGCATATGTTCCTTTCTACAAGGCTGTCGAGTTCAAGGGAGGCTTGTCTTCGGAGACTAAGAACCATCTCGAGGCGACATTGCTCAAGGCGGGTATTTTGAATGCTTTGGTGATAGATGCTAAGGATTTGAAGAATGTTGCCGGTCGCAAAGGTACCTTTATAGTGCCAGGCAGTCCCAAAAAGAACAATCTTTCGAAGTACTTGGAGTGTGCCAAGGATGTCGATTTCGATAGAAAAGCTGTTCAAGCGGTGTTGGAGTCTTTGAGCATCGACGACGCGGAGCGTATATCTTTCGGTGAGTCTTCGTATAAAATAGACAATATATACGGATACGGTTCTAGAATCGAATCTCAAAAATTCATCGGAATTCTCGCGAGGGAATTGGCTCACAAGAGGAAAATCGAAGAAAAAGAAGCCGAAATTGCGAAGTCGGAAGATAGCAAGAGTCAATTGGAACAGATGTTAGAAAAGAAGAAGTCGGAGCTGCAAGAAATCGAACACGAAAAAGTGTCATTCCCATCGTCCGATGAGGCCGAAGCGGTGCTCGCGGAGGAAGATAAGATAAATGTTCGCCTCGACATCAACAAGAATAACTCTATTGCTGCAGAGAAAAAGAGGAGTACCTTGAACGAAGCTTTAGGAGCTCTATATAGAGAAATAAACGATTTCAAAGATGTTGTCTCTTTACCTATGTCTTTGGAAGCTATCGGTGAAGCGAGTTCGACGGTCGTCGTGCTCGTCGACGAGATAAACGATTTTAAGAGCGATTATCAAAGGTTAACTCAAAATAGAGAGAGCAAAAGAATAGTCGAAGATAGGCTCGAGGAGATAGAAGACTCTATCGCCGAAGTCTATTTCAAGATGAGCGAGAACAAAAAATCTGTTCAAAAGTTGTCGGTTACTAGGTCAAATATTCAAGAGATTTTGAATTCCGAAGAGACGAAGAAGTTGAGTTCGATGATTCGCACTTTGAATGAGAAGATAGAGACTATTCCAAGCAAGAGGGAGAGTCTCATGCAGGAAAAGGGAACTCTGTTGTCGGACTTGTCGACTTTGGAAGAACGACTTGCGAATAATCGCGAGATGCATTCTCAGAAAGAAAAAGAGACGAGAGTCTATCGGGAGATTTTCAGACGCGAATACGATTTACATTACGTCATGGACGAAGAGAAAGACGATTTGGAACTGGCAAGAATAGTTCTCGATAAGTTGATTTCGAAAAAAGATTCCAACCCTCGCGACTTATACGAGAATTTTATCGAGAATTACAACAAGTATCGAAATGAGTTGAGCGAGTATAAGTTGGCGTATAAGACCATCTTCGAGTATGCCGAGGAAGATGAGCAGTTGAAAGAGGTCTACGATACGGCGGTCAGATGGGATTATGTAGCCATCTATCAAGGTCGTCCGGTCAATTTGTTCTCTTTGGAAAAAGAGATGAACGATTCGATTGTAGAAAACGAGCAAATCATAAGTGACCAAGACAGAAACTTATTTGAGGAAATTCTTTTAAAGACGGTCGGCAACAAGATACGAGACCACATCGAAGAGGCCAGAAAATGGGTCAAATCTATCAATCAGATAATGAAGGATATGCAAATGTCCAGTGCTTTGTCTTTTCAGCTCGAATGGCATCCTAAAGATAAAGAATCGTTGGACGAAATCGATACGAGAGAACTCGTAAGATTGTTCAATGTAAGTTCAGATATGATAAAGCCTTCCGACAGCGACAAGTTAATCAAACATTTCCGGTCGAAGTTGAAGGGCAGAATAGACGAGGAAGCACACGAGAGTTACTCGGATATCATTTTTGAGATACTCGACTATCGTACGTGGTTTCAATTTAAGATGTATTATACGAGGGCCGGAGAGAATCGGCGCGAACTTACGGACAAGGTTTTCTCCGTCTTCAGTGGCGGCGAGAAGGCCAAGACGATGTATTTGCCATTGTTCACGGCCGTATGCGCGAAGTTACAAAGTGCCAGGGATAATGCTCCTCGATTGGTTGCGCTCGACGAAGCTTTTGCCGGGGTGGACGATGCGAACATACGAGAGATGTTCGGCATAATGGATTCTTTAAATCTCGATTATATTCTCACTTCGCAGGCTCTATGGGGAGATTTCGACACCATCAAGGAACTCGGAATATCGGAGTTGTTGAGACCGAACAATTCGTCTGTCGTAGGAATTCGCCGTTACCATTGGAACGGATTAGTAAAAGAAGTGGTACAGAAACAGGTGTCTAGTGATGAAACTTTGGACTTATTTTAAAGAGCACAAGGGCTTCGCGAGAATGCTCGAAGGACTCAAGAATAAGTACGTTTCGTTGGGACGTTACAGTGGCATCGTGGAACTCGATAATTTGACGAGTCTCGAGGCTGAGGAATTATCCCGCTTTTTCGGGCAAAGGTTGGTCGAAGGGCAAACGTTTAGAATTTCGTTTGGCAAGGTAGAAAGACGACTGAAGAATACCATATACGAAGATTTTACTTGGGAAGAGTTGTTCACAAATTATTTTGGGACTCATCCCGTTTCCAAGAACGAAGTCAAGAGATTGGCACAGGAAGAAGAGATTGCCTTTTTCGAAGGTGTCACTTCTGGGCTGTCCGATGAGCTTCGCAAGTTTGTCTTGGAAGTCGTGCAAGCGAAGGATAGTTTGTATCAAGTGATAATCAAGAGGTATCATAGAGAGGCGAAAGTATTTAGAACAGAATTGGGAAATATATTGGACATCGTAGATAATCTCGAAAAACTAGTGCCGACCACTTTGCCGGTTTTGGCGGCCACATCGGGTAATCCGCATTTTCTCGATATGAACGGACAGAATAGTAGTTTGTTCATCAAGTTGTTGGCTAAGTATAGGGGTTATGAAGAACCCAAGACGAATCAGGAGAGAATCGCCTTTCTAGCCGAGTTCGGAATAGGAGTCGACGATTTGTCGAACTATGTGATAACTTATCTTTTGGGCAGCAGTTCTTCTTTCGTCGACGAATTCAAGAAAGCGAGAGAACCTTTGAATTTGAATCTTCACAATTTGTCTAAGATAGACGATTTGTCGGCCGATGCAAAGAAAGTGTTCGTCTTCGAAAATCCTTCGATTTTGTCTAAACTCATGCATTTGGATGTACCTATCCTGATAACTTCGGGCATTCCGAATTATGCAGTTTATAAGGTACTCGATAAGTTGGTCGAATCTGGAACTAGAATATATTATAACGGCGACTTCGACCCGGAGGGCCTGACAATTGCGAACAATCTGAAAAAACGGTATCCCCTACTCTCTTTGTTTTGTTACGACGAGGAGGATTATCGCAAGACGATGTCTAGAGATAATACTTTGAACGACTCACGGATAAAGAAGTTGAACAATGTCGATTGTGAAAATTTATCTACAATCAAGGCATTGCTTACAAAGGAACGAAAGTGCGGGTACCAAGAGAACAATATAGATAGAATTACTCTTTTTATCGAGAACGAAAGACAATAGAAAAATCGCATATGTAGTTTGCAATGCTACTGGATGCGATTTTTTTTTGAGGAATTATTTTGGTGTTTTTTATTGGCCATAGTTCGTCTGTACGGCGGATATATAAGATTTTGAAGAGTCTAGAGTTCAGTTCTCTTTTGATTTTTCTTAGGTCGAGAAGTGGTGTGACAGAAATGAGTTACAGGTGAGTTGGTCTTTGGATGGGTTCGATGGCGATTTGGGTGATTTGGTCGAGTATGTATTCTTGGCCTTCGAAAAGAATTGTTCTAGAAGGACTTTTCCGATGTGTAAATCGGTTAAGTGCACGGGTTTCATAGGTTCAATCTTCTTTCGGTTTTGTAGTTCGATTATAACATCTTATGAGAGAAGATGTAAGACAAGAAAAATGGCCAAAGTCGAGGAACCGGTTTTGGTATCTATTACTATGTGGTAAGAAGTGGCGAGGTCACAAGTGCTCGTGATGGTAAACGAGTATGGAGTAATCTTCCTGCCTTCTTCATCCGAGACTGGATAAGCATTCGTTAGAGCGATAGACTCAGACTCATTAGTGAATTCGATATTGAAACATTCGGAGACTAAGTTGTTTTGACCAGTTTGTCTTTTGTTCGGATAGAAGAAACCATATGTGATAGCCGAAGTTGTAACTAGGGTAAGAGCGATTATCGCGATTATCTTTCCTTTCAGGTTTTCTTTTTTTCTTTTCTGCAGTTTAGTTCTCGGGATGTCTTGGTCCATGAAGGTCATCTCTTTTCTTTTTTAAGGCATATAAAAGACTGGCGGTTCGCTCTCGTATTTTTTCTTTTTGATGATGAACGAAAGCTTTTCTTTTTTTAATAGATACTTTTCGTTCCTAGTCTTCTGTGCTTCTATTGTAGCACCCCCTCCCCATTTTTTGTCAAGAAAAAGCGACCTGGTCGGGTCGTTTAATCTACGTCTTTGAGTTTGTAAATGGTTCCTTCTCTCGTATCGACGAGTTCGATGCCTCGGGCGGATAGTTCGTCTCTTATGCCGTCGGCTTCGGTAAATTTGTGTTGAGTTTTAAACTCGGCGCGCTTGGCTATAAGAGCCATTATCTCGTCGTGTTGAGGATGTTGAGCTTCGTGGTATTCGCTTATGAGGTCGAGGCCGAGTACTTTGTCGAAGCTTCTAATGAGTTCGAGTTTGGTTGCACCATTTATGGCCTCGTCTTTGAGGACGTCGTAAAGGACCGTGAGGGCATTGGCCGTGTTGAGGTCGTCTTTTAAAGCGTCCATGAATTTGTCGTTGTAGTCTTTGAAGGCAGAGTCTTGGAAGTCGCCTTCGGACTTTATCATCGAGATGCGGTTTAAGAGTTTCAAGTAGGCTGATTCGCTTGCCTTCAGAGAATCGAAGGTGAATTCGAGTATTTTACGGTAGTGGCTGTTTAAGCACATATATCTATAGGAAAGCGGTTTGTATCCTTTTTCGATGAGGGTCGAGACTGTGATGATTTCTCCTTTGCTCTTCGACATCTTCGCATCTTTGATGTTTAAGTGTTCGCCATGGAACCAGTAGTTGCACCATTTGTGTCCGAGGTAACTTTCGGATTGGGCTATTTCGTTCGTGTGATGTGGGAATATGTTGTCTACTCCACCACAGTGGATGTCCAAGTATTCGCCCAAATTTTTGATGCTTATGCCGGTACATTCGATGTGCCAACCGGGGTAACCGACTCCGAAGGGGCTATCCCATTTCAATTCTTGGTCTTGGAATTTACTCTTCGTAAACCAAAGAACGAAGTCGCCTTGGTTGCGTTTTCCAGAGTCTTCTTCAACGCCTTCGCGAACTCCGACGACCATGTCGTCAGCTTTGTGGTTCGTAAGTTTGTAGTAGTCGTCTAGTTTGGTGATGTCGAAGTAGATGTTGCCATAGGATTGGTAGGCATAGCCTTTTTCTAGAAGTGTTTCGATTATCTTTATATAAAAGTCGATGTTGTCGGTCGCTTTCGAGACTATGTCCGGTTTGCGGATATTCAGTCGTTCACAGTCTTTGAAGAATTCTTCCGTGTAGTATTCGGCGATTTCCAAGACGGTTTTGTGTTCTTTGATGGCACTGTCGACCATCTTGTCGGTTCCGGAATCGGAGTCAGAAGTGAGATGTCCGACGTCCGTGATGTTCATCGCTCTTTGAACGTAGTAGCCCGTGTATTTGAGTGCTTTTTCGAGTACGTCCTCGGATATATAGGTCCGAAGGTTCCCGATGTGAGCGAAGTGGTAGACCGTGGGACCACAGGTGTACATCTTCACGACCTCGGGCGTATTCGGTATGAATTCTTCGATTTTGTGAGTTAAAGTGTTGTATAGTTTCATATTTGTCCCTCCACTTCGATTTTACCACAGAATGTGCGGTAATGACTATACTTTTGAGAGAAGTTTACTAATTTTGTACTTGTTGAGTTCTTTTTGAAGTCCTCGGAAACCGAGCGTGTCGATGTGAGCTCGTGCGATGAGGTCGTCGATATCCGACTTGGTGAGATCGAGTCCCGTGCTTTCGCGGCGGATGTATTTGCGGGCCGAAGCTTCATCCGTGCGGTTTAGAGTGACAATCGACTGGACGCGAGCTTTCAGTTCGTCGTACGAAGTGTTCTTCTCTTCTTTAGTGTTTCCATTGAATCCTATGACTTCGGAGGAATAAGTATTCGAGGTCATGATGAAAGTCGCATTTTCGAAGTGAATGGTTTCGCCCTTGTTCGTGCGGACATAAGCATTGTCGAGGATTTCTAAAAAGAGTTTTTGAACTTTGGGAGAAGCTTTTTCGATTTCGTCTAAAAGAATGAGAGAATAAGGATAATCTTTGAGTTTGGCAAGTAAGCATTCATCTTCGTATCCGACATAGCCTTGAGGTGAGCCTATGAGACGGTTCAAAGAAGTTTCACTCGCGAGTTCGCTCATGTCGAGACGAAGGAACTGTTTGGTACCGAAGAGGTTGTTGGCAATCTCTTTGGCGAGGTAAGTCTTCCCTACTCCGGAAGGTCCTTCTAGAAGGATGGAGAGGGGCTTGGTGTTGTCGACGAGATATTTTTCTTTGAGGGATTCGCATATTTTGTCTATCGCTTCGTCTTGGCCGTAGACGTGAGCTTTGATGGTCGATGGAAGTTTTACGATGTTCTCGGTCCAGGTGTCGAGGACGGGGATGTTGGCACGGTATTCGACGACTTTTTGAATGTCGGCTTTCGTTATCTGTATTTTGTTCGTGTTTTCCTGAAGGTCTTTGATGCGAAGTTCGACTTCGAGTGCTTCTTTGTATTTTTTGTTCTTCAAAAATTTTTCTTTCTTTTTGTTAAGTTCGGAAAGGGCGTTTTTCTTGTTGGGACGAGTTAGTTGGACGTGGGCACATACGGAGTCGAGAATGTCGATAGCCTTGTCGGGATTGTAACGGTTGAAGATGTATTTTTCGGAAAGACGGAGAATGTCTTTGATGTTTTCATCCGAGATTATACAGTTATGGTGAGTTTCGTAGTTGGGGGCAATGCCCTTTAGAATGCATTCGGTATCCTTGAGAGATGGCTCTTCGACGTTTACGATTTGGAAACGGCGGTCGAGGGCTTTATCTTTATATATGGTGGCTTTGTATTCTTTGAGAGTCGTCGCGCCTATTATTTTGAGGTTGCCTCTTGCCATGTAAGGTTTTAGGATGTTCGCGGCGTCTATCGCCCCTTCAGCTCCTCCACAATTTACGAGCGTGTGTATCTCATCGATGAAAAGAATGATGTTCTTTTCGGCAATGACTTCGGCGATTATTTTGCCGAGTCTGTCTTCGAATTCTCCTCTATAACGGGTGCCCGAGATGAGGCTTCCCGTGTCGAGTTCGATTACTTTGTAGTTCGAAAGAGCATCCGGGACACGATTGGCTTCGATTCGACGAGCAAATTCTTCGACTATGGCAGTCTTCCCTACCCCAGCTTCGCCGAGCAAGAGAGGGTTGTTTTTGTTTTTTCTCAAAAGTATTTCTATCAAGCAAGATATTTCTTTTTCTCTTTTGTAGATGTGTTCGTCCGGCGAAGTGTTCAAGACTTTACCTATTTCCATGAGAATGGAAGTCTTTTGTCTTTTATCGGGCGAACTTTTGTGGATGAGGTCGTTGTAGATGCTTTCGAGGTCTATGCCCATGTTCATGAGTATGCGAATTCCTACGCCTTCACCTTCTTCGAGCATGCCGATAAGGAGGTGTTCTGGTTGTACTATACCTCCGGCCGTTTCGTTAGCTTCGTCTATCGCATCCGTGATAATCCTTTTTAGAAGGGGCGTATAGAGGGCTAGTTCACTTTTTTTGCGAGATGTTCCTACGATGTTTACGAGTTCCGTTTTGAAAAGGTCGTAGGTGAGCGAGTAATCGGCAAGAAGGTCTTTCAATCGACTCATTTTCAAAATGGCCAAAAGCATGTGTTCGCTTCCGACGTAGGGATGGTTGAGGGCGAACATTTCGTTCTCGGCTTGTTTCAGTATTTTTTTAACTTCTAAGTCAAAATTATTTTTCATATTAATCTCCCTTTCACGAACCATTTTAGATTAAGAGATACGAAAAATAAGTCTTATTTTGGAACTCGCGTGAATAATATTGTAAAGAGAGGTGAAAATTTTATGAATGGTACTTACTATCAGAACCCGACGTTTCCTACGGAAGAAGGGAATATGCCACCTATGAACAACTATACATCGAATATCGTAAACGTGGACGACCAGTCGAGCAATCTGCCGATGGAACAGAGTTACATCGAGAATATTTTGCGTTTGAACCGCGGCAGTCATGCGAAGGCATATATATCTTTTCCGGATTCGGTCAATTGGAAGGATAAGATTTTCGATGGCATCATCGAACAAGCCGGGCGGGACCATTTGGTCATGAGTCTGGACGACGGTCGTTGGGTTTTGGTCCCGATGATTTATTTGGATTATGTCGAGTTCGACGAGAAAATAATCTATCGCCCTAGCGAACTCAAGAAGTAGAAATTGGAGAGTATCCAATTTTTATTTATTGTTTCGATCACAAATCGGCCAAAAAATCGGTCGCTTAGTGGTCGATAGGTGTCCGATTGACCGATTTTTGTTTATTTTTATATTTTTTTGTGATACAATTGTCGTATATGAAAGGAGAATTGGCAATGATAGAAGACGAGCAGACTGAATTTAAAAGGGAGTATACGGATGGAATAATCAAGGAAATAATCGCCTTTTTGAACAGTGACGAGAGTGTCGGTGGGACGATTTATATCGGGATGGACGACGACGGGAATGTCGTGGGATTGGCAGATGCCAAAAAGGTCGAGGAAAAGGTTTCTAATCAAATTCACAATCTGATTGCACCGGATGCATCGATGTTTATTTCGGTTCAGCCAAAGAAGACCGATTCTGGTAAGGAGTATCTCATAGTAAAGGTTTCTAAGGGAGTCGATGTATACTATTTAAAAGCTAAAGGATACGAAGGAGTGTACGTACGAACGGGAAGTTGCAGTATGCCAGCTAGTCCTCAAATAATACAAAAGTTACTGTTAGATAAGGAGAAATTGTCGTTCGAAACGGCAATATGTCCAGATGCGAATTTAACTTTCAACTACGCAAAGCCTGTGTTCGATAAGGCATCTATCGATATCGAGAATGAGTCCGTCCAAAAGACGTTACATTTGAGAGATTTGAACAACAATTATACGAATTTAGCTAAAGTGTTGTCCGACCAAAATGATTTTCCTATTAGGGTGGCCGTGTACGAGGACGAATTAAAGCAAAACTTCTTGGATATCAAAGAATTTACCGGCTCGATATTCGAGGTGTACGATAAAACAGTCGATTATTTGAAACTCAATTCTTCTACTTATGGCATGGTCGCCAATGCAGAGAGAACGGACATAGAGGAATTCCCCGAGTCAATTTTGCGCGAGATTTTATTCAACATGTGTATACATAGGTCTATGGAGATGGATGGCCCGAGCATCATCAATATATATAAGAATAACAAAATAGAATTTATCAGTTTGGGTGGGCTTTATAAAATCAGTCTAGAGGATGCTCTTTCGGGTGTCTCGTATTCGCGAAATAAATATTTACAGGCAATCTTTTTGCGTTTGAAACGGGTGGATTGTATAGGAAGCGGATTGCGAAGAATAATGGGATTCTATAAAGAGAGAGGTCTCAAGGTCGAAATCAAGGCTTTGGCTTCTTCGTTTATCATCACTATTCCTTGTATAACTCCGAGTAATGCGACTAGCGACAAAAAGCTGGTTGTCGATTATATTAGAAAAAGTGGGGTTGCGACCAGTAAGGAGCTCAAAGATGTCGTAAAGAAAGAAAAGACTAGCATCCAAAACATTTTGAGTGAACTTTTAGATGATGGAGTTATAGAAAAGGTAGGTAATGGACCTTCTACTAAGTATAAATTGAAGGTGGAAAATGCGTAGTACTTCGGATAAAATTGGATATCTTTCCAATTTTTTTGTGTACATTTATTTATCGGCCAAAAAATCGGTCGTTTAGTGGCCGATAGGCGTCCGATTGGCCGATTTGCCATTCGTCGTCAAAAAAAGATTACCCGTTTGTCGAGTAATCTATTTTAGTTTGAGTGTATATTTCTTGTTGCGGACTGTGAATATCAAGTCTACGTGTTCGGCAGTCGCGGCTTTTTCGTCTATTTGAAGAATGTACTGTTCGGAGATGGAACGAGGTGTTGCGTCTATGACCGGAGCAATTTTGTCGTCGTATCTGATTTCGGCAAAGGCTTCGAAGAAGGACATCGACGTTTTGGCATTTCGGGCAAAGGTCGAACTGTTATCTAAGGTTAGAAGGCCCTTTAGGACGAGTAGTTTTTTCGATTTGGCCACGTCCGCGGTCACGACGTCGGTGACTTGTTGGCAGTTGGCGCGAATGCAAGCTTCGTATTTGTAAGTGACTTTGTTCGAAAATTCGTACGAAGTGGTGAGCAGAGATGTGTTTCCTAGAATCGAGTCGTACATGGTAATCAGTTCTTCCGTTTTGTAGGTTCCGACATCTTCCTGGTCGACGTACGAAAGCGGTTTAAGGGCGACTACTTTTTCTTTGGAATTCATCGTGCCGGCTTTGTATTCGACCTCGTCGATTATGCGGAGGGTATATTTCTTGGCGACATCCCTTTTGTCGAATTCGTAGACGAGAATGTAGTTAGCTGTCTTGCCGTTTTCGATTTTCTCTTTGGAGTAGCCTGCTCCGAAATCGACGAAATGGGAGTTCCTAGATAGAGTCGGCGTTATCTTACCCGATTTGGTCTCGAGGACATAGCTAGGAAGGTCCAAGACGGTCGAGTATCCCGAGTCGTTCGTGAAGGTGATGTTTACGACGAGGAAGTATTTATCGTCCGTGATAGATTCGCCTTTGTAGTCGACATTTGTAAGATACGAGTTGTTGACTTCCAAAGTCAGATTGTTCGCATGAATCTTTTGATTTTTGTTGTACGTTTTGTTGTAGACTGTGAAGTTCAGAATGGTCAGTATCAAAAGTACCGAGCAAGTGAGGCCCATCAGAATCGTAAACATGAATTTGTTTTCTAGTATGTAGTATTTGAATTCGCGTACTCTTCTTCGCAGATAACGGAAGTATTTGTAGGAGTCTACACCGAGGACGAATTCGAATTCTTCGTTGTCCTCTTCCGAAATATCCAGTTCTTTTAAATCTTTCGAGAAGTTGAATTTTTTGATGTCGAATCCGACTGCGCGAATGAGACTCAAGGCTAAGAGTAAGGCTTGTGGGAACATGATGATGAACGTCACATCGCGGATGACCATCGCATTTCTAATGGTAAGTTGACTCGTCTCCATAGATTTGAAGAGTACGAAATAAAGTATCAGACCGATGAAGTACAGAATATAATAAGTACTCAATCCGATGTACAGATTCTTCGGTTTTTCCTTTTTCTTCATGAGCAAGTACATCGCAAGCGAGAATACTATGATGATAATCGCGATTAGAAACATGAAGATGGTTATGTAGTTACTAGGAGCTCCGCCTAAGGAAGTGTAGACATTTCCAACGTATCTACTAAAAAAGCTGTAGAGGTTGTAAGTTCTAAAGAGCAAATAGGCAATCAATCCGGTCAAAATCAGGTGGATAAACCGGAAGTTTTTTATGAGAAAAGCATAGGGCTTTTTTAGTATCACTCTTATCAACTCCGTTTCATTATAATTATATATTAATAACGGTCAAAAGTAAACACTTGCTAGTTACGTTTTTAGTAAATTCTTCAATTCTCAATAATCGGCAATGACCAAAAAAATATATCGGAGTTAAGCGATATATTTTATTTTACGTTTTGAATTTCGACTACCGATGCGGTGTTTAGAGATTCGGCAATAGTTCTCATCTCGTCTTGAGTCAAGTAGGAACTCGTGATGTAATAGTTCATATCGTTGCTTTGCCATTCGAGGGAGTTAGAACCCATCGCACCGACAGCCGTGCTCAAGAATAGAGGGTCGCCGTAAACGCTCGTGATTTGCATTTCTTTCGAAGCTTTGGTAGCTTCTTCGATAATCATGAACGGTTTGGCACCGGCGTAAGTCATGATGACACGGTCTCCGGCATCAGTTTGAACTGTGTCTTTGGTCGAAAGGTGCGTGTCTTCTGGGAGGTAGAGCGGATAGATGATGTCTTTAAGAGCACTCGTCTGTTGGGAGTCATCGGTCGTCTTGCAGCTAGATTCGTCTTCACAATTTGTGATTAGGGAGTCTAGCGAGAAGTGGTCGTCTTCGAATTTTACCGAGTATTTGATGGTGGTGAATTTCATGCGGATGATGGCATTTCCGTCGGAATTGAGTATTTGCACTTCTTTCAATTCGCCATTTTTGTCGAAGTAGATTTTTTCCGTTTTTAGACTATTGTTGTTCGGATAGTTAACATTCGCATTCACTATGTAGTAGTCGTCGTTTTCGTCTACAGTCGGTTTTTCGGTCTTTTCGATGTCTTGAAGCAGAGACTTTAAGAGGTAGCTTTGGCTAGAGTTAGCAGGCCATTCACTTTGGAATTTGAAACTTTTGTTGAGAGCGGGAGTCACGACGTATACGGATTCACCGTCTTTTAAGATGACTTGTTCGTGGTCGTTCGTCTTGTTGAGAAGAGTGACTTTGTAGAATTCGTCGTATTTATAATCGACATTAACGTCGTAAGTAAAGGTTTCTTCGTTCGAGACTATCTCCATCGAACCGGTGACTTGGTAGCTTTTGGTGCTATTTACCTTATCTTTGAACTTTTCTATGATATTAGTCGATTTGGCCTTTCCACATCCACAGAAAGTTAAAACCGCCACGATGACCAATAAAAACTTAAACTTTTTCATAAAAACTTCCTTTCTAAATAATTATATTTTAGAGTTCGAAATTTAGTATAAAAAAGTTCGGGTGATTAATCTCGAGGTTTCAGGAATCTGTCGTACGAGAATATGAGTATATATATAGAAAGGCCGAGGCCACCATAGATGAGAGCTAGATTTGTGAGTTGCGATTTCAAAGGGGCGTTTACGATGGCGGAGAGAAACGTATAGAGATGGGGACTTACGAGGTCGGGTAATTTAGAAATCAAGATGCGACTGGCAACGAGAGATATCAGAGAATTTGCTACTAGTGAAAGTGCCAGCAGGCGGGTTCCCTTTTTGAAGTTACCTCGAACGATGGAGGATACTACATATATGAGGAAAACCCCAATGTTTACGAGCAGAAAGATGGCACGATTCGAAAGTACGTTGTTTAGGTCGCGAAGGTCGGTCACCTCGGCATATTCGAGATTGATGTTTTTGCTCAGGTGTGATACGACTTCTTTGGCCGATTGGATTTGTTCTTCGGAAATTTCGGAGTAATCCACCGTTTGAAGGCTCGGGAAACTTCTCTTGTGGAAAATATAATTTATGTAATCGTCGAGGTATCTTTCGGCCACGCGATAGATAGTTTCATCTTCTATCGGGGTATCTAGAGCAGTCGCAAGGAGTTCTTTTCTATCTATCATGCTCGGCAAATTGGCATAGTTCAAGTGAACGTTCGTGAAGATGAATTGCACTAGAATAGCTAGTGTCAACGTCAAAAATAAAAGAGAAGTAATGGTACCTCTCAAAATTTTAGTAAATGTTTTCATATTCCACCTTATCTATATGATGGACAGTTTTACAATTTTTATTTATTATTTTTCTTGATTTCGTGTTCGACTATAAAATAATCTATAGCGTAAGTCGCAAGGAATATCATGATGAAGTCGATAACTACTGTGATGGTATAGTTGGCAAGAGGCGTGTCGTTTAAGAATTTAGGGTAACCTTTGATGAATATCATGGCAAACAAATCTAAAATCGAAACGACAGTCGCGAAGAAACATGCATCTTTTACGTAGTGACTCTTGCGAACTCTTTTGGCTTCTTTACTTCTCGTAGTAGGTAGTTCGACTCCCAAGAACGAATGGATTTCGAATTCATTGGAAGAAGTTTCTATCGTAGTCTCCGGAACGGTTTCGACTACTTCTTCTTCGACGTGCAATTCGGCGATTGCTTCTGGTTTTGTCACTTCTTTCAAAGTGTCTTCGGTCGCCTTTTTTCTATTCGGTTGAGTTTTCGTTTTGGTCGACGTTTTGGAAGAAGTCGACTTAGCCTTGGTATTCGCAGTTTTCTTTTTGGCGTTTATCGTCTTGGAATTTGTAGTTTTTTGGGCAGCTGATTGGGTCGATTTTTTATTTTCCGGTTTTACTGCTTTCGTAGTTGTCGTCGTCGTTTTAGTCTGCTTTGAAGTCGTCTTGGCATTTGCTGTTTTAGTTGGAGTTACCTTTTTGGTAGTCGTATCGGGCGTGGTTTTCTTGCTCGCATTTGCCGTCGTTTTAGTCTTTTTACTAGTATTTGCCTTCTTATTCTTATCAGTTGCCATATCTTATCACCATAGAAATTATATCATGAGAACAAGTTTGTGTAAAGCGAAAAGTCATTTTTGAATTTTAAAAATTTGACGAATTAGCCGAACGGACGTTTGTTGCAATTTTATCTGCTTTCTTTCTTTTGAACGTGATGGTATAATTAGATTATAGAAGTAGGTGTTATCCGTGGCAAAAAGATATCGTAGAAAGAGTATAAAATCGATTATGTCCTTGGCAATCGTTTTGGGGGGATTGTTCGCCGGAATTTTGGTAAATAGCTATGCTTATGAAAGACAAGAAAAACTTACGAGCTACGACTTATCTAACATCCCACCATACAGTGGAGAGGCTTACGTGGTCGTGAATGGAGGTGAACCCGATTTCGACGACGAATACAAGACTACCACATCGTTCGAAGTCTACGGAGAATTGGATGAGCTTGGTCGTTGTACGAGAGCTTTCGCGAATGTGGGACTTGAGACCATGCCTACCGAGGAACGAGGAAGTATAGGGATGGTCAAACCGAGCGGTTGGCAGACGGTCAAGTACGATGTGGTGAATGGCAAGTATCTTTATAACCGTTGCCATTTAATCGGATATCAATTGACCGGGGAGAATGCGAACGAGCAGAATTTGATTACATGCACAAGGCAAGTGAATACGGGTGCCATGCTCGATTTCGAAAACGAAGTTGCCGACTATATAAAGAGAACAGGGAATCACGTTCTCTATAGGTCGACACCCATTTTTGATGAGGACAATGCAGTCGCGAGCGGAATTTTATTGGAAGGATATTCGGTCGAGGATGCCGGGTCTGGAATCAAATTTAACGTGTATCTCTACAATGTTCAAGATGGTATCTCGATCGATTATAAGACCGGAGAGAGCAAACTTGCAGAATGAGTAGTTCGGCAAAAAGCAGGTTTGTTCTTTTTGTTTGTCACATTTTCATAGAAAAACCGGCTCGGCCGGTCAATCGCTTTAGAAGTTGTTTGGACAATTGTCGTATACGTTCGTGACTTCGTTTTCCTCGCAGCAAGTATAGCAAGGAGTATAGGTGTGTTTGTAGATGTAATGATTGATTATTCTCGTGTTTATAGGCACGATGTGAGGGACGTTACAGACGATTTCTCGGTGGCAAACTCTCTCTTGAGGGCATTCTTGAACAGGTGGCATGTCGCATCCACATCCACCGGCGTTCATCATAGGCATAGCTGCAGGGTATTCCATAGTCGCCGCATTTTGATTTGCATAGTTTCCGCCATTGAAAGTATTTCCCATCGGTCTATCGCAACATCTATTTCTAAACATAAAAATACACTTTCCTTTCTAGTGTATCTTATGTCTCATACTCGAAAATGGTTAGGTATTTGCCTTCGGTTTCATATTCAATTTTTTGATTGATTTCATGGATAGGAGTCGCGTATTCGAATCGATTTCTTCGAGGATGGAACCGATGTAGGGCTTGCCTTTGCTGTCCGAGAAGATAGCAGTTAGTCCATTTTTGACTTCTTTGCTTACATTTAAAGCAGAAATCAGTTCTCGAAAGAATTCGGGGCTTTCGTATTCAATTATATGCACGTCGCGAAGTAAACACTTGATAGAAACTAGTGCGTAGAGAAACTTATCGCGGTCCATCGGCGAGAACGGTTTTTTGTATAGTTTGACGGGCCAAGATGCTCTTTCGAATTTTAGGTCGAAGCCATAGTCGCCGTACACATAGTTGTCCGTATCGACGAATACGGGGTTCCATTCCCGGTCTATTAGTATGTTGTTTTCTTTGATGTCGCCTATTATTACACCCTTTCGATGTGTTCTTTGGACGGCCGCGTCTCCTTTCATGATGAGACTGATTCTTTCGGTTTGGTCATCGTCTGTTCTCGCTTCCGCGAAGGTCGGATATTGTTCGTTTTTATGTATTCTTGGCATGAAGTAGCCCTCTTTGAAACCGTCTTGAAATCCTGTAAATCCCTGCGGAAAGGCGAATGATTCATCTTTGAGCGAACACATGAGTTCTATTTTGCGAAGTTTTAGGATGCGTTTTTGAAGACTGGTGAACGGGAAGAATATTTTGAAAGCAGTCTTCTTGTCATAGCCGTAAACGTATCCTTCGGAGCCAGAGCCTTGGTAGTCGTATAAGAATTCTTTTCGGAATTTGTCCACTTCTAAAGTTGGGACTTTCGAGTTTTTGAGTAATAGTTCTTCTTTCATGATTTTCCCCCTTTTCGATTTCTGGGTATTATAATACATCATAAAGACAATTAAGTCAAAGAAAAACAATTACAGTCTTTTCAAAATGTAATTGTCTAAAACGTAGTCTATCTTGTTTCCACACCAGTCTCCCAGTTTGTTCAAACGCGCGACCTCGAAGAATTTTATTCTTAGGTATTCGAAGATGGCCGCGACTGCGAAGATGGCAAGTGCACCGCCTACGATTCCAAGAATCATGAGAACCGGATTCCAAGTACTCAAAGGTAGGAAAAGTTCTTTTAGAATGTGGTTCCAGATGAACGCGTTTACGTGGAAGAGGTATACTCCGAAGGTGAGTTTTCCCAAGAATTTTATAGGTTTTTTGCCCTTCTCTATTTTTAGATTCGTGCAAAGGAGAAGTATCGCGATAGATGCGATTACGACTGTGACGGATGTGTAACTGATGAGGGCGAGTTGAGAGAAGTCGTTTATTTCGACGTGCAAGATTATGTCGACGATGTATTTACTTGCGATGGTGAGGACGTTACATACAATCAAAGTTATCCAGAGGCCCTTTTTCGAGTAGTAAATTTCATCTTTGTAAAGTGAGAAGTATCCTCCTATAATGTACATGGCAATGAGCCATAGTCCCGAGTAGCCGAATCCCGTCAAGAAGAGGTCAAATTGTCTTATCGATGGAATGAGGCAAAGGACTAAGAGGATGGCAAGGATGAGTTTTTTGATGCTCTTTTGGTCCATGTTCTTAAGCATCTTGTTGAGTCCAGGAATGGCAAAGAAGAGCATGAAGTATTGAGTGAAGTACCAATATTGATTAGCTGTCACGGGGATGATGGCTTTTATCCAGGACTTTAAAGAGACGACTCCCGGCATGAGAATGGCGAACAAGGCTGTAAAAAATACGGTGTAGAAGAAGACTTGGAGCCAGCGTTTTATGAGGCCGGAAGTTTTCACATCTTTTTTTACGCACAGGTAGCCCGTGCTGAGCCCGTACAGATTGACTGCTCCGAAGCATATTGCTTCGATTATCCATACGATGTAGTAGTTGGCGCTTCCTACGGTGGTTCCTCCGATTAGGCCGCCTTGGCCGAGAATGTGCATTCCTATTATCATGAATGTGGCGATTATTTTCAAAATGTCTACGCCATAGTTGTAGTTGTCTTTTACATTTTCTTTTTTGATTTCTGTATCCTGTTTCTTCATCGTCTACACTTCCTCGTATATTCATTATAAAATTAAAGTGAGAAAAGTGCAATCTTTTGTTATCGTATTTCGTATCAAATTATAATGTAATCGTAAGTAGGAAGCGCACACCTATCGAGGTCGTTGCTTTCCTTAGTGGGTTAGCAAGAGACTAGAATCTTTAGGAGTCTAGTCGTTGCTTTTTGTTTTGGCTTTTTACCTTGCTTGGACGAGCAATATGATTGCCCATAGAAGTAGGAAAATGACCGTGCGGTAGAAAGTTTCTCTTTTCATACCTAACAACTCCTTTTATTTCTAATTTGTAATTTTGTTTCCAAAATCCTCCTGAGATTTTTCTCATATAAAAGGATAAGCTAAACGACCAGAAGGAATGTCTCTTCGAGTTAATATTAAAATACATCACATAGGGTTTGTCAACACGTGTGAGTCCCTGTAAATAAAAGAAAAAGTTGCAAAAATCGCGATTTGGCAAAAAGAAGATTTTTGTATAAGTTTTTATTTGGGTTTTTAATCGTTTTTTTTGCTCGGTTGAGGGAACTAAACAATAGAAAAAAAGACCTGTTTTGGTCTTGCGTTATGCGTATAGTCAAAATGGCATTTTCATATTTCCGTTGGTCATCTGTTTCATCATCTTTTTCATTTGCTCGAATTGAGTGAGGAGTCTATTGATTTCTTCGACACTTCGACCGCATCCTTTGGATATTCTCTGCTTGCGGGAGTGTTTTATTTCCTCGGGGTGACGTCTTTCGTATTTGGTCATCGAGAGGATGATGGCTTCTAGGTGAGCCATTTCTTTAGGGTCTATTTGGACGTTTGCCAGCCCCGCATTTCGAGCACCTGGAAGCATCTTCAATAGGTTTTCGAGAGGACCAAGTTTTTTGATTTGTTTCATGGTATTCAAGAAGTCTTCGAGGTCGAATTTGCCTTTTTGCATCTTTTTGGCGAGGTCGGTGGCTTCGTCGATGTCTATCGATTCTTCGACCTTCTCAGCAATGGAGAGGATGTCACCCATGTCGAGAATGCGGTCGGCCATCCGTTTTGGGTCGAAGGACGTGAGTCCGTCCATTTTCTCGGAGTCACCTATAAATTTGATAGGTACGTTGGTGAGGTGTCTTACGGAAAGTGCGACTCCACCCTTGGTATTTCCGTCCATTTTGGTTAGAATGGCTCCCGTGAGTTTCAATTTGTCGTCGAATCCTCTTATCACATTTATGGCATCTTGTCCCATCATGGCATCTATGACGAGTAGGATTTCGTCGAGATGGAAGTTTTCGCTTATGCCGACGAGTTCGTCCATGAGATGTTCATCTATTTGAAGACGTCCGGCCGTATCTACGATGACGAAATCGTTCGAGTTTTCTTTGGCATAGTTTAGAGCGTTCGCAATGATTTCGTTTGGCGTCTTATCCGTACCTTCATCGTATACCGGAATGTTCAAAGATTTTCCTAAAGATTTCAATTGGTCAATCGCGGCCGGTCTATAGACGTCGCAGGCGACGAGGAGTGGCTTTTTTCCACATTTTTTGCGGACATAGTTGGCAATTTTCCCGCTCGTCGTAGTCTTACCACTACCTTGAAGACCGACCATCATTATGATAGTAGGATTACTGGTAGTTACTAGTGGAGTTTCTTCTTCACCTAGAAGAGCGACGAGCTCGTCTCGCACTATTTTGATGAACAGCTCGTCCGGTTTGATGCTTTTGCCGACTTCCATGCCGAGAGCTTTTTCTTTGACGTTGGCAACGAATTGTTTCGTGACTTCGAAGTTGACGTCGGCCTCCAAAAGGGCCATCCGTATTTCGCGGACTGCCTCGTCGATGTTAGCTTCGGTTATTTTGCCTAAGCCCCTTATATTTTTTATCGCATTGTTAATTCGGTCTCCCATATATTCAAACATAATGTTTCACCCGTCTTCAATTATACAGGAAAATGTGGAAAAGTGGTAGTAACTTTTGTCGAAAAGAACCATCTTTAGATAAAAGTCCGACTATTTTGAGTTTTATTCATCAGGATTTATCGAGGTTTTCTTGAGAAAAATTCATAAGAACTCATAGATAACTCCAAAAAAGTACGGTGCTGTGATGATTTTTGGGGAGCTATATGAGAACAAACTATTTTAAACATTAAAATCCTCTTGAATTTTCTCGCTCTTATGGTATACTTTATTTCGTAATCACTTGAAACAATAGTGAAAAGAAAGGAAGTTATTTATGGAACTAAAAGGAAGCAAGACAGAAGCCAATTTGATGGCAGCATTCGCAGGCGAGTCACAGGCTAGAAATAAGTATACTTATTATGCTAGTCAGGCAAGAAAGGATGGTTATGAGCAAATCGCGGCCATTTTCGAGGAGACTGCAAACAACGAGAAAGAGCACGCGAAGATGTGGTTCAAAGAATTGCACGGTGGGGCTGTACCTTCTACTATCGAGAATTTGAAGGATGCGGCCGCGGGCGAGAACTACGAGTGGACAGATATGTACAAAGAGTTCGCAGCGACTGCTAAAGAGGAAGGTTTCGACCAAATCGCGAGACTTTTCGAAATGGTCGGAGAAATCGAGAAACATCACGAGGAGAGATATTTAACTTTGCTCGGAAATGTGGAAGGAGATAAAGTTTTCCACAAGGACGAGGACAAGGTTTGGATTTGCCGCAACTGTGGACACGTTTACTACGGTAAAGACGCGTTGAAGATATGTCCAGTTTGCAAGCATGCCGAGTCTTACATGGAATTACAAGCTACGAATTATTAATCGAATTGGAGAGTCCTATTAATGGACTTTTTTTCTTTTCAAAAGGACGGTTATATGTTACAATGAATGTATAATTCAGGAGGTAAAAATGGAATGTTTAGAAAATAGGATGGAATATAAAACGATATGTGCCGAGGGAGATATCTTCGATTTGATTTTCGATTTGAGAAGAAATCGCGCGAGTGTTTTTGGAGCAGTTGTCGATAGAGGGAATTTTGGTAAGTACATAGAGACGTGCCAGCATATATGTGACAGGATAGACCGCATCGAAGACGCAGCGGACGAGGGGTTAGTCGATTTGTCTAGTTTGTCGATAAGTACGGGTTCGATTAGAATCTTGACGAACGATTATCCCGAGATGAAAGTGTCTTTCGAAAGAATGCTCGAGCGAGTGTCAGTCATGGGAGGATGTTGTGCAAATTTGCTTCCTCTCAGCATAGAACTCATCGAATTTTTCCGCGATTGTGGAGATTTGTTGTCGGAAGATTACAAAAGAAAACTGAGCGAAAAAATTTGTGAGTTGCTCAAGAAGACGAAGTACGACAGGTCTTCTAGTGTTAGCAAATATATTATGGGTTGTCCGTACGTCAATTTTTACGACGCATACTTTTTTGGAAATGAGTCTTTGCCAAAGGAAGAACATACGTATCTTTTGAACGAATATATAGGGAGAGTGGCAAAGGGCGATAGTTCTTTTGAGAGTAGAATTCGTCAGCATATCGAGGCAGGAGCAAAATATTTAGATGAAGATTCTCTCAAAACGTTATTGGAGTGTGGTAGCTGGGCTGCAAAAGAACGAGCACGAAATGTCTTGACAATCATACAAGAAAAAGGAATCGAATTGCCTTTTGAGATACGCGATTATGTGACAAGCCGATTAGCGGAAATAGAAAAGAGCGAAATGCAATTTGCCGAGGTAGCCAATCTTTTCGAGGGCTGCCTCAGAATTGCTCCCGTTCACGAGTGGTTGTCATCTTTCGTAGATGGGTTAGTCATTTTAGAAAATGGCGATGTTTTAGCAAAGGGTTTAGCAAGTTATTTGGACAGTTATTATCCAGGGCAAGAAGGACAGGACCTAGATAAAAATCCATTTGCTGGAGTTTCACAATTATTTAAGGATGTCTACTTTTTTACTAAAAGCTACAACTCGCATAGGTCCAAGACGTTGGTTATGAAATCCATTGAAGAATCCATCGATGAATAAACGTATTCAAAAAGTACTTTAACTAATATGGAAAACAGTCGAAAAAAATGCCAAAACGGCATTTTAATTTTTTTCTAGTGTTATGGAATCGTAGGCTCCGAGGTCGTAGACGTCGTAACCTAGGTTTTTTAATGTTTTGGCAGCGATGGCACTTCGACGACCACTTTGGCAATAAACCAAAATGGTTCTCTCTTTATCGAGTTCGACGTTTTCGTCGATACTGTCGTACGGTATGTTTAGAGAGCCGACTACGTGACTAGTGTCGAATTCTTCTTTGGTTCGAACATCGACGACGACATAGTCGTCTTCGGCGAGTATCTTTTCAATAGTTTGAGTAGATGTATCTTTGGGGTTTTGAGTGTTTTCTTTGGCACATCCGCACAATGTAATGGCAAGACAAATTATTATTAGAATTTTTTTCATATCGTTTTCTACCTTTCTTTTCGTATCATCATTCGGCGTTCGGTTCGTCTAAGTCTTTGATATTTTCGAGTATCAGTTGTATTTCGTCGTTTCGCTTACTTATCGTGGCAGTGAATCTATTTAGATTGTCTAAAATTATCTTTTCTATCATGTCGTTATTTTTAGGGAAGATGACGGCATCTATCGAGCCCGTCTCGTCGTTCAATTGAACGAAAGCCATCTTTTCTCCCTTTTTGGTGTCGATAACTTTGACTTTATCCACAAGGGCGACGACTTCTACTCTTTTATTCATGTATTTTGCAAAATCGACAATTTTGATGATTCCTTTCTTCTGATATTTGCTCGCCGGATGGCCAGATACGTAGAAACCGAATATTTCCAATTCGGAATATTCTTCGTCGGGTTCCGTAGAAATTTCCAGTTCGGGTTTCATTATCAGGGATTCGTCTAGGCTGTTAATCAGTTCTATATAAGTCGTCGCCGTGTCGATGTTGGAAAGAAGAGTGTTTTTGGATGAGCTAAAGTCTTCCAGTGCGCCTGCTTTGATGAGGTTTTCGATAGCCACTTTGTTCAAGCCTTTCTGATAGGTCTTTTTGAAAAAGTCGAAGTAGTCTTCGTAAGGTTGGTTATCGACTACGGCTTGACTTTGGGCAGAAGAGATGTTCTTTATGGAGGTGAGAGGAAGAATGACTTTCCCTTCCGTGATGACGTATTCTTTTTTGCTCGTGTTGACGTTCGGGCGAGCAATTTTGAGACCTTTGTTGCGGGCGTCGTCTATGACGTCTTTGGTCTTTTTTTCGCTTCCTAAATTCATGTTTAAGGTATTGACTTGAAATTGTTCCATGTAGTTGGCTTTCAGATAGGCCATTTGGTAGGCGACTATAGCATAGGCGACCGAATGAGATTTGTTGAATCCATAATCGGCGAAGCGCAAGATGAGGTCGTACACTTTTTCGGCGAGGTCGCGGGCGTATCCTTTTTCGCAAGAACGATTAGCGAATTTGATTCGTTCGTCGACCATGACTTCTTTTTTCTTTTTGCTCATCGCTCGGCGAATGAGGTCGGCCTCGGCATAGGAGTATCCGCCCATCGTCGATAGTATTTGCATTATCTGCTCTTGATAGATGATTATGCCGTAGGTACTTTTGAGAATCGGTTCGAGGTCGGGATGAAGGTAAGTGACTTTTTTCTGTCCCTTTCTTCTCGCGATGTATTCGTCGATGTTCTGCATAGGACCCGGCCTAAAAAGGGCGATGGCGGCGATTAAGTCGTCGAAGTTTTCGGGTTCGAGTTTACGAAGGAAATTTTTCATACCAGGAGTATCGAACTGAAAAACGTTGTCGGTGTTTGCCCTTTTGAAGATGGATGCATAAGTTTTTGCGTCGTTCAAAGGAACTTTCTTCAAGTCGAAGTTCGGATGCACTTTGTGGATGAGTCTCACCGTGTTGTGAATCGTGGTCAGATTGCGGATGGCGAGGAAATCCATCTTCAGAAGACCGAGTTTTTCTAGGTATTCCATGGTAAATCCGGTCAAAATGCCGGCTCCCGTCTCGAAAGTCGGAATGAGTTCGTCCAAGTTTTCCGAAGATATGACTACTCCGGCCGCGTGGATGGTCGTATTTTTCTTTAGGCCTTCTAAGCGCATGGAAAGTTTGTAAATCTTTTCGAGGTTGTGAGTCTTCACGAAGGAACTGACTTCAGGATTGCTCGCATTTTCTTTGAGGGTCTTTTTGACATCCAATTTTTTCGAAAGTTCGCCTATCACCTTGTCCTCTATGCCGAAGATTTTGCCGACGTCTCGCACGGCTTGGCGGCAGCCGAAAGTTCCGTAGGCTACTATCAAGGATACTCTTTTTTTACCGTATTTGTTTTTGACGTAGTCTATGACTTTTGTTCTCTTTATGTCCTCGAAGTCCATGTCTATATCCGGCATGGTTATACGTTCCGGATTTAGGAAGCGTTCGAAGAGAAGGTCGTATTCGATAGGGTCAATTTCGGTTATGCCGAGGGTATACGAGACGAGGGAACCAGCCGCACTTCCCCTACCCGGTCCCACGTATATGTCGTTTTTCTTGGCAAATTTGACGTAGTCGTATACTATCAAAAAGTAGTCGACGAATCCCATGCGGTCTATGATGTCGAGTTCGTAAGCGAGTCTATCACTATATTTTTTAGGGACTTGTCCCCCTAGCCTTTTGGCGAGGCCTTTGTTGGCAAGAGTATAGAGAAGTTTTTTCGATTCTTCTCCGGTCGCACAAAATTTGGGGATGTAACGTCGGCCAAAATCGAATTCTAAGTTGCATAAAGCTGCGAAGTTGTCGATGGTTTCTATGTCGTATTCGGTCGCGTCGAGGACGTAGTTTTCGCCTTCGACGTATTCGTATCCGGCAATTTTGGCGAGCATTCTGGCTAGTGGTGCGTCCGTCTTCGGGATGTAGGTTATCTCGTTTACGAAAAGTACGCGGTCGGTTATTTGAATGGCTCCACGAAGTTCGGCTTGGTTTGCATAACCCAAATAGACGCGGAAAGCAGAAGTGAATCTGTTGTAGAGATGGTATTGCCCGTAAGGAAGGACGCACAAAAGACCCGCATTGTATTTGATGAGGGCGTCGATAGTCAGTTTGTTCTCGCCGGCTAGTTCGTTTATTTTGATGATGTTTTTGTAGCCTTCGTAGTTTTCGATGTACAAGTATATTTTGTTCGTTCCTATTTTCACAATCATGCCAAATATGCCTTTGAGGTCGCATTTTTGACATTTGTCGAAGAAGTCCATAATCGCATAGGGATTGTCATCTAAAATGCCTACGTATTTGGTCTCACGGTTTTGAGCATAGGAAATGATATCCTCAATTTTGAGGGTGCTCATGAGTAGAGAATAATCGGTTTTAAAACTTATCGGTACGTAATTCATAATGCTCCTTTTTTTTGTCGACTGGATTTCTAATCGTTTTGCCGAAAAAATGCCCGCAAATATCTTGCCGTCTTTCAATTTTTCCAGGTCGATATGTCGTCTATCCAAATTATACAATAAATGAAGAAATATTACTATACCGACCGCGATATATTTTTATTATCACCTGGTATTTATCGGGCTTGCTGAAGGTAAGATGAGGGTTTTGGTTGAAAAAAATTCTCACTATGGTAGAATAGAAAACGTGCTTAGGAGGGTTTATGGGAAATTTAGATAAAAAATGTGAAAAGAAGTTTTTGGAAAAGTCAATCGAGAGACGTACTTACGTGATTTATATACCGTTTCTTACGATGGGTGGGGATGAAAATGCGCGTGTGCCTGCGAACATCTTTTCTTGTATCGATTATAGTCGAGAAGAAATCATGAAGAGAGTGGCAACGAGCGAGGCATTGGATTTCATTCTAGACTTAGAGGAAAAAACTGCCGTTCGAGGCGACGCGAATTCTTTCGGTTTGGATATCGATTTAGGATACGTCGTCGATGCGCGATTGAGAACACAGAAAGGTCGAATTATTACTTTAGCTGATGTTTTGAGCGGCGTCAACTCGATTTCTATAAGGTATTTTGACGGGGTCGAGTATTTTCATCGCAGTTTTTTGGTCAACTTGGAAATTTTGTTGAAAACTCTCGGTTATTTCGGCTTCGAATCGAATCTAGATAAATTGTTGATAAGCGAAGAAGGATTGGAGTCTCAGATTTTGACTGGAGACTTCGACGATTCGCCCCCTCTTAGAATCGGGAAGTGGCTCCATACGAAGGTGCCTGCATATTATAAGAAAGGTATTTGATTATTCTTCTGGTAAAGATTGAAAATCAAATTTAAAATATATAAGAAAGGAAGTGGGTCACAGGTGGATATGAAAGAACACGAACAAGGGGTGGTTGCTCGCGAGCAGTCATTGCTCAAATTTTTCGAAGATTTTTATCCTGGGCTAGGTTTGACAGCGGGATTCTATACTGTTCCAGCCGATATCAAAGATTTTCGTGTGAATTGGGAGCCTTTAGGTTATACGGCCGAGATGGATGGGTCGCACATAGTTAAAGTTCAAAGGTTCGACGTAGGGCGTTTTCTCTTTGAGAATGATGAGTATGCCGAAAAGTTTTGTTTGGAGTATCGGGGCGGAATAGGCTTGAACGGAAAACGGAAATGTGCGTTGAGTGATGAAGAAATGGATGTACTTGTGAGTAGAGCGAAAGAGTACATTTCTGAGAGTTGTGCTCATTCTTCAAAGACGTACGAAAGCTCGACGGTTTGTAGGATTTTGAAGGCTCTCGAATTCGTAGGTATTTCACTCGACGAGGTGAGTGTCTCGTCGCTTGTGAAGGCTCGGGAGGAGTTAAAATCGTATAGATACGAGCAGACTATGTCGCCATTTTCGAATGTCGCGAATGGTTTTATGTGTAGATTGAACGAAAAGCGAGTCGCGTATCATGAGAATGACCCCGTACCGGTCAGTCACCATGAGTTGTCGCACGTTTTATATAGGTTACAGGCGGCGGCCGAGAGCATAGTGAGTCGCGACAAGTCGCCGGCAAGTGTCGAAGAATTAAATAAAGAATTGAAGGCTGTGAGAGATGAACTCGATAATTTGAGAGAGCAAGATTTTTGTACCGTGCAGATGCGATTTGCGGCAGACTTTATCGAATTCATTCGCGAATATATGTCCGTCATCGAGAAATGTGCGAACGGCAAGTACGATACTTTACTCGATTGGCAGAGCAGTGGCGAGTTTTTGCAATCTTTGGGATTGAGCGAAAGTTTGGATGTATTGGAATTTTTATATGCTGTCGATAGATGGCTCGAGATTTTGCTCGAAGCTCAAACCGCTTGGGCGGAATACATGGATAAAGCGGATGGCAAAGAGGAGTCTCGCGATTATTATGCGCTTTATGAAACACTCATAGAAAGCGTGAATGTACGACTCAGAATGGGTAATGAGGGCAAAAAGCACGAGTTTGTGAGAAAATCGCCCAAAAATTAGCCAAAAAATTTGACACAAAGCCTTTTAAATGCTATAATTGAGAGGCAATTTACGTTTAAGGAGGGAATATCATGGCAACTAAATTAACTAGAAAAAAACCTAATTTTGCAAATGCAAGATCTCACGCATTGAATGCGACTAAGAAGAAACAAGGTGTCAACCTTCAAAAGGTAACTTTGAACGGTGCGACTGTGCTCTTGAGTGCTAGAGAAATTAGAACTTTAAAAAAGCTGCTTAACGACTAAGCAACTTTTTCTTTTAGATAGAAGAATAAATGTTTTTTCGTGTGTTCGTTCTCGATTAAAGAACTGCACCGATTATGATAACCAATAAAATGAATAAAACTAAGATAAATGCTGCACCAGTAACGCCATTGTAGTTGTTAGAATATCCGCATCCTTGATTCATGTTTACCCCTCCTTTTTATCTTTTCATAGTATTGTATGGTAAAAATCACCCAAATGTTCTCATTTACTTGTTTTTTATTTCTCAAAATGTTATGATATTTATTGTTAGGGAGGAAATAATGAAGAAAAAAATAATTTTAGCAGTGTTGATGGCAACCATGCTCACCGGATGTGGAAAGACTATTCCGACTTTGGAAGATGGTAAACAGGCCGTCGTGCAATTCGAAGATGGTTCTATGATAAGCGTCGACGATTTATATAACGAGATGAAAGGAACTGCGTTTTCTACTTTGATGGATATGATAGATAAGAAAATCTACGAAGGAGAAAGCGGCGACAAATTGGACGATGCGAAGGAATACGCGAAGAATTACGTCGAGTCTGCAAAACAGTATTACGGATACGACAAAGACGGAAATTATAGTGAATCTCAATTGATCAATTATTTGCAACAGATGATGGGGATTTCTTCACTAGAGGAACTCGAGGAGAGAGCACGATTGAGTTATCTTCGTCAGGAATCCATCGAGAAATATGTCAAAGACAATTTGAAAGATAAGGAAATCGAGGACTATTACAAAGATGAGATAGTCGGAGACCGGGATGTGTATCACATTCAAATCATTCCAGAGGTCAAATCTACGATGACCGATACGGAGAAAACCGAAGCCGAGAATGCCGCTTTGGATAAGGCCAAGGATATCATCACCAGACTCAAAAAGGGAGAATCTTTCGAAGATTTGGCGAAAGAGCTGTCGGATGACGAGGCGACCAAGGAGAAAGGTGGAAGCTTAGGTTTCATCAATAAGGGTACTTACGGGAGCGATGACTTCGACAAGGAAGTATACGCTTTGAAAGTCGGAGAGTTTTCGAATACTCCAGTCAAGACGAGCTCAGGATACGAAGTCGTATACGTCAAAGAAGAGAAAGATAAAAAGTCTTTGGTCGATGCAAAAGATGAAATCAAGGACGCACTTGCGACTAAAAAATTGACCGACGATGCGACTTTGCAAATTACAGTCATTCAAGATTTACGCAAGAAATATGGAGTCGACGTCGTAGATACAGAAATTGAACGCGATATTGAGAGATATATGGACAATTGGATGACTAGTGTTCGTCAGCAGAATTCTAATTCATCTTCAAATTAACCACGATTGTGGTTTTTTTTTAGGTTCGAATGTGTTATAATTTTGTTTATGATAGGAGAGAATATAATATGGATATCAATCAAATATTGCTTTTTGTTATAGTCGTGTTGTCTAGTATTATTGCCATCTTTTTGGTGTATTTCCTAATCATTTTTTTGATGAACAGGAAAAGAGAAAAGAAGGTCAAGACTATTTTCGATCCATCAACTCTCGTCGAAGAAGAGTCCTTGATGAACGTTTTGGACGATAAGAAGAATATCGAATTTAAGAATCCAGCTCCGCAGGAAAATTTTGTTTCAAATGCTCAACAGGTGAATGTCGTGACTAGTCAAGTTATTTCCCAAGAGCAGAAGTCGAATCCGTTCGGAGTCGATATGACGAAGCATAATCGCAACGACGTGCCAGTAGATATTCCGGAGCAACCGAACAGTCAGAATAAGTTTATTCAGTAGGAATGATTTTGGAATTGGAAAGTGATTGGTAGAAGTCACTTTTTGTTTGCAAAAATTTACGAACTTTTGTCAAATTTTTGGTACTTTTTTGTGGCTTTTCTTCGTCTCGTGTTTTATACTGAGCTTAGATGGTGAAGGTACTCATGTAGTTTCCACGTCGCAGGGTGGTGATAAGGTTGAACAATGAAAATGAGAAAGTCGTACAGGCGAAGTTTTTGCACAACTTCTTCGTCACTAAACTGTTGAGAGACGAGAGTTTGAGGGATTATCTCCAATTGATTCTACATAAGGCGACGGGTGTAATTCTCGAGAAGATTCAAAAAAACTTCAGACTTCTCGACATAAAGATAAGTAAGGCGAGCGGCATTAAAGACGAAGAAGTCGACTTGATTGCCGAGTGCGACGAGTATATCTTCAACATAGAAGCCAATCGTTCGAACAGGAAGTACATAATAAAGAAGAATACCTCCTATATCTGTAACCTCATCATGAGACAAACCGAAAATGGAAGTAAGACGGATTATCAAAACATAAAAGGAGTATATCAAGTGTGTTTGAATCTTTATGACCAGTTCGGAGCAGGCCGGCTCGGCCATCATGGAAAAGGACTTACGACTTCCTAGAACGGACTTGGCAAACATTATAGACATAGACATAGATAAATTGTTCAAAATGGATTATAATACCATCAAAGAGAAGAAGGATTCGCTCGAGTACTTGTTGTACATATTCGCGAGTAGTAATCACGAAGAATTAGACGAAATATACGAAGGAAGTGAAATTATGAAAATAGTATTAGAAAAGGCGTACAACTTAGAGAAGAGTGCGGACAGATACCTGATATACAGTCACGACGACATGATGAAGGCCATCGGCGAGGAAGAAGGAGAAGAAAGAGGCCGTGAGGAAGGTCGACAAGAAGGTCTATCAGAGGGCCAAGAAAGAGAAAAAATAGCAAGTGCTCGCAAGATGCTCATGAGAAAATTTGAAATAGAAGATATAATAGACATCACAGGGTTATCCCTAGAAAAAATAAACGAGATAAAGAAAAGTATACTCGAATTTCCAGAATCTATTATCCGAGAACCCGGATAATATGTTCTATCTTCTTAGTTTCTATATTTAAGGTCCATAGGGCTTATGAAAGTATAATTGAGTGAACAAGTCTTATCATTTTACTGAAATTGTTCACTATACTGAACAATTTCTTTGATGTTTGTAAAATTGTTCAGTATATAATCGATAAGATTAAACCTTACTCTAGTGCGACAAAAGAAAGAGTTGGCATATTATTACAAAGTGTACGATGCGGACGTGGCATTTAACTCTATTTTTAGAATAGATAATCGATACGACATAACTCACAATTTAGAAAATATCGTATATAATGAGTTGTTGTATATGGGATACAATGTGACAGTGTTTAACGATAACGAGAGAGAGATAGGTTTCGTCGCTTTTAAAGATAACAAGAAGTATTATATTCAAGTCGCCTATAGCGTGGTTGAGGAGAAGGCGTACGAAAGAGAGTTTAGAGCTTTTAATAGCATATCGGACAATACTTCAAAGAAAATTCTTATTACGAATGACGAGTTGGATTATTCGACGAGTATCGTAGAGCATTTGAAGTTGAAAGATTTTTTGGCAATAAATTCATTGGATGAGTAATTGTGCGAAGTGAACAATTTTTGAAAACTCCCTAAAATTGTTCACTTGCGTTTTGAATACAGAAAAGACGAGTTTATTCTTCTCGTCTTTTTCGTAGGTAATCGCTTATCTTTTCGGATTCGAAACCTTTCGCGAACATTTTAGATTTGAATCGCAATTCCAGTTCTGTTCCATCGTATTTCATCGTCAGTTTTTCGTAGGTTTTGTTGGCAACCTGCTCGAAGACTTCGGATGTGTCGAGTTTCCAGTCATCTAGGACCGTTTTGATGTCTTCGCCGTCGTAGCCGAGAATGGAGAGTTCGCCATAGGATTTGTTTTTGAAGAAGGCTAGTCCGGCCTTGTTCGTGCGGGATTTTTTGGCAAGTATTTTTTCTATTCTATCGCGCCACGTTTGTGAGGGTATCGTGCTCAAGTATTCATCGATGTAGTCTTCCCCTATTCCGAGTTTTTGAAGGTCGTCTTTTATTTTGCGCGGGCCATTTAAGCTAAGGTTTAGGGCGTCGTTTATGTAGGCTTGAGTATATTTGGATTGATTTAAGTAGCCGTCATTTTTAAGTTTATATATCGCAGAGTTTATGGCCTTTTTGGGGATTTCGTGTTTATTTAGGTAACGGCGTATTTCGAGTTCGGAACGCATGCGAAGACCGATGTATTTGAGGGCCTTGAAGTAGGCATCTATCTCGGCATTGGCTTCAAGTATTCTATCTAGTTTTTTAGGTTCGATTTTTTTGTCTAGTAGCAGTTCGTATTTTAAGATTATGTCATCGTACAGTTTGTACGCTTTTCCATCGTCGAGGATTACTTCGTATAGATTGCCTTTCAGTTTTTTGTAGTTTTTAATTTCCACGGGATTATCACCTCTTCATTTCCAATATAGAATATTTTTCTCGGTTTGTCAAATTTGAAGGTGAAAAAACTATTACAAAAGTTTGTGTAGTTTTAGGTAACGATGAAGGAGATGGTATTACACATGACGGCAAGAAGGAATAGAACACCGGCGATGAGGTCGCTTTTGTCTTTTCTAAGGTTATAGCGGGTGATGAAGGTTACGGCATTGTAAGCACAGATGAGACTCACGAGGGCAGCCGGGTTGACGTCTTTACAGACCGAGATGAGTACCAATATCATGAAGAAGACTGCCATTCCTATGATGCCATACTTCATCGTACGAAGTTCTATCAATTCGGAAAGAGCGATTATAGTCTCTTCACTCTTTTCTAGAGCTCGTTCTTTTTCTATTTTTTCACCGGAGAGTATTTCGTTTACGGATACGTTCAAAATGTTACTGAGCGGTTTTAGTAAGGATAGGTCCATGAGGCTGAGTCCTCGCTCCCATTTCGAGACGGCATTTTTGGTTATGCCTAGTTGGTCGGCCAGTTGTTCTTGAGTAAGTCCTTCTCTTTTTCTTTGTTCTGCTATGAATTTTCCTATTTTAATTTGGTCCATAATATCCCTCTTTCTAGAAGAATAATATCACATTATAGAGGTAATTTAAACGTACTGGTGGTTCACTACGGTTTTAAAGCGGTGATGGGGACTACATAAATCCCGGTTTCAGGGTCTTTATATGCACTCGGACAAACACCTACGATTACGCACATGAAGATTGGTTTTTTGACCATTCCTTTGTAAAAATCGAGAAGGTTTGCGATAGCCGTATCGACTTCGTTGTAGCCAAGTTTTATTTCGATGGCTGCGTATTCGCCGTCTTCGAATTCTAGAATGGAGTCAACTTCAAGTCCATTTACGTTGTCTCGGAAATGGAATTGTTTTCCGTCTAGGTAATCTACATATATTCGAAGGTCTCTTTCTACTAAGGCTTCGAAAAGAAATCCGAATGTGTTCAAATCCTTCATCAATTTGTCTCGATTCATATTGAGGCAGGCACAGGCAAGAGAGGGGTCTGTAAGATGTCTTTTGGATGCCTTACCTACCCTTTCAGGTGAACGATAGTTAGCACTGTAGGCAGGTTCGTTTTCGATTAGGTGTAGTCTTTCTAAAAAATCGAGGTAATCGAGCAAAGTGGTACGACTGGCGAGGATTTCTTTTTCGGTTTCGTTTTCTTCGATATCTTTCAGTATCGTTTTGTTGCTAACGGTTGTCGATTCGTTCCGAGCGAGTGATTTTAATAACATCAACATTTTATTTTTGTCGCGGACTTTTTCGTCATCTTCGATTTCGATGTTAAGTATGGAATCGATGTAGGATTTGGAAATCAGGGAGTAGTTTTCGGCTTTTGCAGTTATGCTTTCTGGCCAGCCACCTCTCACAATGAGGCCGGCTAGAGTTTTCAATTCGACTGTTCCAGTACTTTTGTGTATTTCTTTTTGCTCTAACATATCGCGAATACTTATTTCGCCAGTCGAATCTCCAGACTCATATAGACTCATGGTTTGCATCTTGAGACGCGCAATTCGTCCGGCACCTGAGTGATGTACTTTCTTTTTTCCTTCATCTTTTTTGAGTGTGGTGGAGCCCGTCAGAATGAACTTTCCTTTTTCGTGACCACGGTCACATTCGTGTCTTACAGTATCCCAAATCGGGGGGACGATTTGCCATTCATCAATCAGTTGAGGTTTTTCGTCTTCAAAAATATTTTTGGGGTCTATGAGTGCGAGACGTTGGGTAGTTTCGTCTGTGATATAGGATACGCTTTGAGAATGATTTAGGGCAGTCCACGTTTTACCACACCATTTGGGTCCTTCGATGCACACTGCTCCAAAGACTTCTAGGTATCGTCCTACTTTATCATCTACAAGTCTCTTTTTGTAGCCTTTTTCAGTCAGTTTCATTTTATCACCTACCGTTATAATAGCATATTTTTAATTTGTTTTCAATAATTGTTGGACACTTTTTAAGAATTTCACTGAACACTTTTTAAGATTTTCATTGGACACTTTTTAAGAGTTCTGCTGAACACTTTTTAAAAATTAAAACTATTGCTAGATTTGCAATAGTTCACGTCTCATTTTAATTTCTTGAATATAGCATATTTTATGTAGTTGAATACCTTGCACATTCTTCTTTTCCAGGCTGGAGTGTTTCTCTCGATGTCCTCTATACATTCATCTAGGCTCGTATACTTTATCTTGGCAATTTTATCTATGTCGTGGGCATCTTCGTATTCTCCATAATAGAGATTTCGTCCGAAGATGGCAATTTTTCCAGTTGCCTTAAAAAGTCTTTCCGCGACTCCCCTACTTTTGGCCTTGAAGCCACTTATGTTGTAGGTTTTTCCGACAATCTTGGGAGATTTCATCGCGGATAGAATTAGGTCGTTTAGGTCTTCTTTGGTTATGAAATCCATAGTTCGATCTAGTTTCATGTGTTTTAGAAAATAGTTGTTGTTAGTGATGACTATTGGCATTCTCAGAATCGCATATTTTTCGATGTTGTTCTTTATGTAATCTTCACTGCGGATGACACTTACGGAATAGTAGTCGTCCGGGTAAGTACTCTCGGTTTCTGTGGAAAGTTTTCGCACCTTTTTATCGGTCGTCCCGTACACGCATATGAACGACATATAGATGTAGAGGCAGTCGGGGTTGAGTTCTTTAATCGCGTCTACGATGTTTTTTGTTCCATTGAAGTTAGTAGCGTTGGCTATTTCTTCGTTAAGGTCGGCGAGCGGAGGCATAATTCCAGCATAGTCTATTACTATGTCGTTTCTCTTGACTAGGTCGCGAATCAGGTTGGCGTCCTCGACATCGCCATAGACTATGCGTACTCGGTCTTTTATAGGCGCGAGTTTTTTGATACTCGCCTTGCTTTCCAAGTCGAGGACGGTAATGTTGCAGTTGCTATCTACCAATTTGTTTACGAGGTCGAAGCCTATTTTTCCGGCTCCGCCCGTTATCAATACATCTTTCATATACTACCCTCCAATTATAAATACTGCGAACATCAAGATTATACCGGTAAGCAATCCGGCGACCGAATATTTTCTATTTTTTGATGCTCCGAGTTCGATTAGCAATTCGAATAGAACGAGATAGATTATCATTCCGACCGTAAGACTCATGAGAGAGCCTAGAACGAAATCGTTTATCGACTTAAATATCATCATGATGAGTCCTCCCAAAACTGTACTCAAAGTCAGTAGCAAAATGCTCAGGAAGATGTATTTTTTGTCTTTTTTGGTCTCGTTCAAAGTCGCGGTTATTTCGATTCCAAATGGAATGTTGTGTAAGCCTACTCCGATGGCCATCAGTAGCCCAGCTTTGAAGTCGTAGAGAGCGATATTGTAGATGCCTATTCCTTCGATTACGTTGTGGACGATAAGGGCAAGGGCACTTATGATACCTATGTGATTCAGATGACGGTGGTGGTCGTGAATTTCGCGGTCATGGTCGTGATGGGGAACGAGAAGGTCGATGAGTTTGAGCATGACTATTCCGATTACGATGAATACGTACATGAAGATGGTCCCTTTTTCTTCTAATAGTTCTAGTATCTCTGGCACTATATCGAAAGCCAAGAGGAGAACCATCACACTGAAGGATAGACCGATGCTAAATTCGACGAGGCCTTTTCTCTTCTTTTCGAAGAGGGCCAAGAAGGCGCCGACCGAGAAAAATAGTCCTGCAATGAGGTTTGTCAGTAATGCCATATAAATGTACTCCTATTCTATTGCGATTTGGGCTACCAAATCGTTTTTGGTAACTTCCGAATTGAGATAATAATATATTCTGAAGTTATGGGATTCGTTTTTAGTCAGTTGGAATGTCCCTAGGGTGATGTGAGAATTCGTCGGTGAGAAGGTTCCAAACGAGACGAGGTCGTAAAAATTCGTTTTTTCATTTTTTTGAGTCAGTCGCCAGGTGTAGTTTTTTTTGTCGATTCTTTTCGCAGTTTCGATGTCTTTGAGGACGAGGCTGTACGTGGTCGCATCTTCGGGGCCGGCGGCATAGTCTATTTCGAAATCGATGTAGTTTGCTGTTTCGTAGTCGCCATCCGAAATAATTTCGTTTGACACGTCGGCGATGGTGTCTTTTCCGAAGAAAAGGAGTTCCCTTCGATTTTCTAGTTTGGCTATGTGGTCGTTCGCATTGCTAGTGTTAGCGAGACTACAAAAGTACAGTCCCCCAAAAACAACCGGTACGGCGAACGCCACGGTGACTGCTACTACGAAAAAGTTTTTATCGTCCATCATTTTCACCTATCGTAATTTTACTATATTTTATACGTTAATGCAATTAGTCTTTTTTGTCGAAAAAGTATTCGTGGCTTTTGGCGTTTAACGAAAAGTCGGCGAAGTTGCCTTTTTGATATAAGGGATAAGCGGCAGCCGCAATCATGGTCGCATTGTCCGTGCAGTATTTGAAAGGCGGAACGGACAGATGCACCTCATGTCGTTTGCACATTTCGGACAGTTTTTCGCGGAGGAAGTTGTTGGCACTCACTCCACCGGCGACTATAAGGCGTTTTAGGTCATAACGTTCGATAGCTAGCTCGGTTTTTCGAACGAGTTCGTCGACGGCAACGTCTTGGAAAGAACAAGCGAGGTCTTCGACATTTATTTTTTTTCCTCTTTGCGTTTCGTTATGAACGAGGTTTATGATGTAGCTTTTGAGACCACTATAGGAGAAGTTTAAAGAGTCGTCGTTCATCGGCACTGGAAGGTCGTAGGTGTGCTTTCCCTCTTTAGCGCGTTTCTCGATGTTCGGCCCACCGGGATACTTTAGTCCGATGACGCGGGCTATCTTGTCGAAGCATTCTCCGACCGCATCGTCGAGAGTCGTGCCCAACACTTCGAAGTCGTAATCATCCTTCATGATAATCAGTTCGGTGTGACCTCCACTTACGACTAGTCCGAGCGATGGAAATTCTATTTTTTCTGTGAGATTGTTCGCATATATGTGACCTGCTATGTGGTGTACTCCTATGAGCGGTTTTTGGTGGATGAGGGCTAAGGTTTTCGCGAATTCGAGACCGACCAATAGACAGCCCATGAGACCGGGTGCATAAGTGACTGCTATGGCATCTATCTCGTCCCATGTTATGCCAGAATTTTTGATTACGTCTTCGAGAACGAAAGTGATACTCTCGGTGTGCATGCGACTGGCGATTTCGGGAACGACTCCTCCAAATTCGGCGTGCGTGTCCATCTGAGTTGCGACACAGGTGTAAATGTCTTCGCATCCGTTTTTGACAATCGAGATGCTCGTCTCGTCACAACTGGATTCTATTCCTAGTATGTATGTATCTTTTTTCATAAGGTTCATTCCTTTCAGTTATTTTCTATCGATGTCTTTTCCCATAGCAAGGGCATCTTCGCCATTTTTATAGTAGTTGGGGATAGGTCTAATTTTTTTGAATCCGAGTTTTTCGTAGAAAGATATGGCTTCGGCGTTCGTGACGCGAACCTCTAGCATGATGTGTTCGACGTCGAGGTCTCTTTCTAAGTGTTCGATTAGTTCTCTACCTATGCCGAGTCTTCGGTAGTGGCAATCGACTACTATGTAGAGGATGTCGATAGTCTCGTAAATTTTCGAGTATTGAACGAATCCTATCGCTTCGTCTTGCTTGGTATAGACGAGGATTCGTTCGAGTTCTCCTCTTTTGGAAATATCGTAGGTAGGACTCAAAGTTTTGCCGAGGGCATTTATGCGGTCTTTATGAGTAATCGAGAGTTCTTCTATCATTTCAATGCATCTATTTCCTTTATGTATATAGGATTTACTTTGTGTGGGTTGGTGAATTCTTTGATTTTGGCATATTCGATTATTTTAGGTATGTCTATTTGTCGTTTAGGCAAAATGGTAAATCTGTTTTTTTGAACATATTCTTCAAATTCGGAGCGTCTTAGATACATGTATTCGACGTATTCTCCGTTTATTTTGTGGGCCGAATAGACGCCTTTGGAGTCTTCGATTGTCACGAGGTCGAAGTCTTCGTCTGCCGATACTCCATACATTTCGAGCGAAGTGATGGTCTTAATCGGAATCGAAAGACTGTAAGCGATGGTTTTGGCAATGGTCACACCTATTCTCACGCCTGTGAAGCTTCCTGGACCGTTTACGACGATTATCTCGTCGAGGTCGGATAGTTCGATTTCGGATTTTTTGAGTATTTCGTCTAGCGATGGGACGACGACTTCACTGTGGCTACGTTCACTTTTCTTTTCTATCTTTTGTACCTCATCATCTTTTGCAATAGCTATTGTAACCATCTCACTGTGGGTGTCTATAAAAAGTTTAGGCATAATTATCCCTCCAAACGCCTATATTATATCGCATTTCGACAAAAAAAAATAGAGTAAACTCTATAATACGGCGCTTAGTAAATCTTCGTATTGTTCTCCATATGGAGTGAAGATTAGTACTCTCGTTTCTTCATCGATAACTTTGAACTTAATTTCGAGTCTTTCATCTGGAAGAGAGTCTTTGATGAGGTCGGACCATTCTATAATAGTTACTCCGCCTTTAGTGAAATAATCTTGAAGTCCTATAGAGCCGTCGTCACCGTCTTCGAGTCTATAGACGTCCATGTGGAATAGAGGCATTTCACCGGTGTGATATTCTTTAACAAGAGTAAATGTCGGACTCGTGATGTTTTCTTCTATTCCCAAAGATTGAGCAAACCCTTTGACAAAGACCGTTTTGCCACTTCCGAGTTCACCTTTCAAGCAGATGACCATATTCGGAAATTTTTCTGATTCCATGTTTTGAGCTAGTTCCATAGTATCTTGTTCATTATGACTAGTGTATTTATATTCTGTTTCCATTTTTTACTCACCTATAACAATTATATACAATATTCTGTATAAAGGTCAACATCTTTTACTACGAATTTGTAAATTATTTTGGTAAGTAAAAAGAGACAAATTCGTGTCCCTCTTTACTCGTGGCATAAGAGCCAAATGAAACGGTTTTGAAGCCGAGTGTAGATACTTAACTTATCTACATTTTTATTATGGCCTTCTCTTCTATAAATTATACGTCAAATATAAAAACAATTTTTTGGAGATTTGCAAATCGAAGTGGCGCATTAGAAAAAGTCCCTTTCGGAACTTTTCTCTTATTTAATCGTAATTTGTTTTTTGGTAGGTTTTTCGTCGATTTTAGGAACGACTACTGTCAAAGTACCCTTCTTGAATTCGGCTTCTATTTCCTCAGGCTCGACGTCTCCTACGTAGAATGAACGACTGAAGCTTCCCATTCTTCTTTCGCGACGAATGTAGTTTTTGCCTTCGTCGTTATCCTCGGAAGTTTTAGTTGCCGAAATAGTGAGGTAACCATTGTCACACTCGAGGTTTATGTCCTCTTTATCGTATCCTGGAACGTCCAACTCGATGTGGTAATTTCCATCTTTCTCATATACGTCGCATTTCATTTGGTCCTTTAAGGCAGGTTCAAAGAAATCGTCAAAGAAATCATCTCCAAAATAATATTTTCTAGGAATTAAATTCATATTTTCCATCACCTTTCTGATATAATCTTACCACTTTTATTAGCACTTGTCAACATAAAGTGCTAATTTTTGAAAAGTTTTTTCTTTTCTTTTATATTATGGGCGTCTTTCGGTCATTTCATTCATAGAAAAAAGGCCTTTCGGTCTTTTCGTCAATCGCTTTTTTTGATAAATACGATGAATTTGCTTATGAGGTAGTTGAGTATTAGAATTACGACTTGCGCTATTATCTTCATGATTTTGTCGTTCCAGTGGAGGACCGTCACGGTCAAGAACATGAATAGCATGTCGATTCCCAACGTCGCGAGTCTGGCTCCATAGAACTTGGATGCTTCTTCGGCTACATTCGCATTTTTGCTTTTGAAAACGTATTTTTTGTTGGCAAAGAAAGCGAAGGTAACAGATAGAATCCACGAGATGATGTTTGCGCATTGTAAGAGAACGACATTTTCGGGGTCGAACACGGTCAGGACACACAGATAATAGCTTCCGAGGCTGACGACGGTGGTGAGACCTCCGACGATTACGTAATTGATTATCTCTTCGTATTTTTTGTACAGTTTTTTAACTTCGTTTATCATATTTTACCTCATTTTATTCGATCAACTTTATCGATTCGATTATCGGTTGGTCTTCTTTGGCAACTAAACCGTCTCTTCCGACTAGTACTGGAGTGTTTTGAGCAATCTTGTCGACTACGTCCATCCCTTCGGTCACGTGGCCAAAGGCCGCATAGTCTCCGTTTAGGTGCGGACTGTCTTTGTGCACTATAAAGAATTGCGAACTGGCACTGTCAGGGTCGTTGCTTCTCGCCATCGATATGGTCCCACGGTTGTGTTCTATTTCGTTTTTGACTCCGTTCGATGAGAATTCACCTTTTATGGTCTTACCGGAGCCACCTGTGCCGTTAGCATTTGGGTCTCCTCCTTGTATCATAAAGTTTTCGATGACGCGATGGAAAGTGAGACCATCATAGAAGCCATCTTCGACGAGATTTACGAAGTTTTTGACCGTAATAGGAGCTTGCTCGGCGTCGAGTTCGACTTTGATTACTCCCATATCTTTGACGGTTATTTCGACATTGTAGGTCTTTTGTTCTTCGTCTTTGTTTCCACATCCAGAAAGACAGACGACTACTCCGACCATGAAGATAATAAACAACAATTTCTTTTTCATTTTTAATCACTATTCTCCCATATATTTATACTATATTTTGTGCAATAAGTCAAATCGACGAGGGGTATCCCGATAAGATAATCGGGAATACCATTAGGCTTTTTATAGTTTGTTTTTTTTGAAATCGCGAACTATGTTGGAAGCATCGAGCAGTCCTTCGAAGTTTACGGCATCGAACCAAAGGGTCTCTTTAGGGAGGATGATGGCGCGAAGGGCATTTTCTTTTAGGTAATCGTTGTTGACGTCGGTCATTTCATATTCGCCACGAGGTGATAGTTCGACCGAATCTAGTTTGCTCGTGAGATTTTCGGGATAGAAGTAGATACCTGGAGCAATGAAGTTGCTCTTAGGCACGTCGGGTTTTTCTTCGAGAGATATGATGACCCCATCTTTCGAGATTTCTAAGACTCCATAGTCAGATGGATTGGCGACTTCGAGAGCGAACATCGAAGCACAGTTTTCGTGAGTGTTCGCAATTCCTTCGCGGGCTAGTTCGGCAAGGTTCGGTCCTAAAAGGATGTTGTCTCCATAGTATAGAAGTATATCTTCTCCTTCTATGAAATCTTTGGTCGCGATTAGGGCTCCGGCCGTGCCGTTTACTTCGTGTTGGACGCGGTAAGTGATTTTGACTCCGAATCCTGCTCCATCGCCGAGAGCGTTTGTGAATATCGCCTCTTGTCCTTCGGCTATTACTATCATCACTTCTCTCACTCCAGCTTCTTTCATGAAGTCGAGTGCATAATATATCATCGGTTTGTCGTATACCGGCAACAACACTTTCGGTATTCCTTTCGTCAATGGGTAAAGTCTCTTACCCTTTCCTGCTGCTAAAATTACACCTTTCATATTTAACTACCTACTCTTTCTTTTTTTAGTTTTTAAGACATCCAATTGGAACAACTAGTATTCCTTGCTCGGTTGTGTATGCTAGGTCTGTTCCCGTTATAACCATCATGAATGCTGGAGCTCCTATTTTAGGTTCCTTTTCTAGTATCAATTTTTTGAGTTCTAATAGATGTTCTTCTGCTTCTTTTATTCTATTTCCACCTAGTTTTGTTTCTATTAAAGCATAGCTTCCATCTTTAAAATGTACTACGTTGTCACATTCAAGTTGGTATCTATCTCGGTAGTGCTTCAATGTTCCTCCTATTGAGTCGACATAGACACTCAAATCGCGAGCAACTAGATTTTCGAATAAAAGCCCATAAGTTTCGATATCCATCATAAGTTCTTTTGGCGAACACCCTAAAGCTGCAACTGCGATAGAGGGGTCTATCATGCTCTTTTTGGGTGATGTTCTAATCGAAGTTTTACTTCTTATGTTTGGATTCCATGCTTCAATTTCTTCTATTATAAAAAGTTTTTTGAAGACTTCTAAATATTCACTTATGGTTTTTTCGCTTATATCTCCGTATTGAGCTCTTATGTCTTGAAATAATGATTGGTTGGAGCCTATAGTAGAGACTTGCCTAGCATATGCTTTCAAAATAGTTCGTGCGAGGTTCGGATTCCGCGTTATACCATCGATACGTGAGATATCTGATTCACATAGTACATCTACATAGTTTTTAGGAATTTCGAGGGCAAAATCTTCTTTTAGAAAAATGGAGTTCGGCCATCCTCCTCGACAAAGAGCAAAAGCTATTTTTTCGTATGTCAAGTCTGTTTTAATACCATCGATGTTTACTTGCCCGTTTTTAATGTCTGCAAGTGATATTTTTCCGTTCGATTCACCACTTTCATATAAAGTCATAGGTTTCATCTTTATAAAAGCAAATCTTCCTACTCCACTATGTTGAGAGGCATCTTCTTTGGGAGTCGCCGAACCTGTGAGAAGATACTGGCCGGGCATACTTATTTTGTCTACAGAGTATCGTACAGCATTCCAAAGTTTGGGTGCAAGTTGCCATTCATCTAAAAGACGTGGTTTGTCTCCTTCTAGTAGAAGAGAGGGCTTAGTGTCGGCAAGCTCTAGATAATTGTCTTGGTTATCGGGGTCTTGTAGTTCTAAAATGCTATTGGCTTTTTGCTTGGCTGTAGTCGTTTTGCCACACCATTTGGGACCTTTAATGGCGAGTGCGCCGACGATTTGAAGCTGTTTTTCTATTTCTTCATCAACTATCCTTTTGACATATTCCATTCATTATTCTCCTTATCTAGGATAATTATACACTAAAAAAGTGATAATTACAATATCACTTCCAGATTTTGGGGCATTTTACTTCCAAGTTTTGAGGCATTTCACTTCCAAGTTTTGGGATAATTATTTTTTTAAGTGTTTCCCTATGGTATCGTTCCACTTCCGGAGTTTTGCAGTTGCTTGTATCAAAAAACCTTTCAAACCCAGTCAAACACTG
>CAYYLF010000002.1:0-49809 GCA_964472425.1 uncultured Muribaculaceae bacterium | reverse complement strand
TCGAACTTATTTTTATATCCATTTTCTTTCATGACATCAAGATAATGATTATAGATGAAGCGTGAACAACCCACAAATCGGTTGATACTCTGTCTTTGTTCGGGAGTCGGATACAATCTAAACTTATATGCTCTATACATACTCAATTCCCCCTTAGGCTTTGTATATATCTATTATAAAATGATGGCCTAAAATACTCAAGGAATTAATAAGATTTTGGCCTCCAAAATTATACAAAAGATTGTAAATTATGACGAATTATTTACCTTTGATAACAGCTCAGAGAATCTACTCACAATTTGAGTACTTTCTTTGAAGATAAAAAAAGTCCCGTGTGAGACTTTAAAATTGAGAGTCGTCGGACTGTTTTTCTTTTTTGTTTCCGATATATAAGTCGTATATTTTGCCGAGCGAAAAGCCTAGCATGATGAAACCTATCAGAGATATCAGAAGACAAATCTTATGTTGTTTCGAGAAGACGAATCCGAGAACGATGAGTCCGATCGTCACAGAGAGGAAGAATAAGACTACTATAGTTCCGAGAATTATTCTTATAGCCATCGGGAATTTGTCGTTCGTGCTTCCGGCGATGGAGCCTTCTATGACGACTTCTAATAATAGTTCTACGATGTATTCCATGTGCGTTTCTCCTTTTTCTTTGTATATTTTTTTCTTTTTCTTTTCTTTTACAGGTTTGTTTGAAATGGTAACTAACGAAACTGCGGATGAGCCCGAGTAGAAAAGTGGATTTAAGATGCAAAGTGGTCGCGTGTTCCACGAAAGTGAGGTGACGGCCGGATTTATGAGTAGATGGGTCGTGTCGTCAAGTTTCATGAGACCTCTCATCTTTCTAGTATCTTTCGGTTTGAAACTCTTTCCGGGGGTAATTATTCCCCTATTCGGAAGTCTCAAAAAATCGAGAATCGCATCCATGTGCAAGAACTGTGTCATGCCGTGGTGGTTGTGACCGGCGATGGCGAGGTCGATTTTTTTCAAATAATTGGTTTTATGAAGAAATTTTATGACATTGGGATAATGACAAAGTAGAATATTAACTTTGTTTTGGTCCAATTTTTTCAAGAAGGCATATTGCTTTATTTCTTTTCTTTCTAGATAGGAATCGTTTCCGTCGGGAGCATCGGACATGTATTCGAGAGGCGGATTGTAGACGCTTATCGTGTAGTCGTCGTCGAGTTCGTATGTTTCGTTATCTAAGATTTCGATTCCCTCGTAGTTCCAAGCTTCATCGAGGATGTGTTCTTGTAAGTAATAAGGGTCAGGTCGAAAGTAACGAGGTTTCCATCTCGTTTTGTACGAGTAGCACAAGTCGTGATTTCCGATAGCGAGGAAAGTCGGAGCAGTTTGTCCGAGTTCGCGAAGAAAATTCAACAGTTTTCTTACGATTTTGGGGCTTCGAAGAGCGTTAGTCGCGTCGATTATGTCACCGACGACGAATATCGCATCGTATCTTCTTCCCGATAAGCCGGCCGTTTTAGAAAGTTGATAGATTATTTTGTCCAGTTTTTCGAGGTCTTTTTCGCGAGCGATGTGGAGGTCCGAGATGACGAAGAATTTTTTTTCGACTTTATTTTGGGTGGGAATTTTGTATTCGAGTGTCTGCATGAGAACCTCCTTTTCACCATTATTATATGGCAAAATGCCTTTTTTGTAAAATCTTTACAATTGTCAAATTAAAAGCTTTAGGTCTTTTGCGAATCCTCCAATTTATTCTTCTATTTTTTCTAATATTTTTGGGATTACTGTATTTTTTATCGTATGCGAAATCGACGCGAGGTCACTTTCAATCGAATTCAGTTTATCCTCATCGAAGGGATGGTCATCGATAGAGATGTCATCGCCAATCGTCGTCTTTAAACTTCCGATGTCTTCGGTTAAATTGTCGATTTTTGTGACGAGACCTTCCAGTTCCGAGACGGCATTAGAAATCTTTTGCCTTTCTGTTTCACTCATACGATATCTCCAAAGTATTTTGTCGTGTGTTTAGCGAGGTCTTCGTACGTTCTAATAGCCTTATCGATAGTCACCGTGTACATAGTTCTTTTATTTTCGAGGGCGGCAATGTCTTCTCTGCTTTCATCTATTTCATTGGCGAACAGTTTGGAGTTTGGACTTTGGTAGCACGCGAGGCAGGCATTCATCTGAGAGAATATAGCCGTCAAAGTCGCCTTTTCTTCGGTAGAATAATAATTTATCTGTTCGATGTCCCTTTCGAGGGCAGGTCTATCGAGTATTCCTTGGTTCATGGTTTTCCTCCTATTCGAGTTCTAGTCCGAAGTCGTTTATTTTGATTTTTTCGAGGTCACGAATTTTGGCTTCGACGTTCTTTTCTATAGTTTCTATTTGGTCGTACATTTTAGAGGTATCTTTCTTTATTTCCGTTAAAGTGGCTGCGACTTTATTTATTTTTTTTCTTTGACTTTCGACGATGTCTTTTTCGGTCATAAGAACATTTATATCGATGTTTTCGAATGAGCGAGCGAGCGAGATGGCACGATTTTGGCATTCTTCGAGGGCACGAAGGACAGTCGTACGACTATTCAAGTTGCAACGTATTTTTTTACCGAGACTCGAATACCTTTCATACACGTATGCCGTGACGTCTTTCTTCGCCTTCAGGGACTGTACGTAGAGGTCGCTTTCCTTTTTATCGAGGTAGATTTTGTCCGCGAAGATTGTGGCATTTCCATCTTGCCAGTCTATTCCAACTTGGTTGAGTTGGTTGAAAAGGTTGAGTTCTATTTCTTCGTATTCGTTTATCAATGTTTCTAAAGTGGTCAAGGCGGTTTTAAGATTCGCCGTATCGACTTCTATCATAGTTATCACCCATTTTCCAAATATACGGGAATGTACTCATGCAATACATTCCCATGTATTCAGAGAAAGAATGTTCTCTTTCTGAAAAATATTCTTTAGTTCGTAAAAGCACTAGATACTTCGCCGGACATGTCTTTGTATTTTTTGGCAGCCTTGTTGATTTGTCTTTGTAGAGAGTCTTCTCCTTCTGTGAGATAGTCGAAAATTTTGTCGACACATTCGCTTATGGTCGCAAAGCATTGAGCGACGGCTTGGGCTTGTCCTTGTCCTATGAATGCCGATTCGGCATCCAATTGGTCGGCAAGCGTTTGCAAGTCGGTTCTGATGGTTTCTCTAACTTCCGATACGCTGTTGGCAATCGCAGTTGCTTGGGCGACGTCTATCGTGACACTTCCAGCATTGCTCGATTGAATTTCGGATGTGCAGAGAATCAATTCGACTTTGCAAATGGACGACAAAGTTGGTACGGCTCCGCCCGTAGCTTCAGCCCAGACTCTTCCGGCTTCTTGGATGGCGTTTCTAAAAGCGTCGAAGGCATCTGTAATCGCTTCGCCAGATTGTTCTACGGCAGTGGCTAGTCCTTCAAAAAAAGATTTAGCCTCCGGTGCATACCAGACTGTCGACATAGGTACGATGATGCTCGTATGTAGTCTTTCTACTATGTTGCTTCCAGTTTTAGAAGCAATAGAGTTTATATAACTTCCCAGTTCTTCAATTGCCTGTGCATTGTAACCTACGATATTTCCTCCCGTTGGATTTAAACTCATTTTTTATCTCTCTTTTCATGGTAAATAATATAGTTTGCTTTTCTATTACCTACTATTTTAATTGTAACAAAGTTCTAAAGATTTCACAATATGTTTTACGGTTTGAGTGTATAGTAGAATAGAAAAAGGAACACATGATTGTGTTCATTAACTTATTGGATAATATGTGTTCGTCTCTGTTGGCATCGCCTACGCTCGGCACGACGGGAACTTTTGACAAGTTCTCTTTATCATTTTTATCCCCATAACATACTGATTGCTAGTCAACCAGAATTTACCTTTTTCTTTAGAGTTATCTACTTCCATTTTTATATAGGAAAATAATTTTGGAGCATACTGAACCTCATCTATTATCAATTTTCCCTTCATAGTTTAGGGCCGTTTTGAGTTAGCTCTCATAGAGATAAGTCATCTAAAGTCACATATACACGGTCTGTTTCTCGAATATTTTTTACAAGTGTAGATTTCCCTACTTGTCTTGCTCCAGTAATAAGCAAAACTCGTCTAGTATCGGAGATAGATTTAAGTTTTTTCTCGATTTCTCTTTTAATCATACGTTATCACCTGGCAGTATTAAAAAACAAATTGCGGAAATAGTCATTGGCAAAAGTAGGATGCATCCTACTTTTGCCAAGAAAAAAGTTTACTTGGCTGTAAACTTTTCGAAGATGTTCTCGAGAACGTTTTGTTTAGGTTCGGTAGTAGCATTATGTTTTGGTGAATCTGGAATGGGAATCGACTTGTTGAAAGCGATGTTATTCTCCTTGACCGAGAGAAACAGAAGTTCGGTTGCATTTCGGATGTCGGTGTTCGCGACTATGTCGTTGTTGTCATAGACTTTGCTCGTCACTTTGTTTATCAAAGTGTAGTCGGCCGCAGGATTGATTGCACCGGAAGTGAGGTCGCTCACGGATTTAGCTAGGAGTTTTTTCACTTTCCAGATTATCTCGTTAATCGGTATAAAGACATCGAAGGTGTAGTCGAGTTCGGGAACGAACAGTCTTATCAGCACTTTATTCTTCATCTTCATCCTCCTCTTTTAGTAAATCGTTGAATTCGAGAACTTTCATGAGTTCGGCATTGCTTTCGTTTAGATAGAAGCCGTAGTTGTTGGCGAGCGGCTCGGACATTTCTTTGGTTATCTTGCTGATGCGGAAGTTTTGTTGGTCGGAGAAGCCGCGACCTATCCATATGCCGTCTGTGTTGTTCTTGATTTTAGAATACCACATATCCATGTCGAGAGACTTGAGGTTTTTAGAGCCGTCCGCGATTATCGCATGACTGTGTTCGCTCGTCTTCAAGGCACCAAAGAAAGCTTCAATTTTGGAAGTTTCAGCTTTACTCTTGAGTTTTTCGAGGCCATAGAATATGTAGAGTATCTGGTATTTGTCGTATTCTGAACTCTTTTCAATCGAGGTGAACTTTTCGAGAATCTCGTCGAATCCGGTGTCGAAATAGTTTATCTTCTTGCTGCCATTTGCCTTAGTTGCCGCGACAGGCAGAACTCCAACCGTATCGATAAAGAAGACGGTCAGTTCGCTCACGCGAACCAATACTTCGAGAAGTGAATCCATGAACGAGTCGATGTTCGAAAGTTTGTTCGAAGCGATGGTCGTCATCGGGAAAGCTCGGAAGTCGTACTTTATCACGCGGAGCGAATTTTTGGCTATGCCGATAGGCACTTTGGAAAGGTCTGAAATTTCGTTCGCGACGATTTCGTAAGTGACCTTCTTAGGCAAGGCTGGAATCGGTTTGGCAGTCGAGGTGTCAAGTTCGATTATACGCTCGGTGAGGTTTTCGACGTATTCGTTCAGACTCGTTTCCGGCGGCACTATCGAAGCAGTTTGAAATTCGTGTACTCCGTCGTTCGAGACGAGCCCCCGTCCTAAAATGTCTCGCGGTCTTATCTTCGATTTCAAAGTGAATATGCCATAATAATCAGATGGGTCCGAAAGATGGAGAGCATATTTGTTGTTGAAGCATTGAGCCACGCGGCGACCGAGGGTCGATGGAGTGTTGCACGTGAGGACGAGGGTGATGCCGTATCTTTCACAGTCGCGACCGATAGAGGCGATGTCCTCGTAGATAGAATTGTATATTTCGGTGAGTCCTTCGTAGTTGTTTATTACGAACAATATTTGAGGAAGTTTAACCTCGTTTTTCTTGTTGTAACTTTCGAGTGAACCGCCGTATTGGACGAGTTTTTTCTTCCTCGACTTAATCTCTTCGACTATCAATTTGAAGAGGTTTTTGATTCCTTCGTCGTCGCCCATGTAGACGAGTCCACCGATTTGAGGAAGACGACCGAACATTCTCAGCTGTTCCGAACCGTAGTCGATGCAGTAGATGTTTATCTCTTTGGCCGTGTGGGCCGTACATATCGAGTAGATAATCGCGTTCAGAACTTTTTCTCTTTCGATTTCGTCGTTTCCGTAGATGACCGTATTGCCGTCTTTGGCGAGGTCGTATATTAAGATGTTTTGCTCTTGCTTTTCGGGCGCATCGTATTCACCTATGATGGCTTTCACGTCGTACGGAGTGCGGACAAAGCCGTATTTTTTGACGAGGTTGTCTATCAAGATAATCGGGTCGATGGCATTCAGCCAAAGTCTTTTGGTCTTCTTTCCGAAGGTACGCGCGACCTCGACTATGTTGGTCATGATGGCCGCGAGTTGTTCGCCTTGAGCTTCGATTTTGATGTTGTTGCCCGATTGGATGCTCTTGATGACGTTTCCCGTGTCGTCTATGAAGTTGATGCTCTTGTCGACTTGTTTGACGATTTTTTCGCTCGGGAAGTATTTGGCACCACACCAAGCCGATTGACCGAGTGCGAAGTATTCGTCGTATCCGACTTGTAGGTAGAACCGACCGGTCTGTTTGATGCTCGCGGCTTCCGGGCGTTTGAGCATTTCTTTACTGTCGGAGGCATCTTGAACCTTCAAACAGACCCGGAACTTGGTGTTGGACCAAATTTGGTCGTTTACCACTCCACTCGGTTTTTGAGTGGCCAAGATGAGGTGAACACCGAGGCTTCGACCTATGCGGGCTACGCTTATCAAGTTGTCCATAAATTCCGGTTGTTGACTTTTCAGCTCGGCGAACTCGTCGCATATTATGAAAAGATGTGGGACCGGTTCAGTTAATCTTCCTTCTTTGAAGAAGGTCTGGTATTTGTAGATGTCGATGGTCGATTCGCCCAAGCGGTCGCGGGCTTCGTTGAATATCTTTTGACGACGTTTTATTTCGCTGTCTATGCTGACGAGAGTTCTGTCCATCTCGGCTTTGTCGAGGTTGGTAATCGTTCCGGCGAGGTGTGGAAGGACGAATCCGGTCGTCTTGTTTTCGAAGGCTCCCGCGAGTCCTCCACCCTTATAATCGATGAGAATGAAGGCGACGTCGTCGGGACTGTAGTTGATGGCCATCGATAGGATGTAGGTGATGATGAATTCGGATTTACCACTTCCGGTCATGCCGGCGATAAGTCCATGGGGCCCGTGATATTTTTCGTGAAGGTCCAAATACATCGGGCTTCCTTCGTCGTCGACACCTATCTCCGCTTTGAGGCTCGTCGTCGAGTCGTTTGTATCCCAACGGTTCATGATGTTCAGTTGTTCTACTTTACCTACTCTTTCCATCTCCAAGAAGGTTATGGAATCCGGCAGTTGTTTGGTTCCTTCTTCGAATTCGATAGGTATGTTTGAGATTTTTCGGGCGACGGCCATCATGTCGATGCTCGCGTTTATTTCTTCGTGGAAACTCGATGCTTCTTGGGCTTCGAACGAGTTTTTGAGGATGTCCGCGGACGAGCCACTAAGGGTTATGAAGTTGTTACATTTGCTCGGAAGTTTGCTCATTCGGCTTTCCTGAATGACGAGACTGAAGCCCAAATTTTCGTCGTATTCGGTCATCGTCTTCGTGAAATTGTGCCGCTTGATTTGCGAGTAGTTGTCGGTGAAGATGACATAGTACGGTTTGAAGAATTTGGCCCCGTCTTGAGCGAGTTGGATACGCGAAGTGAGTTCGGTGTTCAGATAGTCGCATATCCTCTTAGCTCCTTCGGCATCGGAAGAGAAGAATCTTATCTGTTTGTCGTTCGAGAATGAGTGATTCAAGTAACGGACGTATTCCCATTTGTCTTGGTTCAAGGGGTTCGTGATGACGACTATTTTGATGTCTTCGTAGCTATAAAAGGTCAGAAGTTGAAGGATGATGTTTTGGAGCATTCCGTTGCATTTGTTCGCATCACCCATGAGGGCGGTTATCTTGTTTTTGTATAGCGAGTAGCCTATTGGCACATCGTACAAGTAAGCGAATTCTTCGACGAGAGCATCGGCTTGTTTACGAAGGTCGTCTTCGTCGATGGTGAAACCCTCTTCCGGGTAGTTTATTTTGACATCTAAGTGTTCTTTGCCCGTGCCGAGGCGAACTTCGAGGAAGTCACTCTGTTCTATGCGCTTGTCCCAGAACCGAGCTTTTCCGCTTTGGATGATGTTTAGACATTCGGATACTGGAATCAGATTTTCTAGAAGTATTTCGTGTTGCAGTTTTTGCTCTTTCGAAAGCTCTTCTCTTTTGGTGTCGAGGTAACGGGTGTATTTGCGAATGAGTTCTCTTTTTCTCTTGGCTTTGAGTGTCTTATTGAATATGCGCGTGAGAGTCGGCCACAGAAGGGTCGAGGCGAGCATGGCCATCGAAGAAAGGAGGCTCGGCCAAGATTGGGCGAGGGTCGCTTTTCCGTTCGAGATGTTTCCTAGCGTATTTAGAAACATGATGAGTGAAACACACCCCATCGTGAGCATAGGTCCAATCGTCAAAAGAAGTGGCATTTCGGTCTCTTTGTCTTGACGAGGTGGAGGGCTTAAGGTTATCTCCTTGGTCTTTATAGTTCGTCTTATTCTTGGGGACTTCGAAAAGTAGTCGTCTTTAGAGTAGAGTTCTGCATCTTTGATTTCGAGGTCTTGCGGGTCATTTCCATAGGTGAGCTGGTACGAGGACAGTTTGGCACTGGCCGTGTTGCAGGTGACCGTGTTGTGAGGATTGTTCAAAAGCAGAAAGCCATTTAGGAACATGAGTTTCAGTCCATAGATGTTCAACTCGTCCCCACCTTTTAGTGGATAGTTCGTCGTCTTGGGTTCGAGGGCGACATTGTTCAGATAGACGGTCGTCTCTAAGGTGTCGAGTCCTATGTCCGTGCCGGATATTCTTATTCTGGCTGCGACCCCTTTGACGAAGGGAGACGAGAATTTTATATTACAAGACGAGTCGTTTCCGATGGTGAGTGCCGTGTCTTGGCTGTATTTGTACGGCAAGAAACTCGCGTCGAAGGCGTCGGTCGCGAAGAGCATGTAGTCTACCCCTGCTCTCTTGACGAAGTAGTATTGGTCTTTTTCGAGAGCAACACGAGCGAGAACCATTCCGTTCGAGATGATGTTTACGTCACTCGTCGAATATAAGTACCATTTGGAATCGATGGCTTCGATGTTTATCAGTTTGGATTCTTCGTACGAGTGTTCGTCGAAGTTGAAGTTTCCTGAAACTTTTTGAGGAAGTGCAAAGGTCAAAATTTTGTTTTTGAGGTACAAGTATATCTTCATAAGCGATTCCCACTCCTATTATGTATAATTATAGCACAGTTTGGATGGTTACTGGTAGTTTTCTCGGTTGGATTAGCAAATTTGGCGTAAATGAGAAAAGAAAAAAGCCCAAAAGGCTCGAAATTACATAATGGTGCCCCCGACCAGATTTGAACTGGCACGATATTGCTATCATTGGCTTCTGAGACCAACGCGTCTACCAATTCCGCCACAAGGACAGGCACAAGTTGATTATATCATAAAATGGTTGCAAGGTGTTATCTTTTTCTTCGAGAAATCGTGATAAGTCTTTCGTTCCTCTTTCTTACTAATGTTTATTCTAAGTCTTCTTCCAATCGTATAGTTGTAACGAAAGACCAAGATAATTTTGCAAGGACTTCTTGCAAGAATTCATTATTGTTGAATTCTGCAGCAAATTTTTGCATTTATCTTAAATTTCTTGCAGACATACCTTTTCATACATAATTTTAAGTGGTGTTAGGAATTATCTTTTTCTTCGAGAATTGTGATAAATCTTTTGGCTCGTTCGCGAATCATCAGGCCGAGACAATCTAATCTTTTGGAAGGTAAATTGTAACTAGTGTGTTTTTCAAAGCGAAAGTTAAACAATTTTCGCAGTTTTGGAATCTGTTTTTTTGTACAAAAGGTTCGTATTAAGTCGTCGTAAGCGATTCCATAAAATGATACGTTCACTTCGTCCTTGAAGATATAATTAGCAAATTCTTTTTTGTTTTCGAACACATCGGGCATCGCTTTGCATAAGAGACTTTCGCCATTGTCGAAAACTGGGGCGAAGTCGACAAATTGGCCAGAGCGATTGTCTCTAAGAAGGCCAAAGTTTCCGAAGTGTCTGTCGACGTTCATGCAGACGGCATCGAACAAAATCATGTCTGAGAATTTTTCTTCATATCCGAGACTTTTTATATATTCATGCACTTTGATAATTCCGCCTTTGGATACTAAGTCTCCTATTTGAACATACGATGTATTTTGGTCGGTAAACAGTTTACAAGTAGATGATAGCATATTTTTCCATTTGCTCAGATTGTAGTCTACATGCGATATTCCCATTTTTTGGGCAACTTGGCTCGCATAGAATTCGGAATATGGTTCGTATCCTGTGTTGGCAAAGCGATAACTTTCGGTGCTTCCTTTATATAAATAGATTTGTCCGTCTATTTTTCTCCACGCTTTGGGGAGCATGCCGTTGGTCGAGAGTTCCGGGGATGTTATCAATTCTTTTATTTTAGATGTATACCCTGTGAAAGCGATAAGTGAAAGCACTTTGGAAAAATCGTTATCGTAGAGGTTGTAGTCGGCAAATTTTAAATTTGGGTCTCTTACCACCCAGTAGCTGTCCGTGAGAGAGAGTCCTTTGCTGACGTCTATAATCGACTTTTTGTCATTTATACTCAGTCCAGCTGATTCGAGTATGTTTTGGACGAAGGCTCTATTTTTGGGAATAATTCTCGATGCGATAAATTCTTCGATTGACGTTGGTGTAATATTCGATTGAAGTCTTATAGGAAAGATTTCGGTATTTTCGCTTAGTAGTTCGATGTTCGTTATGTTGAGCCCAAATTTGTTGTCCATTTCGAATGAAAGCAAATTTTCGTCAAATAATTTTAAGTAGTACATGGGCATTCTCCTTAGTAATTCGTTTTTAGATTTTATCGTAATGTGTCCACATTCGGATGATATGTATCTCACCAGTTTTTTCTGAGACTTCGTATACTATGCGATGTTGTCTGTTTATTCTTCTAGAATATAATCCAGTGAGTTCTCCACAGAGTTTTTCGTAAGAAGGTGGATAACAAAATGGGTCTTTTGACATCATGTTTAATATGACTTTACAATTTTTATCTAATCCTGAGTTTTTTAATTTTTTCTTATCTTTTTCGGCTTGTTTGGAAAACTTAATTGTGTATTTTTTACCATTCTTCATTTTCGTCGTATTCCTTAGCTGATTTCCAATCTTCGTTTTTCCTTATCTCATTGATATTTTCGACTAAACCGGGTATGTTGGAAAGATTTAGGGTTTCTTCTATATTTTTCCACTCGTCTTCGGAAATTAAGACTGCATTTTGTCCTTTGTTATTTACGATAGTAATAGGGTTAAAGCCCACATTTACATCCGATACAAGTTGGTATAAATTTTGTCTAGCGTTTGTAATATTGATAGTACTCATCTTTTTTCACCTCGATATCATTATAACGTACTTTTTTGCGTACGTCAATATTATTATATGTAATCGGGAAAGAATAATGCTAAGCTAAAATCTGGATTGTTCTAATCGGCTTTACTTTTATTTCTCGCCATTTTCATTATTTCCTTACGAAGAATGCACCGGTCTAGAATTAGATAATCGTTGACGGTCGCATCAGGGAAAAGTCTTTGAAGTTTTTCTCTAGAATTTGGTGAGCAGTAGAGGTAACTTTTGCTATCATTTAAACAGATGATGTTCAGTATCCATTCTTCATAAGACGAGAATATGTCCTCTACTCTATTCATATTTTGGGAAATACTGTCTATGTCGAGGACGATGAGTTGCCCGAATGCTTCGGGCAAGATGTCACTTACTCTTTCTATTTTGATGGACTCTTCGATGGCTTTGAGATTTTTTTCTATGTCGCCATAGCAAGATGAAAAGTAAGTGTCGTTCCAGTCGTGCCCCAAGTTGCCTAGTTCGAGGAGTCGCTCATAGGCATGTTTATCACGGCCTGTCGTGATAGCGCTTTTGAGGTTTAGTGTGTTGTCTAGAATGCCGGTTGCAAGCACTTGACAAAGTTCTTTGGTGAGTAAGTTTTCTCTTTCGTATTCGGCGTATTTTTCGTAGATGATGGTGCAGACTGAGCCGATGAATTCGATGTGGCTGGTGATGCCCTTTTCTTGCCAGTAAGATTCGTATCCCGTGTGGTGGTCAACTATTTCTATTATGTTTTCGGGGTTTACGAAAGTGTCAAAAAAGTCCGGATTGGAGACGTCTAAGATTGTGAATGCATCGTCTTCTTCGATTTTTACTTCGTCTAGAGTGAAACCTAAATCTATGATTAGGGGTGAGACACTTTCGTTCGGTTTGACAGTGGACATAGCGTATGCTTCTATGCCTTGCGATTTGAGGAGTTCTCGGTAAGCAAAGATGGCTCCATAAGCATCTATGTCTAAGTACTTGGCTCCCGAGGTGATGATTACTCGATTGGACATAAAAGGTCACTCCTTCTCGTCTATAATTTAGCAGATGTAGACTAAAAAAGGAAGCAGAGTCGCTTGTTTTAATTAGTCGGTTTTACAGGTCGAAGTTGAGGTGTCTTGTCTTTTTGTAATTTTTCATCTGGTATATTTAAGAATCGTAAGTTTAACAAAGTGGCTGTTAAGTCATCGTCGGTTAGACGAATATCGATTCCTAATCTACAGAATAGCGCATAAGTCTTGTGTTGATGCCGATTTCCAGTCGGGGCGATTATTGCATCTAAGTATTCTTTTTCTTCTGTTGTATAATCGAAGTCCCCTATCAACATTTTCGTATCAACCGTGCAAGTATCTCCAAAAATGCTGATGTATGGCTGCATGCCGAACCATCGTTCGGCTGCATTGCGCGGGCAATTGATACCGACCATTGGTCGCCCTGTATTCATAAAACGCTTGATTATGTCATCCCATTCTGTAGGTGCGATTTGGACAATATCTTCGTCTATATGATTAGGTTGAACTAAGATAGCAAAAAGCAGAGTCTTAGGATGTAAATAATAGCAGTTGTCTGAAATAATTTCTTTCGTCATATTCATTTCTCCCCTGATATACAAAATCGTTCTTGCTAGTGAAGAACGATTGTTTTCAATTAATGGTGCCTCTGGCCGGACTCGGACCGGCACGGTATCGCTACCACTGGATTTTGAGTCCAGCGCGTCTACCAATTCCGCCACAGAGGCAATCACAAGAAGATTATATCATACTTTTTGTGATTTTTGTCAACTTTTTTGCTAAAAGTGATAATTTTTGAGAAATTCCTTATTTATCAGCCTATCGTGTATGGATTTCCGGCACTTCCGTCCCCATCGATTATTTTGATAGAGGAATTGAGGTAAAGAGATGGACGAGTACTGTAAGTTAGCTCCGTAAAATTGCCAGGGAAAGCAAGAATTATAGCTCCACTTTCTCGAATTCCTAATATTGTAATTCCACTAAGCGATTGAGATAAAGTCCATTGATATGCACCATTATATAGCCAACCTGCTTTTGCATTATCAGAATTACATCTACCATCGTCGTAACATTTATCATTTACTCCATCAGCGTATGTAAACATATAGTCGGTCACATATATAAACCCAATATTTTGTACTACATTAAATACATCCTTTCTTTTGTCACAAAAAGACATACACCCTTTTATTCCTCTTTCTGAAGAATAATAGTTATGCACCGTTATTCCACCGTCATAATTTTCACTCCCTAAATACCATTTTACTTTGGCTACTTGCCCACGAGATTTAGAATTCAAACCATTTATCGTTATTTCGTTTGAACCATTTTTGTATGTAAAACTTTCTTTATTATAATAATCGCCGTTTAGCATAATTTGCATTGCAGTACCTATCCAACCGGGACTAGAATAACGAGTATCATGCTGTTCAGGATCTAAATCTATACTGCCTATACTTTCTTCTCTAACTATTTTGACCAATTGCTCTTTTTCGCCTGTCTCAGTCTCGACTGTAAATACTCCTATTATTCTCCAAGTCTCGTCATTGAAGGTTATATAGTTGTTAGGTTCACTTCCTATGTATCTATAATCTCTTCTTTCCTCATCTGTCCAATCTTCGATTTGGGTTGCTGTACATGTATCTGTATATGTTTCTTCTTCCCCTTCTTCAGTATATTCTGTATACGTGTACGAGTTAGTAATCTCATGGTCGAATACGAACATCTCTTGTTTGTTACCCGAATTGTAATCGGTCACATTTTCGTCGTTCGCTTTACTGAGCAATAGGTTTGCGAACTCGTTCGTAGGTTTAACATTTGTACGTAAGTCTTCTGCTTGGAAGTATGTAGATAGACTCGCTATCTTATCGGCATCTTGATTTACATCATCTAAGTAATTTAAAGTAATGACCAAATTGTAATAGTATGTTCCTCCAACTGGAATAGTCACTTTATCGACTAATGTCGCCATTTGGAGTCTACTGCTGCTCGGTACATTCTTCTTCCCTACTACTTCTTTGTATGTCCCATTCTCCGTTTCACTATAACTCAAAGTATAAGTGAGACTTCCCGTCGTATAGGTATTGACTAAATCTTTCCAATATAACTTCACACTTGCCACAGTCGTACCCGTATTCGTAATCGTGAACTTCTTTGTAACCGAATCACCAAAACTTAAAGTACCACTCATCCCTAAGTCTCCATCGGCAAAAGTTACCTTCGTCGTTCCCGTCGATATGCTCGCCTCTTGCGTAACCGGATTGGCGACCGACGTGAAGTACGCGAAAGATACAGTTCCTACAATCGCGATGATAGACGTGATTACTATCAATAAGCAAATCATTCTCTTCGTTTCTAATTTCATACATACATCCTCTTTTCTAACTTATTTTAGGTTACACAATTATATTTTAACTTATTTCGTGATAAAAATCAATAACTTATTTTAAGTTATATTATATTTGATACGGTGATAAATATTATGAATAGATTAAAAGAGTTAAGAGAAGATGTAGATAAAACACAGACTGAAATTGCGAAAATATTAAATATGTCTCAAACAGGTTACAGTCAATACGAGACTGAGACTAATGATATACCGACGGACATACTCAAAAAGTTGGCCGATTATTACGATACGAGCATAGATTATCTGCTCTATCGGACGGATGAAAGGGATAGGCTGCCAGTGAGTATGATGTATGGGGCTGAGGATAGGAAAAGACCTTCTACGAGGAAAAAGTCGTAAAAGGTCTTTTTAGTTTTCGACGGGTTCTGGCGTCTGTTCGCCGTCTTTGTATATCGAGGTGAAGAGTTCGGTCTCTTCTTCTTTCGGTGGCTCTTCGAGTTCGAGTTTCGGTAAGTCTTCGATGGTAGAAAGGCCGAAGTAGTCTAAGAATTCTTTCGTCGTGCCGTAGAGGTTCGGTTTGCCGGCCATTTTCGATTTGCCGACGGTTTTGACTAGTCCACGGGCGACGAGTTTGCGGACGATTTGCCCGCTCGCGACTCCTCTCATTTCGTCTATCATTATCCTCGTAATCGGTTGATTATAGGCTATGATGGCGAGGACTTCTAATGAAGACTCAGAGAGGCTTTGGGTTTCCGGATTGCCTAAGAGTTTGTGGTAGTAGTCTTTGTGTTCTTTCTTAGTCGTCAATTTGAAAGCGTCTCCCAGGTAACTTACGCGAACTCCGTATTCGTCGCTTTCGTAACGATGTTGGAGCTGACGGAGCAAGTCTTTGGCTTGCTCGAGGTCGATGTCCATGACTTCGCACAAAGTTTTAAGCGTTATGCCTTCGTCGCCGACGGCAAAGAGGATGCCTTCTAAAACTCCCAATAAATTCATATTTTATCACTTCGCTTCTATGTAGATGTTTGCAAAATTTTGTTCTTGTTTGATGTTTATTTCGTTCGCCTTAGTCATCTCTAGGACGGAGAGGAAGGTGACGACGATGTATTCGCGAGAAGGCTCTTCGAAGAGTTCGAAGAATTCTACTCTCTTGCGGGTCGAAAGAATCTCTCTTATCTCGCGTGTTCGATGTTCGACGCTCATCTCGCGTTTAGTAATCTTGGTGGATAAAGGTCGCACGTATTTTTGTCTTTCTAAAACTTCCGCCAATGCGCTCATGAGGTCGTCGAGGCTCACATCCGTATTGAGAGTGACGTCGTCTTTGTATTCGGTTAGAGATTCCGGTATTTTGGTGTGGACTTCTCCCCTTCTCGATTCTAAGAGCCTAAAGTCTTCGCTAAGTTCTTTGTAGCGTTGGTATTCGACTAAGCGATGACGAAGTTCTTCTTCCGTACCGATTTTGAATTCGAGCTGGTCGCCCTCTTCGTCTGGGTCTTTGATATTGAGAAGCATTTTGCTCTTTAGATGTACAAGTTCGCTTGCGAGGACGAGGTATTCGCTCGCGACGTCTATGTTCATTTCTTCCATTTGATTTATGAAGTCGACGTATTCTTGGGTGATGTGTTCGATGGGAACTTCGTAGATGTCCATCTTCGATTCTTTGACGAGGTGCAAAAGAAGGTCTAATGGTCCACTGAAGTCTTGGATGGTAAACTCAAACGCGTTTTTCATCGCAATCGAATCCTTCCGCGTCCATCTTGAATTTGACGACACTGTTTAGGGTATTTTTGTCGAAGATGCGAGGGTCGCCCAGTTTTTGGAATGTCGTCACGTTCGCGTAGTCAAATTCGGATAGGAAGATGTAAGAGGTGTCGTTTTCCGTGATGTGGGCTGTGACACCGGTGTATTCGTTATAGGCCTTTTCTTTCTTTTGAGCTTCGAGTAGAGAGCGCGAGAGTTCGTCCATGTTTTCGTTTTCGTAGGTGTACTTGTAGGTCGTCTTGGCTAGTTTCTTTAGATAGAAATCGTAATCGAACGTTTCTGTACCTTTGGTGCATCGTATCGAAGTGAGCCCCGATTCGTCGCCCGAATCTTCTATCGGTTGGATGCCATCGTCCGTGATGAGACTCACGGTCATGTAGGTGGTCGTATCGACGTCGAGGTTCGCAAGGTCGAGTTCTAGCGTGAGTTTTTTGGGAACTTTTCCGTGGAGTAGTCGGCGACCAACGAAGGTCTTCCTTTCTTTGTAGAATTCGGCATAGTAGTAAAGTTCGTCGAGGTCGATTTGGTTTTCGGAGTTTATCGTGAAGGTAAGCGTCTTGTCTGGACTCAAGGAGATATCTGTAAGGGTTATCTCGTTGAATTTGAGGGTACTTCGACTTCCCAACTGGTAGTAGGCACTTATCGGAGATTTGTCGTCTTCCTTTTGTCCTTTGTCTTCTTCTTTGGAGTTGCCCCCACCTAAGAATTTGCTAAATTCGGCATTGTACTTTTTATATATATCGGGAACGTAGAAAATGAACCCGATGATGGCTGCAAATATGATGAGTATGAATATCGGATTGCCGGCTTTTTGTTCTTTTAATTTTTCTTCCCCATTGTTCATGGTTCTTCACCTAACCTATTCTTATATCATTTTACCATAAAATTGGCCGATTAAAAAGACCAAATCGTTTGGTCTTTAAAATACTCGTATTCTACTTAGTTTACTGAATCTTTTAACTTGCTTCCAGCTTTGAATGAAACGACATTCTTTTCAGGAATTGAGATTGGTTGTTTAGTCAATGGGTTGATACCATTTCTAGCGGCACGAGTCTTTCTTTCGAAAGTTCCGAATCCGACCAAAGTGACCTTTCCCTCTTTTTTAAGGCCTTCAGAGATTCCCTCTAGTACAGCGTCTAGTGCACGACCAGCGTCGGCTTTAGAAAGACCAACTGTTGCTGCGACCTTTTCCATTAAATCAGCTTTGTTCATTGTAAAATACCTCCTATGTTTTTATTTATAAGGAAATCTGAACTACTTTATCTTCCTTACATTCAATAAATTATCATATTTCAAGGGTAAAAATCAAGTAAAAAGCGTCAAATAGCATAAAAATTTACTTATTTTACACAAGTGAGCGCCTTTTTGGGGCTTTTTTGACTAGTTTGAAATAAAGAAAAAAGGGAGCATTACCCTTTTAAAGTACGAAGGCGATAAGGTTGTTGGCCCCTTTGTTGACGATTTTGGTGATGGTCGAACCGAGTTTGTAACGGGTTGTTTCCGGCATGAGGGAAAGTTTTCCTTGGATTCCTTCTTTGACTATGACGTCGAGACTGCGGCCGAATATTTCGCTTTTCCAGATACTCGATGGGTCGGTCTCGTAGTCTTTCATGATGAAGTTTATGAGTTCTTTACTTTGAAGTTCGCTTCCGATTATCGGTTCGAAGGTGCTCTCGACGTCGACCTTAATCAAGTGAATAGAACTGGCGACCGCTTTCAGTTTGACGCCGTATTTGTTGCCTTGCTTGATTATCTCAGGCGTCTCCAACTTCATATCTTTCAAGTCTGGATACATGATGCCGTATCCCGTACTGCGCGCCATTTTGAGCGCGTCTTTGATTTGTAATGTCTCACTTGCCCCTGAACTCATGTTGATGAACATCTTTAGAATACTAGCTTTCGAAAGGGAGACGTCACCCATGACCGATTTGAGTGTCTCGCGATAGAGGTCTCGAGAGGCTTCGAGTTTTAAAGTGACGACTCCGATATTCGCATCCAACTCGCTCATGTAAGATTTAGATATGTATTTAGTCTCGTTAAAGTGGCCGAGGATGGCTTCGATGTCTTTTATTTTATCGACTTCCATGACCGATTCTCTTATTTTATTTAAGAATTCGGCTTTTATTTCGTGGGTGTTGTCGAGGACGTGTATCCAGTCTGGAATGCTCACGTTCACTTCTAGAACGGGGAACTCCATGAGGGCTGTTTTGAGTATTTCCATGATGTCTTGTTCGTTCATCGTCTCGACACTTACCGGAAGGACTGGAACGTCGTATTTTTCGGATATTTCGCCGGACAAACGGACCGTTTCGGTATTGGTCGGATGGACCGTGTTCATGATGACTATGAAAGGTTTGCCGAGGGTTTTGAGTTCCATGATGACTCGCTCTTCGGCGTTTATGTATTCAGCTCGAGGAATTTCCCCGAAGGAACCATCGGTCGTCACGACTATTCCGATGGTCGCGTGGTCCTTGATGACCTTTTCGGTTCCGATTTCGGCAGCCTCAGTAAACGGAATTTCTTCCGGGGTCCATGGCGTTTTGACCATGCGAGGGTTCCCCATTTCGTCGTCGTATCCGGATGCACCAGGGATGACGTATCCGACACAGTCGATGAGTTTGATATTGGCCGTAAGTTCACCTACTTCGATGCTCGCCCCATTGGAAGGAACGAATTTGGGTTCGGTCGTCATAATCGTCTTGCCTTGAGCACTTTGTGGTATCTCGTCAAGGCAATGTTTTTTTTCGTACTCGTCTTTTATATTAGGAACGACGAGGTTTTCGATAAATCGTTTTATGAAGGTCGATTTACCAGTTCTTACTGCTCCTACTACTCCTAAGTAGATTTCGCCATTACCGCGTTTAGCAATAGACTCAAATATTTGTGTTTTCTCCATAAATACTATCCTTTCAGTTAAGTCTATTATTTTTGAGGATTATTATGACGAGTTTTTGAAAAATAAGAAAAAAGGCGAATCTTTAGAAATCGTCTTTCATGAGAAAATCGAAGATGTTCATGTGAATGATGCCATCGCTCGAATAATTTTCTTCATTGTTGGATATGACATAGCAAGGATAGTTGTCGTTTATGCTTCCGAAAGCCGAAAACTCTCTTTTCCTCGTATCTTCGTTAGAAAGGTCGTAGCAGGCCTGAATGTATTTTATTTTATCGTCTTTTGAGACGATGAAATCGATTTCTCCTTTCGGAGTTTTGCCTATGTAGACTTCGTAACCTTTGTTCAAAAGTTCGTTGTAAACGATGTTTTCAAAGGCTTGGGAATAATTGACTTCTTTGTTGCCAGTTTTAATCTTTTTAACTCCCAAATCGGTCGCATAGTATTTATTTAGAGATTTTAATACGTTTTTGCCTTTTATGTCGTAACGGTATACTTTGTTTATTATGAATGTCGAACACAGTCCTTCTAAGTATTATCGACCAAAATAAAAGTTTTTCCAGTGGATTGGAAAAACTTGCAAAATTTTAGATTTTTTCCAGCAGGATGGAAAAACTTTTAGTCTAAGCCGAGGATGAGTTGGAAAAACGAGGTGTCTTCTTCGTTCAAGGTGGCCTTCCATTCTTCGGTTGCAATGTAGATTTTATCATCATCTATTTCGATGGTGTACTTTTCGCCCGATTGGAACTGAAAGGTATAGTCTGCTCGATTGCTACGTTTGTCAATGAAGTCACAATCGGCGAGAATCGTCTTTATTCTTTCTAGGCAGTTCGCATCGCTCAGGTATATTTCGGAGGAGTCGGTCCCTTCTATTATCAGATATTCGCGGTCGTTCGTAGCATTTCCTCCGGCTGAGACGGGTATTGCTTCACCTAGGTAAGATGAGGTCGGTTTGGCTAAGCACTTGACGAAGTCTTTGACGCGGGCGAGAATTTCGCGAGCATCGCGGTAGAGTTGACCCGAGTAAGTTTTCCTAGTCGCGTCGTATCCGTGAACGGCGAGTCCGAGACTTTTACCTATGTATATGGAACGGTAGAGGTGATATTTTTGGGTAACGGCGATTACCGAATGGGCTGAGAACATTTCTTTGGCTCGGTAGAAGGAGTCGTAGGTCGAAATACCAGCGTGGTCCATGTAGATGGCGTCCGATGGGATACCTTCTTTGGTCATGTAGTTTTTCATCGAGTTGACCTCGTCGTGGTCGGCTTCGAGGTGGTCGCCGCTCACGAGTATTTTGTCCGAAACTCCTTCTTTGTAGAGCTCTATTCCGGCGTCGAGTCTTTCTTTGAGCATGGGACTCGGTGTGCCGTCGGAGTTGAGGCCTGCGCCTAGAATGAGGATGTAATCGACGTCTTCGAGGGTACTCGAGGCTTCGAGGTCGAGGATGAAGTCGCTCGTGCTCGAACGAACGTAGTAGTCGAGACCCAGAAGAGTTGCCAATCCGGCGAGGCCGAGTATAAATAGTATTATGATAATGGTCTTTATTTTTTTCATGGTCGCATCCTCTATTTGGAATCTATGATGATGTTTATCGGGCCGTCGTGATGAGCAGATATCTGCATGTCGGCTCCGAACACTCCCGTCTCGGTGTGAACGTATTCGTTTAGGCGCTCATTGAAGAGGTCGTAGAGTTCACTCGCTTCGGGGCCACCTAGAGCCTTTATGTAACTAGGACGATTTCCTTTGGACGCGTCCGCGTATAGAGTGAATTGGCTTATCGAGAGAATCGTGCCCCTGACGTCTCCAACGCTCAAGTTCATGACTCCGTTTTCGTCGTCGAAGATGCGAAGGTTTGCACATTTTTTGGCGAGGTATTCTACTTCTTTGGGGCCATCACCTTCGGTAAAACAAGAGAGTACGAGGAGTCCTACTCCACATTGGCCGGTAGTTTTTCCGTCGACTTGCACTTCGGCATAGGCTACTCGACTTATTAGTACGCGCATATCATTTCGCCTTCCTTTCGACCGTATCCACGAACGACAGAGTTTCCAAGTCGAGCATGAACAGGTTCAGTTTTTCTTTATCCGGCACGCGAACTAGTATTTCGTAGTCGGTGTGGTCGTTCTTTTCGATGGTCTCGAACGATTCGATGGTGAGATTGCGGCCCGAACATTTGGTCACTATGTCGAGTATCTTATTGTCGGTCGTATTCGTACGAACGAGCAGTCTCGCACTGTAAACTTCGGTCGGAGAGTCATTCCAAGCGACGTCTATGAAACGCGACTCCATGTTTTTGATGTTCGCACAGTTCGCCTTGTGGACGACTATGCCTTCTCCTTTAGTGATATATCCGATTATCTCATCTCCGTAAATAGGTTTACAGCAGTTGGCGGTAGTTATCAGTATGTTGTCACATCCCTCGACGATTATGTCGTTCGCATGGCTTTTCTCGCGATGGGCATGGTTGTCAATTTTTTCGAGTATTTGACTTTCGATACTTGGCTTTTCTTCGAAGAGAAGGCCTATACAATAGTTGGCCGAGTAATGGAGATTGCCAATCGAGAAAGCGAGTTCGTCCGCGTCTTTGAGTTTGAGGATATTGGCTATCTCGGCAAGGTTCTCGTCAGAAAGAATTTCGTTTTCTTTCAAGTGCCGTCTTTTGACTTCTTTTTTGAGCAGTTCGCGACCTTTCGAGATGTATTCTTCGCGGTCTTTTTTGTTGAAGAAACCTTTGATTTTGTTCTTGGCTTGGTTGGTTTTGACGAATTTCAGCCATTCTTTGTTCGGAGTTGAGTTTTCGTTCGTCATGATTTTGACTATGTCGTTGTTCTCGAGACGAGTGTCGACTGGGACTATGAGGTCGTTTACGATGGCTCCGACTAGAGTGTCTCCGACGTGAGAATGGATGCGATAAGCGAAGTCGACGGGTGTCGAGCCTTCCGGCAGTTCGAGAATGTCGCCTTTAGGGGTAAAGACGTATATCATCTTAGAGAGGAATACTTCTTTGAATTCGTTTATCGCTTCGTCTTCGCCGTCCGATATTTCGAGGGAATCGCGGAACAGTTCGAGTTTTTGTTCCATCAAGTTTTGGATGGCTTTGGTCCCGTGTTCTTTGTAAGACCAGTGGGAGGCAATTCCGCATTCGGCTATCTCGTCCATATCTTCGGTTCTAATTTGAATTTCGAATATTTTGCCGTTCGGTCCGATTACGCCTGTATGCAGACTTTGATACATGTTTTCTTTCGGTTGAGCTATGTAGTCTTTGAAGCGTTTCGGGATAGGTCTATATTTTGCATGGATGAGTCCGATGGCGAGGTAACACTCCGATTCGTCTTCGACGATTATGCGCAGGGCCAAGATGTCGTATATTTCGCTCCACCGTTTTCCCTTGGCGAGTTTGGTGTAAAGGCTGTGGATAGATTTGACGCGTCCCTTGATACGAAACTTGATGCCGTGTTCGTTCATGATTTCGGAAAGACTCGTCTTCATTTCGTCGATGTAGCCTTGCAGTTCGTCGTGGTCGGCGTTTAGGTTTTCGACTATTTCGTTGTAGATATCCGGTTTCAAATATTTGAGGCACAGGTCCTCTAGTTCGCTTTTGATGTAGTTGATGCCGAGACGGTGGGCAATCGGGATGAGGACACTTTCGGTCTCGAGACATTTGTTTTTCTGCTCTTCGTTCGGTTCCGTATAGACCGTGCGAAGATTGTCGAGGCGGCAGGCCAGTTTGATGATTATGACTCGAACGTCGGTCGAAAGGCCAACTAGAACTTTTCGGAAGTAGATGGCACTCGCCTCTTTGACGTCTTTAAGTTTGAGATTGTTTATCTTGTAGAGACTGTCTGTGATGGCTCCGATTTCTTCACCAAATTCGCGAGTTATGTCTTCCACCGTGATTCCTTCGATGTGTTGCGGCAACCATTGGACTATGGAAGAGGCAATGCAGATGTAGTCGGCATGAAGTTCGGTCAGGATGAGGGTCGTCCTCAAGATGTGGGCAAAGTAAGAATTACCTTTGACATCTAAAACTTCCGTTCCATATTTTTTGGCGTACTCAATAGAAGAGGAAATAACATTTATTCCCTCTTCTTTTATATATTCTTTGGCGTTCTTTAAAAGTTCGCTCGTCAGTTCTTCAATCATTTCAGTTCAACTCTCTTTATATATAGTTTTAGAGAAGATTGTCGTCTTCTCGCGTGCGAATACCTTTGGCCATGAGGTCTTGGACGTACATTTCGAGTTCGGTGTTCGTGACAGTCATGATGTCGTTTACGAGTTCACCGAGGGTGAGGTTGGTCTTTTTGCACCATACGTTGTTTTTGAGGTAGTTCCAGACGTCGGCTTTTTGGACATAGTTTACCCCTACTCGAGTGAGGTCTTTGACCTTGCTTTTGAGAGCAGGTTCGACTTTCTTGTACAGTTCTTCTTGGCTTGTAAGTCCATCCATTGGGTATCACCTGTTTAATTATACTATAGTTTCTAAGAAATATCTACTAAGGGTGTGTCGGAGTTGACGTTTAATCACGTTTGTACAAAATTGGAGTGGTATTCCAATTTTGTACATGTGGTTTATATATATTCAATTGGAACACGATAGTTGTTGTCGTCTATCGCCGTGATTTCTTTACAAAGGCAGAGCACTACTCCATTGCCTATATTGTACCCCGAATTTTTGAGAACATCGAAATTTTTAGTCGCTTCTCGACTCGGATTGGTGCTTTTTTTGATTTCGACTGGATAAAGGAAATTATTGTCGTTTACAATTAAATCGATTTCTTGTTGGCGGTTATCTCTATAAAAATATAGATGTCTGTCGGGGTCGATTCCATTATTTTCATACGATTTGACGATTTCGCTTATAATATACGTTTCGAAAATGGCGCCATTATAAGCACTCTTTTCTAGGATGGATGAGTCGGTGTAGCCAGTTAAATAGCAGGCAAGCCCTGTGTCCATAAAGTAGATTTTTTCTCTTTTGATGGCACGAGCGACAAAGTTATTCGAGTAAGGTTTTAAAAGGTAAATTATACCCGTATTTTTGAGGAGCGATAGCCACTCGTCGACAGTTTTACCCGTTATTCCTATTTCTTTTCCTATGTGTTCAGCGATAAACTCTTGTCCGGTTCGGGCGGCAATTGAAGTTAAGAAGTGAATAAATTTGTTTTCGTCTTTGATGTTTATTATCTTTCTTATATCTCTTTCTATGTAAGTTCTAATGTAATCCCTAAAATAATTTTCAAAACTTATATTCTTGTTAAAGTTTATTTCTGGGTAGCTTCCTTTCAGTATTCTTTCGAATAATTTAGGAATGGATACTCTATCAACCTGTTTTTTCTTTTTGAGTTTTTGCACATCTGGTACGAAAGGTATTTCTTCAGAATTTTCGAGTTCGCGCGTCGAAAAGGCGTATAAATCCAGTATTCCGATTCTTCCAGCTAAGGATTCTGTCACATCTTTCATCGTTTCAAAAATCTGACTACCGGTAAGATAATAAAGTGTGCCAACTTCCTTTTTGTTGCCGAACATGGCATCTTTTCTCGCTTGGTCGATTTGAATTTTGATATACGACAGTATTTCTGGAGCATACTGGAATTCGTCTATTACGAGAGGGGTCTCGTGCATTCTAAGAAACAACTCGGGATCGGCACTTGCCTGAGCACTTACAATTTTGTCATCTAAAGTAACATAGTTTATTTTTTTCTTGGAAGTACTGGATAAATAATTTAGAAGTGTCGTTTTCCCTACTTGACGTGGCCCAGTGATTAAAATAACAGGATAGTTTCCTATAAATTTTTTTAGTGTTTTTTCCATAGTTCTATTGACGTATTTCATCTCATCTCACCTCGGCATTAGTATATCATATAATACGGAAATAATAAACTTTTTTGTACAAAATTGGAATGGCATTCCGACTTTGTACAAATCATAGAAAAGAAAAAAAGAGTTAGTCTTTAGCAAATAACTCATCGTTTTTGGCAATAGTTTTATTTTTTCTCTTTTAGATATCTTTTCAATAGGAAGGTCAGAAAGTACGGGAAGGTGTAGAATTTGCCATTGAAGCCGATGTTCTTGTTGCACAGTTTTATTCCGTATTTGATGACTTTGAACGAATCCGAGTTTATCAAGTTATTGAGCGACGGAGTACTGTTGTCGTTCGCTTTGACTTCGATTGGGATGAGCGAATCGGCGTCCCTTACGAAGAAGTCCATTTCGATTGTGCCTTTTTCGTTTTTGTAGAAGTAAAGCGAATAGCCGGCTTTGACTAACATGTCCCCTACTATATTTTCGTATAGAGCTCCTTTATATGTGTTGAAGTTTTTGTTGTTTCTCAAATCCATTTGAGATTCTTCGTCGAGTGACGCGATTAGTAGACCTGTATCTCTAAAGTAAATTCTATAATTGTCCGGATTGTAGTTTGCTTTGAGGGGAAGCTCTAGTTGTTCGAGACAGTGGCAGATGTTTATTATTCCAGCGCGGTCGAGCCAATCGATTGTACCTATGTACTCGCGTGTTCTCGCCCCGTGTTCGACTTTCGATATTTGGAATTTTTTGTTTTCGTTTCCCAAGAAAACTGGTATTTTGTTATAGACATTCAGTATGCGAGTCTGGTCTAGACCTTGGGCGTATTTGGTGATGTCTTCTTTGTAGTCTAGGAGTATCTGATTTTGCATTTCGAGTATACCACTATAGTTCTTTTGAGTTACGAATCTATTTACTATGGCAGGCATCCCTCCAACGACCATGTATTCTCGGGAATTGTCGAGCATGACGTCGTACATAATTTGGGGAAGTGGCTTGCATTCTTTCATGTAGGAATACATGTCTTCGATTTGTTCTTCTTTATAACCTTTGGCCCAGAGAAATTCTTCGAAGTCAAGGGAATACATTTCGTAATTTCGTTTGTTTCCGACAGCATTAGATTCGATTTCGTTATAATTTATACCCATAAGCGAGCCCGAACAAATGACGTCATAACGGCCATGTATGTTGAACGATTTCAAAGAAGTAGCTGCGTTTGCACAATCTTGTATTTCGTCGAAAAAGATGAGCGTTTCTTTTGGAACGAATTCAAATCTGGGATTGATGAGAGAGATGTTTCTGATAATCGTGTCCACGTCGTATCCATCGTCAAAGATGCCTTTGTATTGTTTGTCTAGTACGAAGTTGATATCTACAAGGTACTTGTAGTTGTTGGCCGCAAAGTTTTCGATGGCGTCGGTTTTTCCTATCTGTCTTGCCCCTTTTACTACGAGCGGAAGTCTGTTTTCATCGTTTTTCCAACTTAGCAAAAATGCATCTATTTTTCTTCTAAGTCTTGGCATTTCATTCACCTCTACAAGCATTTATCACAAAATTCCGTCTATTTCAACGAGTTTTATCACGAAATTCTAGATATACTTGGCAGAAATATCACATTTTTCCAAAAAAGTAGCAGACTATGCTATTTTTTCGGGTTAATTGGCGAGCGTGTAAGGATTAGATTGGCTTCCGTCGCCGCCGGTTATTCTTACTGAAGAAGAAAGGTATAGAGAGGGCCGTGTAGTTCTATTGTCTTTACCGCTAAGAGCAAATGTACCACCCGTAGAATAGACAACTAGTATGCTGATACTATTATAATCAAACGGTGACAATGTATTTTGATATTCTTTGTGTAGTAACCAACTACTATTTGGATTACCGCCACTTGAAGTCCAACAATTTGTTCCATTGGAATAACATTTTGTATCTACACCATAAGCATATGTAAATATATAATCACTGGGATACATTAAGCCTACGTTTTGTATTATACTTGTCGTTCTTGTTTCTCCGCTACATTGTTCTGTTGTTACACAGGTTCTAGTTCCTCTTTCAGTAATATATAATTCTTGTCCGTTTTGATTATTGCTTGCACTTCCTAAATACCACTTTGATTTCATTATTTGTTTTTGACTTAAACTAGTTAAACCTTTTGAAATAGTGATAGTTTGTGAATTTCCATATTGATTGATGTAGTTATATTTAAAACTGTTTTCATTATTGTAGTAATCTTCATTCAAAAATTTTTGCAGTTGGGCCGTTGACCATTCATTTCGAGTTGAGTCCCATGGGAGGTTTTCTATGGACTCATTTCTAATTATTTTAATCAATTGTTCTTTATCTCCTGTTTCAGTTTCTACTGTAAATACTCCTATTATTCTCCATGTCTCGTCGTTGAATGTTATATAATTATTAGGTTCATTTCCTATGTACCTGTAGTCTCTTCTCTCTTCATCGGTCCATCCAGTCGTCTGAGTTGCCTCCGGATGGTCGAAAATAAACATCTCTTTTTTGTTCCCTGTTGCATATGTCGTTATACTTGAGTCATTTGCTTTAGCAATCAACATATCTGCACTTGGATTTGCGCTCGTCACTACATCGAAATACACCGTACATTCGTCACTTGTCTTAACCTTTAAACTCAAAGCCTTAGTACTAGCATTTTGAGTTATCTTGCCCCCATTCTTACAACTGCTTTTCTCAGTATTTAGAACATACCCATCTTTCGGAAATTCGCGAGCATCGCTCAGTTGATAGTTTCCTTCCTCGTCTTGGATGTACATCGCAATCATGCTACTTGAACTGGATGGTATTTTAGTTATGTTTTTGAGTTGGTTCGTTCCCCTACCGACATATATTCCAAAGCCAAATATTACCAATACAGATAAAATTATTACCAATTTTTTCTTCATAACTTTTTTCCTCTTTCCATATTTTGGGTACATAAAAGGCTGGCTTCCTGCCCACATATTTTTTCGGTTGATAATACTCTAATCGCTCGTTTTTCTTAAGCAATTAAAAGAAACTACAGTCTTCTATAGTCCTATTGTAGCACCCCCCCCCGAATTTTGTCAAGAAAAATTTGGTAGTCGCATAAAATTTTCTTAGAATGAAGAAAAGTCTATTTTTTAAAAGTGCTTTTATTTTATTAATCGGTTCATTGGTGACTAAGGCGATGGGTTTTTTAATCAGAATCGCGTTTACGAGGATAGTCGGGTCAGATGGGATAAATCTCTATAGTTTAGTCATGCCTACCTACTCCCTGCTCATCGCTTTAACTCAGCTGGGACTTCCGATGGCGATAAGTACTTTGGTGGCGAGAGGAAATAAACGAGGAAAGAAAATCGTCATGTCGGTCGTGCCGGTCGCCTTGTTCTTGAATTTGGTCATGATGATTGCAATTATTTTCTCGGCCGAGTACATCGCAGTCAATCTGCTCGATGAACCGGCGGCTCGTTATCCTTTAATGTCGATGGCTTTCATCTTGCCGTTCATTTCGATTTCGAGTATCTTGCGAGGGTATTTCTTCGGAAAACAGAAAATGATGCCCCATACGATGTCGAACATAATCGAGCAAATTGCCAGATTCGTGATAATCTTGTTGTTCTTGCCGGGGCTCGTAAGGGAGAGTCCGATGTACGGAGTGTGCGGGTTCATCTTGCTTTCCATCGTGAGCGAGTTTATCTCTATTGTGATATTCCTACTCTATTTGCCGAAGAATTTTACAATCGAGAAAGAAGATTTGAAGCCGGATTTTGGAACGACCAAGGAAGTTTTGGATTTGTGTATTCCGACCGTAGGCGGAAGAATCATCGGAAATGTGGCGTATTTTTTCGAACCTATCATTTTGACTTACGTGTTGAAATCGGTCGGTTACTCGAACCAGTTTATCGTCGGTGAATACGGAATATACAATGCGTACGTGGTACCCATGCTCATGATGCCTTCGTTCATCATACAAGCGGTGAGCACGGCTTTAGTCCCTGAGGTGAGTAAGTCTTACGAGCAAAAAGATAGTAGCAATATAAAAAGACGGCTAAAGCAGTCTTTGATGTTGTCCTTCGTATTGGGACTCGTTTCTAATACTATCGTCTTTTTGTTCCCCGAGTTCTTGCTCAATTTGATATACGGGACGACCGAAGGGGCTACATATATAAGAATATTGGCCGGGGTGTTCGTCTTGTACAATTTGGAGGGGCCCCTATCCTCTACTTTACAGGCTCTCGGACATACGGATTTGGCATTCCGTTCGGCCACGTGCGGAATAATCATCAAGACGATTTCTATAACGGTATTCAGTTTCTTGCGAATAGGCCTTTACGGACTCGTCATAGGCGAGATATTGGATATTCTCACAATCGTCACTTTGAACGTCATAAATCTAAGGAAGGTTTTGAAATAAATTATCCTTTTTTGTCGGCCGGTTGCAAATCGTGTTTTTTTTCTTCGCCGATTGTTCCTTTTTTGGTTTTTTCTTCGATATAAATGTCATCTAACTCCGGTTGTGGGCAAGTGCCCAACATGAGGTTCGGACCATAGATATCCAATTCCAAAGCCATGTCGTTCGCGGCCCAGTAATTTAAGATGGTTATTCGGTAATCCATCAGTTCTTTAAAAAAATCTAGAGCGAAGGCTGGATGTGAAATATTTCCTTTGCAAATGAGGCTCGCGAGTTCGGAGACTTTGCTATCGTAGTCGTTTTCTTCATTTTCGTAAAAGACCGCTTTGAATGACATTTCTTTGGGAAGATTTGCGAGTAGACTCTGATAGTCTGGTCGCGCGAACAAGGTTTCGACGAGGTCGTTTCCTTTTAAAGTCGAAGGAATTCGTTTATCGATGAAGTACTTGAATTCCTTTAAAGCCGTTTCTTTTTCTTTGGAATCTCCCGATTTTTGAAGTGTCTTGCATATGCGAATGGCGAGCGAACAGTGATATTCGTTATAAGGGATACGCTTTAAGAATAGCAAAGCCGTATTTATCCTGGTCGCGTCACATTTCGTCGGATTCCATTCCCAAAGGAGGTCAGATTCTAACTCCTTCATATCGAGTCCTTCAAAAGAACTTAAGTCTAGAGTAGATATTATACGAGAGATGGTTTTATAGTTTTCTGTTGGTCGAATGGTTTTTTTAAATGTTTTGACAGTAATCAGCTTTCTAAAAAGAAGATAGAAAGCATTGTCAGTACGACTATGGTTCGTAAGAGTTTCTTCTAAGAGAGCGTCCTGCGGTTTAGCGCCACTTATGATGAGTGCGAGAAGACCATTGTTGGAGATTTCTTTGATGGCATCCTCGGATACTTCGATATTCTTCAAGACGGGGTCACATTCGTTCGGTGTCTCGTCGTAAGTGGTCGCACAGTATATTTGGACTAATCGGTCGAGTCCTCGTCTATTTTGGGCTCTTTCGTAAACATGCCTTATTCCTAAATAGTCTATTTTCTTTTCCATCATGAATTCTTCCTTCCTTTGGTTAATTATTATAACAGTTTTGATGTCCAAATGCAATTTGCATATGGCTTTTTCTTTTGCTATAATGGACTTAGATAGGATGGTAATTATGAAGATAGAAAATTTGTTTGAAGATATAAACGCAATTTCTAAATCGCTTTTGGATGAGTATGAATATCCTTACGAGGTTCTTCCACATATCGAAGATTACATTTTGAAAGTCGGGCCGACTCTGGGCGAGGATTTTGAGAGTCCTTGCAAGGATGTATGGATACACAAGAGTGCAAAGGTCGACGAGACTGCTCACATAGATGGTCCGCTCATCGTAGACGAAGGTGCAGAAATAAGACATTGTGCGTACGTGCGCGGGTCGGTCATCATAGGAAAGAGATGTGTCCTTGGAAATTCTTGTGAAATCAAGAACTCGATTCTCATGGACGACATGCAAGTGCCCCATTTCAATTATGTTGGAGATTCGATATTCGGAAGTCATTCGCACGTAGGTGCAGGTGTGATAGTTTCTAATTTGAAGAGCGATAAGACGAACGTGACAATGCGATGTGGCGAGGAAGTGCACGAGACTGGGTTGCGCAAGGTCGGGGCTTTCTTGGGCGATTATGTCGAAGTGGGATGCAACTGCGTGTTGAATCCCGGGACCGTAATCGGACGGAATTCGAGAGTGTATCCTCTAACGATGATTAGAGGATTCGTGCCCGGCAATCGCATAGTAAAGTCTATGGATAATGTAATCGAAAGGAACGATGTATGATGGGAAGATTGTTCGGGACTGATGGAGTTCGTGGGATTGTTGGAACGGAGTTGGATGCCCTACTCGCTTTGAAAATCGGAGCGGCGACGGCTAGAGTGCTTTCGAAGAACAATAACCATAGGTTAAAGTTTTTGGTCGGGACCGATACGAGAGCGTCCAAGGACGTCTTGAGTAATGCTTTAATTGCAGGAGTCTTATCCGAAAACGCAGATGTCGTCGATGCTGGGGTCATCCCTACTCCGGCCGTGTCTCATCTCATAAAAAAGTACGGTCTGGATGGAGGGTTCGTCGTTTCGGCAAGCCACAATCCGAGTAAGTACAACGGAATAAAGGTGTTCGACGAGAACGGGATGAAGTTGAAGGACGAATTGGAAGCCGAAATCGAAGACGCGATTTACGATAATTTCGAACTTTCTAGGGAAGAAAACACGGTCGGGGTTTGTGATTATATCGAATCTGACAAAGAAGATTACGTCGACTTTTTGCTTTCTACTTTAAGTGGAGTAAAGATAAATGGGCTCAAAATTGGAGTCGATACGGCAAATGGTTCGGCTTACGAAACGGCTCGCATGTTGTTTGCGAGTTTGGACGTCGAGGTTTCAATCATAAACGATAGTCCGGATGGATACAACATAAATGATGGAGCCGGTTCTACTCACATAGATGGGTTACGACGATTCGTCGTCGACAATCGTTTGGATTGTGGTTTTGCGTTCGATGGCGATGCGGACAGGTGTCTCGCGGTCGATGCGAAGGGCGAGATTGTCGATGGCGACAAGATTCTCGCAATATGTGGAAAATATTTGAAGGATAGAGACTCTTTGAAGGGAAATGCCATAGTCGGGACGGTCATGTCGAACATGGGACTCGCAAAATTTTGCAAGGACGAGGAAATTCGGTTCGAGTCGACGAAGGTCGGCGACCGATACGTGCTCGAAAATATGTTAGAAAACGATTACGTTCTCGGTGGTGAGGAAAGTGGTCACATAATATTCAGGCAATATGCGAATACGGGAGATGGAGAATTGACGGCCTTGCAAGTTCTCAAGGTGATGTGCGAAACGGGCAAGAGCTTGCACGAGCTAGCAAGCTGTTGTGAAAAGTATCCATCGGTTTTGAAAAACGTCGAGGTATCGCGCGAAGGAAAAGAATCTTTATCGAGTAACGAGCGAATCGCGAAGGAAATTGCAAAGAACGAAGAGATGTTAGGTAGCGATGGAAGAGTGCTCGTGAGACCTTCCGGGACCGAGAATCTCATCCGCGTCATGGTGGAAGGAAGGGATATCGCCGAAATTACGGATTGTTGCGAGGCGATTGCCGCGGTCATCGAAGAAGAAATCGGAATAAAGTGATGCATTGACATATGTAAATTGGGGTTAACTTATCCAAAAATGAATTGACTCTAAATATCAATTTTGTTATAACTATGATAGGTGATGTTATATGTTTTTCAATAAGGAAAAAAATGATGAGCCTCGCACAGAAGAATTTTCTGGAGTAGTTCGTTTGGCAAAAGATATCTCATTTTATGACGAAAATGGAGAAAATGTATACGAAAGTATCGCTGGTAACGAGGTCTACATCAAAAAAGTACTAAATTATGTAGGGAAAAAATTGACTGAGGCAACAATCAGTGTTTCGACCGGTGTAGATGGAACCGCCAGCGAAGAGAAGAGAACGATTAGCGATGAAGTGTATACTCTCGGAGCGACAAACGATAAAGATTTTTACTTCGTGGAGTTGGGTCTAAATTACGCGGATGTGATTGTAAATATCAGCAAAACTCCAACCGGAGAATTGGCAAGTATCTTAATCCGAGCAACCGGAGATTTAGATGACGGAATTACGATGTTAGAGGAAGATTAATCGGACGTCAAGAAAAATGTTTCAAAAAAAAGGACTTGTTGGTCCTTATTTTAGTGCATCGATAAGTTCAGCTTTCTTCATAGAAGTGTAGTTTTCGATGCCTTTTTCTTTGGCTAATTCTTTGAGTTCGGCGACAGTCATCTTGGAGATGTCAGTCGTAGACTCTTCGGCCTTCTCTACTTTTTCAGTCTTCTTCTCCTCTTTTACTTCCGCTTTTGGAGCGTCGGCCTTCGTAGCTTTAGGCGCTTTTCCGTTTAATGCGTCTTTAGCAATCTCTACGTAAGAAGTGAATAGTGCCGGATTGTCGATGGCGATTTCGGAAAGCATCTTTCTGTTTACTTCTACCCCAGCCTTGTTGAGACCATCGATGAACTTAGAGTAACTGATGTCGTTAGCACGGCAACCAGCATTGATACGCGTAATCCAAAGTTTCCGGAAGTTACGTTTGTTGTTTTTGCGGTCACGATAAGCGTATTTACCACTGTGGAATACTTGTTCTTGAGCCGTCTTGAACAATCTATGCTTGCTTCCAAAGTAACCTTTGGCTTGTTTTAAAACTTTTCTACGTCTGTTTTTTGCAACAGATCCACCTTTAACTCTTGTCATAATTTACCTCCCTATTAGATTACAGCTTTAAGTCTAGCAGCGTTCGCTTTACTTAAAGAGCCAGCCTTTCTACGTTTGCGGACTTGTTTACTAGAGTCCTTCGCTGTTTTGTGGTTACCATTCGATTTCTTGTAAGTGATACTACCACTGTTTCTTACATTCAATACTTTTTTTGTAGATTTATGTGTCTTTTGTTTTGGCATGATTAATTCCTCCTTAAATCTTTCTACTTTTATTATTGCTTCTTAGGTGCAAGTATTATAGACATATTGCGGCCTTCCAACGACGGTTTTTGTTCGACGTCCGAAACATCCGAGAGTTCGGCGGCAAACTTGTTTAGTACATCTGCTCCTATCTCGGTATGAGCCATCTCTCTACCTTTGAAACGGATAGAACCTTTGACTTTGTGACCTTTGACGAGGTACTCTCTCGCATTTTTCTTGCGAGTTTCGAAGTCTCCTATGTCAATTTTGGCAGTCAATCTGTATTCTTTCAGTTCTTTGGTGTTCTCTCTTTGACGTTTTTGTTGTTCTTTGACTTTTTTCTGCTTTTCATAACGATACTTGTTGTAGTCCATGATTTTGCCTACAGCAGGTGTAGAGTTCCCACTCATCAAAACCAAATCTAGTCCGGCATAACTCGCGAGAGTCAAGGCGTCTTCGATTTTTTTGATTCCCATCTGTTCTCCATTAGGTCCGATGACCATAAGTTCGGCGACCTTAATCTTATCGTTTATAGGTTGCTCATCTTTTCTCAATTGTGCTATAAAAACACACCTCCATCAATAAATAATATAAAAAGGTAGATAACTATATGTATCCACCTCAAAAGCACATTTAGAAACGGTCCACTTTGGACTTTCATTCTCGGCTTTTTACCTACTCGCTTAAACTTCGTAATGTGCGGGTCAGGTGGATGTGGATACATCGCTTTCCTCTTTAATACAGTATATATTATACTTCAATTTTGTCTTTTGTCAATATTTACACTTCGTAAACACTTACTTTTTTCTTGTCGCGGCCTAGGCGTTCGAATTTGACTACGCCCGTGACTTTGGCAAATAGTGTATGGTCTTTACCGATTCCGACGTTTGTACCTGGATAAATCTTGGTACCTCTTTGACGATAAAGAATGCTTCCAGCACTCACCGTCTCGCCATCTGAGGCTTTGGCTCCTAGTCTACGACCGGCTGAATCGCGGCCGTTTTGAGTAGAACCTTGGGCTTTGACGTGAGCGAATAACTGGATGTTCAATTTCATAAAATTCATAACATTTCACTCTCTTTCTACTTTAATATTCTTAGGATAATCTGCTTCCAACTCGCTTAAGAGTCCGAGCATATTATCGATGAGTTTTTTCGTGGTATCATCTTGCGAGATGATGCGAATATCGACTAAACCTTCACTCACTTTGTAATCGATGGTCTTGCGATTGAACATGAGAATCGCGTTTACAGTCGTCGTGACTATCGATGAGACACTGGCACAGACGATGTCTTTGCCGTAATCTTCATACTCGGCATGGCCGGTAATGGTGACGTGGTCAGGTTTAACTTTTACTCTTATCATTGCCGACCTACTTTACTATTTTAGAAACTACTAACTTAGTGTAAGGTTGTCTGTGACCTTGAGTTTTACGATATTTCTTCTTAGGATTGTACTTGAAAACGACAATCTTCTTCTGTTTGCCGTGTTTTTCGACATTACAGACGACTTTGGCACCTTTTACAGTAGGTGTTCCGACTTTGCCATCGACCATGAGGACTTCGTCGAATTCGACTTCTTTGCCAGCTTCGATGTCTAACTTTTCGACGTAAAGTACATCGCCTTCAGAAACATAGTACTGTTTTCCACCTGTTACGAATATAGCTTTCATTATTTTCCCTCCCATCATTTTTAGGACTCGCCTTCTGAAGGTGGCACATTTGCTCTTTCGACCTTCGAAGTGCGGTTTATAAAATAATTACAAACAAGAGTATTTTAGCAAATATATGGGACTATGTCAAATATATTGGGCGACTTTGGACACATTTTGGGTAACATTCGAGTATAGTTTTATTTAGATTCAGTCGTTCTTTTAAATACTTCGCATAGTCTCATCACGTGCTCGGCTTCAATTTCATGGTCGCGAGCGCGATAATGAGAGGCTATGTGAGAGAGAATTTTTTCGATGTGTTTGAGTTCTTCTAAAGTAGGATATCTTCTGTCGTTCGTATAAATTAGCCATTCGATTGTTTCTGCATAATCGGTGTCAGAAGCACGATTGCCACAGATATAGTTTTCTAAGAAAGCATAGTCTCTCATAAGTATCTTTTCGTGTAGTTTTCGTTTTGAGAGAACGTCATTCATGTTACGTTGGCGAGTGAGTATGTCGCTCCGAGTCAAGTTTTCTATCTCGGCGATATATGATGACAAGAGTTTTAAAACACCTCTGAATCCTTTCATAGTCGTCGAGATACTCATGATGTTATCGGCTGGGGTATTTTCTATCCCTGCCGACGGTTTGGCGATGAGCATCGTTTTATCATCTCGATAGTCTCTGTAAGCGTTTTCGTCGATGTTGTCGTCGATGAGCGCGAACCAAACTGTATCGAAATCGTCGCGGTTCAAGTAGTACTCCGTAAAAGTCGCGATTTTGTCAGCATTGAAATGCGGACGACGGGGATAAAATCTATTTTCTTCGTAACTGTAGGTTCCATCATAATAGAACGTCTCCCCTATTTGAATGTGCTCGATTAAATGACGAGAAAGGCAGTTCAAAACGGGTCGTATCTTATAATCGGCAATATCTCCATAATGAGTCGAAATGCTTATATAACAAGTTTCAGCCTCGAATTTTTTTCTCAACGTATCCAATTGTCTTACAAACATGATTGCACCTTCATCGTCTATATCGGTACTCGTGCCATCTAAGTCGAGCATTACGGCAATCGCTTTACTTCTTTCGGGGCTCAAATCTATGAGCGATAGATTTATATCGAAAGAATCGCTTAGTGGACTCGAAGTTTTTTTGTTTCCGTGTCTTTCCAAAAATTTTTTCCTTTGATATTCGGAAACCCAACCGTATCTGTTTTTCATATGTAAAACCTCCCATAAGATTTTTTGGTATTTCGTCATATATTATAGAGAATAATGAGAAAATGTCAAATATAGAAAGAAGCAGTACTAAATAATACCAGCGGATTTATTTTCCTTTTTTCTCTTTAAAAAGAAAAGGACCGTTGGGTCCAGGTTTTGTTGACATCATTTTTTCTCGTCGTCTTTGAGCATTCCAGCGAAGGTGTTGCCGACGTTCATGCCCATGATGGTCGAACCGGCGTTCGAAGGATTGTTCGCGAGGTCTTTGATGGCTTCGGCTTTGTTGAGTTTGGTATAGATATCTGCTTCGGCCTCGTCGACACTGGTCGCCTTCATCTTGATACCCGTTCTCTCTCTCATAGAGTTCTTGACTTCTTCTGGAACATCTATGTAAGTGACGACGAGTTTGGTTATCTCGATACCCATACTCGCGAGTTTTTCTTTGGTCTCTTCGATTACTTTCGAACCGAGTTCAATCTGTTTGGATGAGATGGTGTCGAAACTCAAACCGCTCGTCGAAATCTCGGTCATGATGCCGGAGGTGACGTAAGGTCTAATCGTGCCGGCCAAGTCTTCTACGTAGAAGTCGCGCGTCGTACCGGATACGTTCGTGAGCAAGTTGATTGGATTGACGATTTGGAAGGCGAATTCTCCTCCGGCGTCTATCTCGATTGGTCCCCACTCGGGGTCTTTGTAGAGTATCGGTTTGTCTAGTCCGAATCTGTTCCCTAATTTTTCGGTCAAAGATACGAAGTAGACGGCTTGTTCGGTTATCGTCTTGCCTTCGTAAGCGATTCTCTTCATGCTCTCTAGGAAATTCGCTCCTATGCCTTTGAAGATGTTCGTTTGGAAAAGAGTCGGAGATGAAGTGTCCATGAAGTACATGCCAGGTTCGGTGATGATGTCTTTGATGGCTCCATTGTCCGTGAAGATGGCACATTCACCTGGTTCGACGAAAAGTCGCGATTGGTCCGTGATGACTCCGTTTTCGGTCGTCACTTTTTTGATGAGTATGCCGGGGTTGTCGTTGTTGCTTTTGATGACCTCCCTAAATTGGTCTTCGTATTGTCCTCCGACCGATTTTTGAATTGATTTGATAAATCCCATATTTTTTTCCTACTTTCTTTCTATTTTAAATAATCGATGATTTGGTTGTAGACGTTCATTTTGAGACCGCCCGTGACCGAGTCGATGGACTGCGGTATTCCATTTATCCCGACGGCTTTCACATCGTAATTGCCTCCACTTACTCCGACTCGGAAACCGTATTTCGACCAGGCTATCTGTTGGATGTCCGCATCGTCGAAGGCGTTTAAGAATCTGTCGCCCGTTTCATTGAAAGTCGCGATGCAGTGAGAGTTCCAAATGGTCGGGGTCGGATACAGTATGCGTATTTTGTCTTTGACTTGGTTCCATCCGTTCGGGTTCGACGTTGCGAATTCGATTATGCTCTTTTCGTAATCGACTATCATCGGTTTGGCCCCTACTCCGGTCTTCAAATACATTTCGAAGAGGTCGGCCGGCGTGTTGTTCATGTATCCACTTTTCAGGTAAAATTCTTTGAGTTTCGGTAAAGCTTCTTGGATGTGAGTCGCGTCCATTTCGCCACCAGTCATGATGGAAAGCAATAGTCCATAGTAGGTAGCGCCCGGACTCGAGGTGACGGGGTCGGTCGAGTCGATGTTGATTTTTCCGTATATGTTCGAAAGTCCGACATCACTCCAGGTTTTGCCTTCGAGGATATAATCGAGAAGTTTGTTCATATCGGTGATGTAGTAGACTCCTCCCCGGTTGGTGACTATGCCTTCTTTCATGAGGGCATCCGTGACCGTGTCCCAACTGTAGATGACTATCGGCGTGTTCAAGGTAAGACTTCCGTCGCGAACGCGGTCGCGAGGGGCTTCGGTTCCCGTCGGTTCGAGTTTGTAGTAGTCGTAGAATCTCTCGTCCGAGAAAAATATCGCGTCGTATTTGTTTCCCGTGGTGTCGACGACCGGCGAAGAAACGAGTTTGCCGTTCGACCAGGAGTCGGAAGATACTTCGATTCCGTACTTTTTCTTCATAATCTTGGAGACTTCTTCGTCGGCCATGAAGGCTTCCTTGCCACCTCCGGCCGCGACTCGTACGGTGTCCACTTTGGCATTTCCTCCGTTAAAAGCATTCTTGATGACGATGGCGGCGATTATGACGATGAGGACTATCACTATTCCGATTATTTTCTCTATTTTTCCTTCTTTAGGATTGTTTAAGTTCATCTTTTTCACCCACTTCTATATCGGTCTTTTTGAGTCCGATAGTATGTTCGAATATTCTGATTTCGCTTTCGATGTCGAGCATTCTCGCCTCTTTCATGTTGGAAAGCAGGCGAGAGAACATCTCGGTTATCTTTTTTAGGTATTCTTTCGTTTTGTTTATAAATTCGGTATCTTTCTTGCTTTTCTTGTCGTGTTTCATGAGCACGTAGTAGCGAGAGAGTATCTTGTTCGTGATGTCGAGGTAGTAATCGAAGAAGTCGAAGACGGTCTCGACTTTTTTGGGTCTTTGTGAGAGACTCACGATTATCTCATCCGTATAAGCCGTAATCTTGTCGACGTAGTCTATAATTTCTTCGTCTTCGATGAGGCGCGCTCGATTGGCACATTTGGAAGCCATAAAGTAGTAGTTGTCGATGTTCTCCGGCGTGAGAGTGCGAATGTCCTTCTCTTTGAAGAGGAAGATGCCTCCTACGTATATGACGGCGGTCAAGAGAAGCGACAAGAGGATGTCGAAATCGATTATTCCGTATATTATTATGAAGAATGCGGCGGCGAGAAGTCCCGAATATAGGTATCTTTTTTGTATTTGTCTCATCAGTTGTAACTCCTAACTTCTTGGAAGGCTTTTTTGAGGCCTTCTTTGCCGTCGAAGACTTTGGCGTTGGTGAGGTCGGCGATGGCGGAAAGTTGACTCGCATTCGATTCGCCGAACATTATGCTATATATGGGAATGTCCAGTCGGTTGTTTTGGTAGTAACGAGACAGGTTTTCGAAGGAACCCGTATTCGATTCTCCGTCGGTCATCAGTATCACCGTCCGCGTGTATTCTTTGCCATCCGTGCTTGCAAGTATTTTGAGAGCCTCTTGGGCCGGATCGTAGATGTTCGTTCCGCCAGAAGCATAGAGGGAGTTCGTAAAGGTGATGAGCGGGAGTGTATTGTCGCCCGTGAAGGTGTTCGATTTCTTTTGAATTTGGCTGTTGAAGGTGATTATCGAGATTCTGTCGTTCGGCGAGAATTGGAGTCGGTCTTTGCCGGCCTTTTCTCTATCGAGTATGTAGTTCATCGCGTCCTGTAGTTCGTCGAGCCCTTCGCCTATCATGCTTCCCGAGACGTCTAGACAGAAGACCGTGTGATTCGGTTTACGAAGTTGTTCGACGTATATGTCGAGGGCTTCCGTGATGACTTTTTTGCTCGGGTACTTGAGTGGAATGAGGTAGTCGTTCGTGTCTATGCCCCATTCTCTTTTGAAAGACGCGGAGTCCGCGAATGTGTTCGTCCCTCCGTACCACGTTCTGAGTCCGTACGTTTCGAGAGTTTTGCTCGTCTCTTCGCTTCGGAGGAAGCTCAAGAATTTCTCGAAGGTTTCCTTCTTGTTTTGTTCGCGACTCACATATCCGAAAGGCATGTCGTTTATCGAAACTCCATCGACAGGATAGACCAAGTAGAGAGGTTCTTTCCCTTGTGAGGCGAGTTTTTTGTTGATGTCGATGAGAGACGATTCGTAGTTGATAATTGCATCGTAGGAACCGTTTAGGAACATTTCTTCTAAGTATAGTTCATCTCCACTCACCCGCTCGACTCCCGTGAAAAGGGTCTTCATGTCATTTATGAGAATAGGATTTTTTAGCATGTCGACGGTTAGAACTTCGGGGCTTCCGGCGAGACTGTTTAGGAACCCCAAGTAGGACGAAGCACCCGTATTTGTCTTAGTAACACTCGACATGACATAGTTCAGTTGTTTGTTGCGGATGGCCGATAGTATGTCTTGGTTGGTCACATCGCGGTCATCGAATCCGAGCTCGCGAGCTTTGCTTTTAGTGACGGCTAGAACGACCGGATTGATGGCAATCGATTTGGAGTCCGTGACGAGATAGGAGTTGTCGAGCATGTAGAGCCAGATGGAATTAGAAATCCAGACGGCGTCGTATTTTTTGTTCGCAGGGTCGGAGTTCATGCTGTTTAGGATGTCGACTATTTCGATGTCGCCAAAGTAGTCTATTTGGACGTCTATCTTATTGTCTTTGGCGAACTTTTTGAGTTCGGAGTCGAAGAAGGTGTTCGAGGTCGAGGAGATGATGTTGAATGTTCGGTTTTCTTTGTATTCGTCGTATTTTTCAGTTACCGCCCCGACTATGGCTACGATTAGGATTATCCCTACGATTATCAAGAAACCTCTTACATTTGGATTCTTATTCATTCTTATCACATTCTCTCTTGAGTCTATTATATCATGCTCGAGGTCGATTTCAAAGTCATTTGGGGGAAATTGTACACTTGGTGGCATGAGAAAAAGTAGAAGTGTGTTGAGTCTTCTACCTATTGGTGTTATTCGGATAAGGTGTAAGGGTTGCCTTCTGAGCCATCTCCACCAGTTATTTTGACTGAAGAGTTGAGATAGAGGGCAGGACGAAAGTATCTACCTATAGTGCAATCATAACTAATATATCCGTCTTTATAGATATAAACTGCACTATTATGATTACCTGCATATGGAGTTTGAGTCCATTGATAATCACCTTTAAATAACCAACTTAAACTTGGGGTTCCACCTTTACTAGTTTGACAATTTTGCCCGTTGGAATAACAAGTGTTGTTTACTCCGTTCGAAAATGTATATAAATAATCACTAGGATACATTAATCCTACATTTTGCATTATACTCGTTGTTCTTGTTTGATTGTTGCATTCGGTTACATTTTCTGTTATACATGTTCTCGTGCTTCGCTCAAAATTATAATAGTCTGAGCCATTTAAATTTGACATCGTATTCGGCCCACCCAAATACCATTTTGCTTTCGCGATTTGGGCACGTGCTATAGTACTTAGTCCTTTTACACTTGCTGTACTTGTATAACTTCCACTTTGATTATAATAGTCTTCATTTAATAAAATTTGTGATGAGGCCGAAGACCATTCATTTATACCTGTGAAGGCAGGATTATTCCACATACCTACTCCTATATAGTCATTTCTTATTATTTTAATTAGTTGCTCTTTATTACCATTCTCTATCTCAACAGTAAATACACCTATAATTTTCCAGGTTTCATCATTGAATGTTATATAGTTATTGGGTTCATTTCCTATGTATCTGTAGTCTCTTCTTTCTTCTTCGGTCCAGCCCGTAGTTTGTTCTGCCTCCGGATGGTCGAATACGAACATTTCTTTTTTGTTTCCATTGTTATAAGTTGTTATGCCTGCATCGTTCGCTTTAGCTAAGATTGTTCTTGCGCTTTCTCCAACTTTGAGAGTTTCAACATCGAAGAATACTGAGCATTCATCGCTCGTTTTGACTTTCAAACTCAAAGCCTTCGTACTGGCGTTCTGAGTTATCACTCCACCATTCTTGCAATTACTCTTCTCGGTATTGAGTACGTATCCATCCTTCGGGAATTCTTGTGCATTACTCAAATTGTAATTGCCTTCTTCGTCTTGGATATACATCGCAATCATACTACTCGAACTGGATGGTATTTTGGTTATGTTTTTGAGGTTGCTCGGTCCCCTACCGACATATATTCCAAAGCCAAATATTACCAGTACAGATAAGATTATTACCAATTTTTTCTTCATCACTTTTTTCCTCTTTCCAAAATTTGGGTACATAAAAGACTGGCCTCCTGCCCTCACATTTTTTTGTTGATAAGTTCCTCGTGTGTCCTTTTCTTATGACGAAGAGGTTGCTTTAGTCTTCTATGCTTCTATTTTATCACCCCCCCCCCGAAAGATGTCAAGAAAAATTTTAAATGCTGTATTTATGGGCTTTTGGACGAGAAAATAGGAACGTATGTATTGTATAAAAAAGAAAAACGACACGAATATCGTGCCGAGTGATTAGTCAAATTTGACGTACATTTTGTAGAAGTCTTTTTCTTTTTTGTAAAGAGCAATCAGTTCGCCTTCGTAGACGAATTTTATGTATTCTTCTTTGGAATCGATGGTCATCTTCATACCGTTCGTGACTTGTTTGTACATGAATTCGTCAAGGTCGATTGTGTAGACGTCTTTGAGTATTTCTACGGGTGGAATGAGATTTATGTTGCCCTTCTCTATGTCTTCTAAAGTGGTCGAGTCTTCGATGGAGATGTTTCCTTGTTTGGTTCGTCTGAGGCTCGTCATGGTCGCATAGATGCCGAGTTTTTCTCCTATGTCGCGGATGAGACTTCTGATATAGGTGCCTTTCGAGACGGTCGTACGGATGCTCACTTCTTTTTCTGTAATGGAGATTATTTCTATATCGCGGATGTCGACTTCTCTTTTGGGGAGTTCGATTTTTTGGCCAGAACGAGCATATTCATAGAGTTTCTTGCCGTCTATTTTGACCGCAGAGTATGCCGGGACTTCTTGAAGGTAGGTGCCTTTGAATGAAAGTACCGATTCTCTTATTTGTTCTTCGGTGACTCGAAGAGTGCTCGTCTTCAGAGTTTGACCCGTGCTATCTAGAGTGTCGGTCTCGTACCCCAAGGTGAATGTCGCTTCGTATTCTTTGTATTTGCTCGTTAGGAATTCCGAGAGTTTGGTGCATTTGCCGACAGTCAAAATGAGAACACCCGTCGCAAGTGGATCGAGTGTTCCAGTGTGGCCTATTTTTTTGGTTTTGAGTATTTTGGAGACGCGATTTACGACGTCTCGACTGGTGAGGCCTCGCGGTTTGTCGACAATCAGGAGGCCTCCTTTATTAGAGAGCGCGTCCATAGTTTATTTCGGTACCTTCGATGTCGTGTTGGTCGAAGCCTAGGCTTTCGAGGTCGTCTGTAAGCGTAGGTGCGAAGAGGTCACTAGTCGTTTGAACCTTGGTCATACCGCGACTTTTGGCTTCTAATGCCAAGGCAGAGTACAGTTCTTTTAGAAGTTGTAATCTGCGGATGTGAGGAAGAAGCTCGGATGGATTTCTAGGTTCTACTGCATATATGTGGAGCAGATTGAGCATTCCACTATCCGTTTCGAATCCGGACATGAAGCCGACCGGAATGTTTTCTCTCTTTTTAGGACTATACTCGAATCCTACGTAGGAAATGAGATAGCCGGCTTTTATGTCGCGAAGTTCTTGTTCGGCATATCCGTTTGAGCATAGGTAAAGCTTTACTTTGCTCAACGCTCTATTTTTGTTGCTTTCGACGAACACTTTAGAAAAGTATTTCGAATAGACTTTCAAGAATAGGTACCACTCTCTCGGTGATAAGTCTTTTGCATTTTTTATTGTCATTTTATATTATTCTCCTTCGTTTATTTTGTCAATTATACTTTCTATTCTTTCTCCGTAATCTAAGGATTTGTCGTAGACAAATTTTAACTCAGGGGTACTTCTCAAATTGAGCGAGTGAGCGAGTTCTTTTCTTATGAAACTTGCAGCTTCGTTCAATTCTCTCTCGACCATTTCTTTGTCGTCGAGTCTCGTCATGAAGTAGACTTTGGCGAACGTGAGGTCGGAGTCGACTGTTAAATCGGTAATGCTCACCTTTTTGAGTATTTCGTTTTCGGCTTCTTCGTTTAGGATGACGCTTATCGCACGCATCATGTCGGAAGCTATACGTTTAGTTTTTAGGCTCATCTTTTGACCTCGACTAGGGTGTATGTTTCGAAGATGTCACCAACTTTTATGTCGTTAAAGTTTTCGATGGTAACGCCGCATTCGTAGCCTTCTTTGACTTCTTTGACAGAGTCTTTTTCTCTTTGGAGGCTCGAGATTACACCATCGTAGATGATGGTTCCTTCGCGGATGACGCGAACTTTAGAACCGTTCTTGATGGAGTCTTTTTGGACTTTGACTCCGGCGATGGTGCCGACTTTAGAGAATTTGAAGAGTTGGCGAACTTCGGCCGTGCCAGTCACTTTTTCTTCGTACTCAGGGTCGAGCATACCTTTCATCGCGGCTTCCATGTCTTCGACTAGTTTGTAGATAATCGTGTAAAGTCGCGTTTCGACCGAGTATTCTTTGGCGGCTTCTTTGGTCGAGTTAGAGGCGACGACATTGAAGCCGATGACGATGGCGTTAGAAGCATTCGCGAGGACTATGTCGGACTCGGTAATAGCTCCTATTCCACTTCTTATGACTTTGACCTTGACGCCTTCGACGTCTATCTTCAATAGAGCGTTTTTGACGGCTTCTTCGGAACCGCGAACGTCGGCTTTCAGGATGACGTTTATCTCTTTGACACCCGATTGAATCTGGCTAAAGAGGTCTTCGAACGAGACTACGTCGGTCTTGTATTTGGATGCCTTCTGGTTTACGCTTCGTTTGTTGGCGACTTCTTTGGCGAGTTTCTCTGATTCGAAGGCCATAAATTTGTCGCCTGCACTAGGATTGCCGTTCAATCCTGTGATTTCGACCGGTGTAGAAGGGCCCGCTTCGACTATCGATTGGCCGAGGTCGTTTTTGATGGTGCGGACTTTTCCGAAAGCAGTTCCTACAACTATCGGGTCGCCAAGACGAAGTGTTCCATTTTGAATGAGGAGGCTAGATACTCCCCCACTCGCCTTGTCTATGCGAGATTCGATGACCGTACCGCTGGCATAGCGATTAGGGTTGGCTTTGTACTCGTTCATTTCGGCGATGGCCAAAATAGTTTTCAGTATCTCTTCGACGTTTTCACCGGTCTTGGCACTTATGTTTACAAATGGGATGTTTCCACCCCACGTTTCAGGTGTGATATTGTGAGCGGCCATCTCGGTGTAGATGCGTTCCGTGTTGGCTTCCGGTTTGTCTATCTTGTTGACGGCCACAATTATAGGTACGCCTGCACTCAGGGCATGGTCGATAGCTTCTTCAGTTTGAGGCATGACTCCGTCGTCGGCCGCGACTATTATGATGACTATGTCTGTGATGGAGGCTCCGCGAGCACGCATCTCGGTGAAAGCGGCGTGTCCAGGGGTATCGATGAACGTTATCTTCTTTTCGTCGTAGGTTATTTGGTAGGCACCGATGTGTTGGGTGATGCCTCCGAATTCTTTGTCGACGACGTGCGAATTACGGATGTAGTCCAATAGAGTTGTCTTGCCGTGATCGACGTGTCCCATGATGGTGACGACCGGTGGACGAGATGTGAGGTCCGCTTCGTTGTCGACTATCTCGAGTTCTTCGAAGTTGGATACGTCTTGGGTGCTCTCTTTCTTGAGAGTGCGTCCGTATTCGAGGGCAACTATCTCGGCATTTTCGAAGTCTATACTTTGATTTATAGGCATCATGAGTCCCATGCCCATAAGTTTCATGATTATGTCGTTTCCATTAACTCCGAGGGTTTGAGCCAGTTCTCCGACCGTCATACCTTCCTTATATAAGGCGACCGTCTCATCGGCATTCGTCGTCGAGGTCAATTTGCTCTTGTTTTTGTACATTTCTTTGCGTTTCTTCGCGTAGTTGTTTTTAGCTTCGGTCGAGAAGCCTTTCTTGAGCTTGTCGCTCTTTCCACGTCTCGTATCTTTTTTTTCGTTTTCGATGACCAGGGTTTCTTCTTCTTCGTCGGAGTTGTATTCGACTTTCTCTTCTTCGACGGCGTCTAGTATGTCTATCGCATTGTCGAGCATGATGACGTCATCTTCTTCTAAAGTGTCGGAGGCGGAAGTCGCCTTTATTCCTAAAAAAGCACATTTTTTTAGTACTTCCTGTACAGTTATTCCCATTTCTTCAGCATAATCTTTTACACTAAACATATGAGGGTCACATCCTTTCTAATCTACGAATTTTTCGATTTCTTCATATATTTCATCTGGAATCTCAGTTTCCAAAACTCTTTCTAGTACGTGCGTCTTTTTGGCTTTGGCTAAGACTTCTCTATCTTTCTTGAGGTAGCAGCCTTTGCCGTTTTGTTTACCGGTCTCGTCGACCGAGACGCGGCCATCGAATTTGACTATTCTCAAGAGTTCCTTTTTGGGAAGTTTTTCTCTCGTGACGACACACATACGCATCGGGATTTTTTTCATACCCATTATCTATTTCCTTCTTCGTTGACTTGACTCATCGATTTGACGGTAAGGTGATATTTCGTAAGTTTGCTTGCGAGTCTGATGTTGGAGCCCTTCTTGCCGATGGCGAGCGATAGTTCGTCGTCCGAGACAGTTACAAAGGCCTCGTTCTTTTCGGCTTCGGTGTCTATAGAAACATAGACATTTTTGGCAGGGCTAAGAGCATTTTTGATGAATTCGGCTGGGTCATCCGAGTAGAGAACGAGGTCGATTTTTTCACCGTTCAGTTCGCGGAGAATGGAAGCGATTCTAGTGCCCTTTTCTCCTATGCATGCGCCTATAGGGTCTATGCGTTCGTCGGTAGATGCGAGGGCGACTTTGCTTCGAAGACCTGCTTCACGCGCGACTCCATAGAGAAGGATAGTACCGTCGACGAGTTCGGGAATTTCGCTTTCCAAGAGTCTTCTTACGAAGTTGTAGTGTTTTCGAGAGCAAAGGATGAGAGGTCCTTTAGGAGTCTCTTCGACTTTTTGAAGGTAGACTTTGATGCTGGAACCCATTTCGACTTTTTCGTTCGGAATCATTTCGGATTTAGGGAGTATTCCGCGAGCACGGCCGAGGTCGACGTAGTAGTTTTTCTCGTCTTCCATGGCGAGCATGCCCATCATCATTTCGCCTTCTTTGCCATCGAAGTCGGCCATGATGCTTTCGCGTTCGGCCGTCCTAATCTTTTGGATGAGGACCTGTTTGGCCGTTTGAACAGCTACTCGACCGAAGTCGTCAGGCGTGACTTCTTCTTCGATGGTCTCTCCGACGTTTATGTCTGGGACTTTCTTACGCGCATCTTCTAGAAGTATTTGGGCGTCAACTGGGACTTCCGGTTCTTTGACGACTTCGTTTCCTTCTTCGTCGACGGTCACTTCGGGATCTTCGTAGTCTTCTACTACTACGTAATACGTGAAAATCTTGATTTCGCCGGTCTTCTGGTCGATTTTCGGTTTGACGTTGGTTTTCGCATTGTAGTTTTTCTTATAGGCCGTGATGAGCGCCTGTTCCATCGCATCGAAGATGACTTGTTCGTCGATGTCCTTTTCTTGAGCAATCAGATGAACGTTCGAGATGAAGTCTCTGGCAGCTTTTTTCTTGGCTTTCTTTTCGTCTAGTTCTTTTTTAACCATTTTAATTACCTCTTTCTTTGCTAGATATGTCTAGTATGTATTCTTCGTCTATCAAGTCAAGTTCGTCGACTATCGGATTTACGACGTTCGTAGCTTCGACTATGGTGTCCATGTCGAGTCCGTTCACTTTGTCTAGAGTGATTTTGAGAAAGTTGTAGCCGTTTTCGGTCACGTATATTATCTCGTCTACTATGATGTTCATGCGTTCCATCGGTCCTGTGATGGCTTCTTTAATTTTGTCTAGTTTTTCCTTCATACACTTCTCCATTCATTAATAAAAGTGGGTTTGCGTTCCCCACTTCCTTTCTGTTTAACAAACTGATTATAACACAGTTTATTGTAAAATACAAATGTAATTTTTTAAGTTATAAAATAATCACTCCAATGGAATATCAGGCTCCAATGGAATATCAGGGTCGCCTATATCTATAATACATTCTTCTTTATAATTTTCCGGCAAAGTGTATACATTGGATTGATGCCCATTTTTATCAATATAGTACATTTCGATTATTATGCAAACTTCATAGACACTATAAGGAATAATGTTTCTCAAACTTTTTGTATATGGAAGATTAGTAAAATCTTCCGAAACATATTCTGTTTTTTCTGTTATTTCTCTTCCCTGATTTATTACCTTTATATGGTACTTTTCGATATTGTTTGCAGCACTTTCTACCGAAGAAACGGTTATATCATCGTAAAATGTATCCCCTATTGAAGGTCCTCCGATCTCGGTCAAATCGTAGACGAAATTTAAAAGCTTAGGTTCTACATCAAAATAGAAATTACAACTATCTGTTCGCGATGTTCGAACGCTCAACGCTTTTGTAGTTTCATCTTGAGTTATGATTCCCCCATTTTCACATGCTGATTTGTTCGTGTTTAGGATATATCCATCGGTAGGAAAGGAAGAGCTTTGGTTTGTCATGTATTCACCATTATCATTTTCTATGTACATCGAAATTGCATTATTTTCCGTACTAGAAACGTTCTCCTTTGTATCATCTGATTTTCCGATATAAATACTAATTCCTATACTAAATATCGTTATTATACATACAACAAGCTTGACCATTCTTTTTTTCATATATATCTTTTCTCCTTTTTTTTGTTTGACCTAGTTACCATTGTAATTGGGAACTCTTTCTAATTTTGTCGTATCTTCGTTCTCTTATGCAATTACTGTGCTAACTTTTACTTTCCTAAATCATACCACATTATCTTTCAAATTACTTCATTTGCAACTATACACTGACAAAAAACTCAGTGCTCTTTTCCTAAATTTGAGTACATAAAAGACTAGCCTTCTGTCCACATATTTTTCTATTTTCCAAATCCAAAATGACGTGTTTTTTAAAGGCTTTACTCCTTTGCCTATAGTCTCCTATATTGACATAACTCCCAGCATAAATTAAGGATGTAATAAAAATTTTTTTCATCAAAAAATCGGCTCAATCACAAATCTTGTGGGATTTGGTATTTCTAACATAAGGAACTCGGGAT
>CAYYLF010000001.1:0-81928 GCA_964472425.1 uncultured Muribaculaceae bacterium | reverse complement strand
ATAAGGCATTTTCCATATCTACCTTAATTTTGGGTATATGCTTTATTCTCCCCCCGAATTTTGTCAACAAAAAAACGGTAGAATTTTCATCTTCCGTTTTTTCTCTTTACTAGTATTCTAGTGTATACGCATTGTCTTCGGTACCATTACCACCGGCAATCTTTACAGATGGTTCCAATGTGATAACTGGTCTAACTCCACGTGCATCGCTTGCAGATGAATACTCTGAAGTACCGTCGTAATTGACGTACCATGTATTCGCATTAGCAGAAGTCATAGTCCAATAAGAGAACTTATCCGCTTTATTGCCAGCTGCACCACTCATGAGTTCACCTACGCGAATGAGTCCGACATAAGCATCAGTATTAGAGCCGTTGTTCATGTAATCCATCGGATTTTGTCCGAGAGAATATCTGTTGCTATTCCATGTTGTAAGTCTGATTACTGACTTTTCTGAATCGTTGAAGCTATCGTAGACAGTCGTATTCAAGTACTGACCGATACCGCTCGTAGTTGAGAATGTACCGACTGTACCGTAAGCTTGAGTTACCTTTTCGCCACTGTTCGTAGTTACATAACTGTCGGCTATCAATTTAGTACCTTCACTTGAACTAGATACTACACGCCATTTCTTACCACCGAACATTACATATTCACCGCTCGTACGAGTTGTGAGGGCTTGTCCAGCAGCGCCTTCGTTACCTTCGGCGATGAAGATTGGGCTGCCTTCCTTACCACTACCCTTGACGACGTCGATTGGGTTGATGTTGATTACTGGTCTAATAGCGTATGGTTCGTTGACATAGTGACCCGCTACCTTAGAGCCATCTTCATAGACTACCCAAGAAGTATTTGCGCTAGTTGGAGTCATCGTGAAGAAACGTTCACCATTGTTCAAGAATCCGTTTGCACCTCCGAGTATGTTGTACTCGTCGATAGTTATCAATCCGACCTTAGAACCTACTTCGTAAGAAGCATTACATACGTATCTGATGTTCGTAGTCGTATTGCCTTGGTTACAGAACTTAGTATACTCGGTAGTCGCGACTATCTTATCTGCATTATTTAGAGATGGATAGAACACGTTGTTGAGCCATTGTTCTGCATTGCTTCCCGCATAGACGCTCGAATTGTCGTCGAATGAGAAGCCTGTTTCTGCTTCCGCAGTGATGAGTCTCAAAGTATTATCCTTGTTGACCCTTACGACACGCCATAGGTGTCCGCTGTACCATACGAAGTTGTCATCTGTACCTGTACTGTAACATACAGAGTTAGGATTCTTACATCCGTTAATACTTCTGAAGTAATCGGAAATAGTAGTCTCCATTACTTTGACAGTACGAGTGACAGTTTCTGGATTACCATTACCATCGTCGGCCGTATAAGTCATAGTATAAGTACCTACTTTGTATACGTCGATTTTCGTCGTATCCGCAATTACATCCACATTACCGGCGAATGCATCTGTTGCACTAACTCCTGACAATGCATCGATTGACTTTGCACCGTAAGGAACGCTTAGTACACTGTCCGTACCGCTTATAACTGGTTTTTCTGAATCTCTTACATAAACCTTGACTGTTATAGTCTTAGTATTTTGAAGAACATCGCTTGCCGTATAAGTAACTGTATAATAGTTTTCTCCTGTTGTCAATGTAGACAAATCTACGGTAGAAGATACACTTACATTTGTAGTTATACCTTCGCGCTCTTTGACAGAATATTCGTACGGCTTGAACTCTTGAGTCTTGCTTCCCTCGAGAGTTACCTCGAAGTCGCTTGCATGTGCTACACCCTTATCATCTACGACTGTCAAAACTGGAGCCGTATTGTAGACGTAGAACGTTACGCTTGCCTCATATCCGGCTTCGTCAGTTACGACCAAAGTATGTTTACCTTCGTCTGTAATCTCGTCGCCATCTTCGACCTTCTTGCCATCGAGCATACCGGTCGCCTTCGTCGTCGCATCCGCGAAGTTCGCGATTACTGACTTGTAGACACCACCATTGACGATAGCTTCGCTGATGTAAGGTGCTTGTGTATCGACTATGAATGTGATAGTCTCGGATACTCCTGCCTCTGTAGAGATGACTAGAGTATTCTTGCCTTCGAGCATAGTCGAAGCACTTGTAAATGGTTGACCATTTAGAGTAGCGGATGTGACATTCTCACCGATTGTGATAGTTGGAGCTGCACCGTAAACTTTGTCGTTTTCGACGCCTGTGACTACAGGTTTTTCTGTGTTTACAGTGAAGTTTTTAGTTACCACATTGCCAGCTTTGTCTGTTGCCGTTACTGTATAAGTACCGTTTCCGAACTTAGTTCCACTTACTTCATCACCGTTTGCATCGGTTACTACGAAAGTAGCACCTTCGTAATTGTCAGTTACAGATACCTCTACTTCTGTTCCATATAGACCTGGAGTCGTCGTAGACTCAGTTCCCGTAAGAACGATAGTAGGATCCTCTGTATCGATTGTAAATGTTATCGATACAGGACGTCCTGCGATATCTTGAGCAGTTATCGTATGAGCACCCTCGCCACTTATAGTGACAGTTTGTGTTCCGGTATTTGCCCCGCCAGTGTAGAGATTGTTTTCGCCTTCGGCGATGAACGCGACGTTCACGTCATCTACAGTAACGAGTACTGAACCGTTTGTGAATCCACCGTCTTGAATAGATACATTTCCACTCGTGACGATTTTTTCAGCTTTGATTGTAGGTGCGACTGTATCTACAGTTATAGTCACGTCTTTGACGACGACTCCCGTAGGAGCAGTGACTACGACTCTGTAAGTACCATCACCTATAGTATTATTTCCACCGATAGTAGTACCATCTGTGATTTCTTCTCCACCGACCGTTACAGTTCCCTTGTTGAATGTGATTTCGACAGGTTCGTCGTAAACAGTCTTACCATCTTCCAATCCACCGATTACGAGAGGAGTCTTGCTGATGGTGAATGTGACGGATGATGTGTGTCCGGCCTTATCGGTAGCAGTTACCGTATAAGTACCGTCCTTATCGAAGAGATATGAGTTTCCATCTACTGTAGCCTCATCGACACCAGTAACCTCTAACAAATTGCCATCGGTCACGGTGATTTCGACATCATCTTCGTAAGTAGCATTATTTGTTGCGCCAGTGATGACTGGTGCCTTGCCGTCGATGTGGAACTCGAGAGTCTCACTATTTCCGGCACCATCCGTAGCCGTAACTGTATAAGTTACATCTACGCTTGGGTTGAGGTTTTCGATTGTCGCTACGCCATCGGCGACAGTGACAGTCTTGGCCTCTGATGTAACTCCATCGATAGTCTCAGTATATGAAACCCCGACCAAGTTATCATCGCTTATAGATACGCTTACTGGATTTTCTTCCGTTGCCGTATAGATGTCGTCATAACCTGCTGCCTTAGTACCATTGACTACGATAGAAGGGTCTTCCTTATCTATGTTAATTTCGTATCCTAAAGTTCCCACCGGAGCATTTCCGGCCATATCACTCATAGTGAATGTTTCGCTTGCAGTTGATGACTTGCCTGCATCGCTAGAGAATGTAAGCTCGTAAGTAAACGTCTTTCCATCCTCGGAAACTGTACGTGTTGCCAACCAATCGTTAGCAGCAACTCCGTCAGATATAGACTTCAAATCCTTATCTGATGTGATAGTTACAGTGACATCTTGGTTAGTTACACCACCAGTGTAAGACTTACCATCGGCCGTAGCCATAGATACGCTTACCACTGGTTTGACTGTATCGATATTAGTGACCTCGTAAGACACGGTCTTAGAATTGCCAGCCATATCGACCAAAGTCGCACTGTACGTCTTAGATTCTGATACTACCATAGTGTAAGTACCGTCGTCTTGTAGAGTCCAGCCCTCACTTACAGACTTCATAGTCTCGTTGACTGTGAGTGTAAGAGTGATAGATTGGTTAGTCAAATCTTCCGTACTAGGTGTTATTGTACCACCTAAGTTCTCAGTATCGATGTGGTTGACATTGTATGCTACTTCGCTTTCGTTTCCAGCCAAGTCTTTGACGACTAATGTACCAGATACGTTTTTGCTTACTGAAGACAATCTGTAGTAGTAAACCCAAATTGATTCGTCAGCATCCAAGTCGCTAATATCTTCGCTCTCGGCACTTACGATTTTCCAAGCCTTACCTGTAGACTTGTCGACTACACTAATCAATTCCTCGTCGGACTTGATTTTGATTGTTACATTTTGATTAGTCTTTTCGTTCTCTTTCAAAGTATGTTCATTTCCACCAGAACCTGTTACATAAGAAACTGTAACATCTGCTGGAGCGGTTACATCGACTATGATGTCGGTTGAACCGTTCTCTGTACCACTTTGAGTCTTTGTCGTATCAGTTCCGACTAACTCGATAGTATACTCTGCTTTACCGCTAGTACCGTTAGTAGCATTTGCTCCGAGCGTTACAGATGCAGTATAAGTAGTTACACCATTCTCGTCGGTTGAAGAACCGATTGTCTCCGCTATTTGACCAGCGATAGTAACTTCGGTACTAGAAGTATCCAAAGCACCGTTTGCTTGGAAAGTCAAAGTTATCGTACTTCCAAGTCCTGCATAGACTTTTCCATTCGGATAAGTCACAGCATTTTCTGTACTCCATTCGACCTTTGTCGTCTTGAGTACTAGTACTAAGTTGGCCTTGGCATTTCTGACTTCGACCATCTTAGCCTCCAATTCACTTCTTAGACCATTTGGATTAGCCGTTACGTACGCTCTAGCCGCTGCAATAGCGTCTGACAAATCTTTATAACTGTTCGTAGTATAGTCTGCTTGTAATCCAGGAAGTTCACTCTCGAACTGTTCGAGCTCGGTAGTAACTAATGGATTCTTAGTCGCGAGCAATGCACTCTCGATATCGCTTAAACGAGTACTGTATACACTGTTCAATACGACAGTCTTACCGATTTCGCTTGACAACGTATCGAGGGCAGCGACGTAATCGCCATAACCCGCATAATCCATAGCGTTGTACTTCGTCTTGTAACTTGCCGTCGTATCTGTGATAGGCATCTTATTCAACTCGTCGACCAAACGGTTCAACAATGAAGAATAATAGTTGACATCACTTTGTAGTCTGATACCGGTCTTAGATTCGTTTACGATATACTGTAATTCTGCCCAAGAACCATCATCGAATTGAGATGAACCAGGTACATAGTCGGAAGCTACCAAATTATTGATAACCTTCATAACTTCAGTATAATCGTACATATCTAGAGTCTCTGGAACCAATGGAGCCATTTGGTCGATTTGATCCATATAACCGTCTACATCCGACTGAGTAAGTCTGTAGTTGAGGTTAGGTTCATCCAAATATCCCATTGCGGCGAGCATACTCTCTCTCCAACTCCAAGAACTAGAAGTATAGTCGTTCTTGTTGCTATCTTTACAACTGTAGAATCCGCATGAAGATGCTTTCTCTTCGAGAGCAGCCATCTCGTTAGCCATTCTATGGTAACGGTCTAAATTCAAGATACGATACTCGAATACTCTTTCGCCTACTACGCCGATAGCGTCTTCGGCACTGAACGTGATTGTATAGACACCATCTTGTGCATATTCCATATCTTCGATACTAGAATAATTCTTAGTTTGAACTACTCCGTCTTTATCGGTATATGTGAACACTATTGATGAAGGAGTTACAGATAATGTATTGCCTACGGAATCGGTCGCAGTGAACGTATCCACTGGAATATCCAATTTCTTATTCTTGACTGTGACCAAAGCCGCGACCAATCCTTCATCTGGATTTGGTTCCAACTCACCGAATGTGATGACTGGTTTCTTAGTCTCGTCGTAAATTGCGAACTCGACTACGTTAGATTCGTTTCCAGCCTTGTCGACTACGACGATTTTGTGAGAACCACTAGTGAACGTAGCACTCTTAGTCTCGGCGTCGTAACCACTGACTTCCGTACGAGTCTCTTCGACTATTTCGTACATCTTGTCTACTTCGTTGGCCTCGTCTACAGTGACTGTGACTGGACCAGCGTAGATACCAGGTGTTGTCGTCTCGCTAGGAGTTATTATAGGGGCAACCGTGTCGATTGTGAACACTGCGTCCTCTATCTTACTAGACACAGACTTAGCAGGATTTCCCGATACCGTTACAGGAACGATACTATATGTTACCTTTCCATCTGTGAGGCCTACTTCGTCATCTTTACTTACTTCTACGCGTGCAACGTATGTGCCATCCGCTGATTCACCATCGAACGTAGCAGTCTTGCCTGCGATAGTGACCAAAGTCTTAGATATATCTAAATCCTCGAGAGAAGTAAATGTCAAAGTCAAAGTTTCGCCTGCTTTAACATAACCGCTAGTCTTAACTTGCTCATCGGCTAACTCGACTGTGATAGCCGCATTAGAGATGATATCCTTGATAGCCTTAGCGTTTATCTCGTCGTACTTCTTCGTCAAAGCCTCTAGAGCTCTGTTGAAAGTACTTTGAATTTCGTTCGCGCCGAAGGTCTTCTTCGCCAAAGTTTGTAAAGCATTCCATTCTTCGTCTGTGACAGAATAATCTGCTCTGTTCATAGCCTTGACAGTTTCGACCATCGCGTCGTATCTGCTTCTATCCACTGGACGGGCTTCCAACCAATAATCGGTAATAGCCTTCATCTTCTCGTTGACGTACGCTTGTGTTACATCCTCGATAGAAATTCCTTCTAACTCACCGGCGATAGCAGCCTTGAGTTCGCTTATCATTCCGGTCTTCTTGCTCCATGATTCTTCTGTATAGTCGAACATGTTGCGTTCGGTAACGGTATAGAAGTCTTTACCTTCGGCTACTTCTTCGAGGCCGGCCATCTTAGCATCGACATTGTTCAAAGAATCGATGTTGAGTACGCGGACAGTTACAGTCATAGAAGCACCTTGTCCAGCTGCGTCTTCAACTGTGTAAGTCAAAGTATAATCCTTAGCTGAATTGTAGTTGACCTTATCTGTAGTAGTTGCAGTCAATTCGTTTCCGAGAGCATCGATAGCCTTATAAGTAGGAAGTTCTACCTCTTGTCCTTTGACAGTCAAGAAGAAGTCTGTTTCCTCTACGAATTTTGGAGCGCTCTCGTATATGGCGAATTCTAGTTCCTCTGAAACGTTTCCGGCCTTATCGCGAACGGTAATCTTGTGACTTCCCTTCTCGAATGTGGCGCTCATCGTCTCGGCGTCGAATTCTATTTGAGTTTCCCCATCGAACATCGCATCGACTTCGTAAGTCTCGTCGATAGATACAGTTACCGTACCAGTGTAGACACCAGGAATTGTAGTATCGCTAGGAGTCAAGATAGGTGCTTTCGTATCTACCGTGAACGTCGCATCACTACTTATGATAGTGACCGTTCTACCAGCTTCACCGTCGACGTTTATAGGCTTGATAGAGTAAACTAACTTGCCATTCTCGTCTTCCTCACCGATTGTGATAGAAGCAGAATAATTGTTTTCATCTACGGTAATATCTGACGCGGTCAAAGTGATGCCGTTTATCTTGATTTCAGTTGCCTCGAGGTCGAGCTCGTCGGTAGAAGTGAATGTCAAAGTGACTGTCTCTTCTGCCTTCAAGTATCCACTCGTCTTAGTTCCTGAAACTAGTTCTGGATTTAGAACCATGGCTTTGATAATGGTCTCGTTGACCTTATCGTACTTTTCACGAAGAGTAGTCAAAGCCTTGTTTATAGTACTCTGAATAGTACCTGCTGGGAATGTCTTATTTGCCAAAGTTTGCAAATCGTTCCATTCTTTATCTGTAGCGGTGTAATCCGCTCTATTCATAGCCTCGATAGTCTCGACCATCTTGTTGTAGTTGGTCATGTCGACTTCGCGTGCTTCCAAATAGTAGCCTGACGCTTCTTTTACTTGAGCATCCACGTAAGCTTGAGTGACTATCTCTGATTCCTCTTCGATGGCCTTTCTCAAATCTGTAAGTATGCCCATCTTCTTGTTCCAAGACTCTTCGGTATAGTCTAGCTTGTTTCTAGCCTCGGCAGTCAAGAAAGTCTTGTCCACACTGGCCTTATCCAAACCGTTCATGATACCTTCCAAGTTCGCAAGAGCAGTGTCGTTTATGATTCTGACTTCGATTACGACCTTGTCTTCATCTGCAACCTCGTTGCCTGCCTCGTCGATGGCACTATAAGTTATAGTACGTACGCCTTTGACAGTCTCGTCAGTCTTAGAAAGTGAAGCGTTTTTATCTATGCTGTCGGAAACAGAGATTTCCAATTCGTCGATATTGAAATCGTCCGCATTCGTCACGATGAACAACTTCTTACCAGTATAACTGATAACAGGTGCTGTCGTGTCGATTATGTAAGTCTTCTCTGTCTCGTTTCCGGCCTTATCTACGACTTTGATCGTATGTGTGCCGTCGCCCTCGAACGTATGAGTAGTAGTCGTTACTGCTGCATCTTTGCCGTCGATGACGATTTCTTTGATGTTGTCGTCGTTTATACTTACGGTTACGTTAGAAGAGTAAAGATTTCCACTTACCAAATTACCAGAAGTTTCTGTGATGCGAGGAGCACCATCCGTATCTATATTGGATACAGAATAAGTTGCACTTCCTTCGTTTCCGACTAAGTCTTCGAATGTGACTGTGACTTCGCCGTTCGTATTCTCGTATACCTTCTTCTCGTAACGATATGTAACGACCTTGTCTCCATCCATTACGTGGTTGGCAGTCCATCCCTCCAAAGTCTCGATGTCCAACTCTTCGCTTGGCTCGAGTATCAATGTGACACCCTCGCTCGCCTTCACGAATTTATCTGATGGAGAAACCGTTATAGTTCCCGTAGGAATAGCCTTGTCGATGTATGTAGCATCGAAAGTATCGGTCCCTGGATTGCCAGCCAAATCTGTGAATGATAACTCGACGACTCTAGAAGAATCTACAGTGTATGTATAAGTTCCATCCTCATTTACTGTCAACTCAGTTCCATCTACTACCAAAGTCTCGAGCGCTTCACTAGGAGTGATAGTCAATACGACATCCTCTTTAGTTGCAGTCGCAGGACTAGCCACGATGCTACTTATCGTAGGGTTGGCTATGTCGATGTTGTTGATAGTGACAGACTCGGAACCTGCATTACCAGCCAAATCCGTATAACTGATAGTATAAATACCGTTCTTAGATACTTGACTTGACCTATAAGTAGTCGTCGTTCCTACGCGTCCGAACGTTACATCTGTAAGTGTAACAGCCTCGGCGTTTGCATTCTCTTTATAAGTGATTCCACTTATTATGATTTCGTCGTCGGCGATTGCCTCGAGAGTTATAGGTTGGTTGGTCATTCCACCGTTAGATGGTTCCAAACTTACTTGAGCAGGAGTTCTGTCGACTGTAATAGTATTTACAGTTACGACTTCGCCCTCGTACATCAATTGGTAAGGCCCGACTAACGTCAATTTATAAGTGGCGAATTCGTTTGCAACCTCATCATCGACTGTGACTTGAGCACGGTAACTTACCTTGCCAGTCTCTTCGTCGACGACTGGAGTGACAGCAGCTGGTTTACCACCGATTAATGCTGTACTGTATAGTGGTTCATCTTCGCTCGTCGTCAAGTTGAGCGCTACGTTAGATTCGAAAGTCAAAGTCAACGTATCTCCGGCGATTGCATATCCGGCATTACCTTTACCACTGGCACTGAGCACTGGGTTGATAACTCTAGGATAAGCATGAGCCTTAGTCTTCTCGGCCTTGACCGCTGCAAGAGCAGCCTTGAACTCGCTTACCGTACCGGTCGCAGCAACACTTTCCGCGTCTTCGATGGCGCTAACCAAGTTTGCATAGTTAGTATGAGTTTCGCTAGTCCAATCTTTAATTTCGTTCTTGATGCCAGCGAATTCTTTACTGTAGTAATCCGTAGTCTTGACATCGACCTTGTCTCCGATGAGACCTTCGATTCTCTCCACTTCGGCATTGAATGCACTGTTCAAAGTGATAGTCCCGTCGCTTACATTAGTCTCGAGCGTATCGAGTGCATCCATATAATCTCTTGTACCCTCGTAATCTTCGAGAATGTCGGCATAAGCCTCTCTCATCTCGTCGATTTTGGCAAGAGCATTAGCCTTGTTCAAAGCAACACCGTAGTTGTCTTTGAGGTCTTTAATTTTGGCCTCTAGAGCCTTAGTGATATCTCTATTGAAATCACTTTGCAACTCGATTGCATCTCCATAACCGTTCTCTTTATAAGAAGCGATTAATGAAGCAATCTCGTTGTACTTAGTCGCATCGTAGTCGACACTTGGAAGACTCTCGAAATCTGCGACCGCTGCTTTGTAAGCAGTATCGTCGAACGGAAGTTTAGGTGCAAGCGTGATGGCCTCGATAGCCGCCACTTGCGCTTCGACGTAATCTTGAGTTACACTCGTATCGATGATAGAATCGGTCAACTTGTCGTTCAAATCGTAGACTAAAGCCCACTTTGCATCCCAAGTCGCACTCGTATAATCGTCCGCATTCGCGACGACTCTATCGAGTATATTGCCTGTAGCTGCGTCGAATTTAGCCTTCATATCTTCGTAGATAGGAGTAAACTCTGAAACATCCAACACGTGAACTGTGACAGTCTTCTTAGTCGTCTGTCCAGCCGCGTCTGTAGCCGTATAAGTTATAGTATGAGGTCCCTTTACTTCGTAATCGATTGAACCTGAAGGCGTGATAGTTGCCTTCTTGCCGAGTGCGTCTGTAGCAGCCTGCTTGTCGAGCATTATCTCCTCATCGAGAAGAGTGACGTAAGTCTCATCTTCGGGTACATCGAATTCAGGTGCTACGTGATAAATTTCGAACTTGTATTCAGCTGATGCATTTCCAGCTTTATCGTATACCTTGATAGTACGAGTACCTTGAGTATAAGATTGAGTAGCTCCGAAATTAGCATCGGCCACCCCATTGACTTCGACTCTGTCTATCTCGTAGACGTCTGATACGCCGATTGTAACCGTCGAACCTATACCGTATATATATACGCCATCGTTCATCTTGTCGGTTTCTGTGATAGTGACCTCTGGAGCATGTGTATCTACTGTGAAAGTCGCATTTACTAGTTCGTTGGCGATTTCCTTACCATCGACTCCATCCTCGTCGACTGGAACGATACTGTAAATTACCTTACCGTTCGTATCACCAGTCTCGACTTCGACTTCGGCCTTATAAGTAGTCACGCCTTCGACCGTACTAGATGTGACAGTCGCCTCCTTACCGTTGATTTCGACGGTAGTTGCACTCTCATCGAGAGTCATAGGAGAAGTGAACGTCAATGTGAACGTCTCACCAGCCTTGACATAACCATTAGTTCTCTCACCTACTTTTAGTACTACTGGAGTATCTATCGTAGGGCGAGCCTTCAAGGCCTCGCGTGCTGTCTTGACCGCATTTGCAAGTGGTGTGAACTCACTTACCAAACCGTCTTCCGTTGGCACTTCTTTATAAGAATTCGTAACGTAATTGCGTGCCGCCTCGATAGCGTTCTTCAAAGTACCGTAAGTATCGGTATAATCGGATTCTGCCATCTTTGCAAACTCGTTCTCGATTGTGACGAATTCGTCGTAAATTGCGAGTCCAGTCGCGATTTGTACCTTAGTGCCGATTTCACCGGCAATTCTCTCGACCTCTTTATTGAACGTACTGTTCTTGTTGACAGTCCCGTCGTTTACGTTAGTCTTCAAAGTTGCCAAGTCGGCAGCATAAGTATCGTATCCGGTATAATCTCCGGCCGTATATCTGCCTTCCATCTCTGCGATTTTCGCCAAAGCTGCATCCTTATCGAATGCGACCGTAGCCTTCTTCAAATCTTCGAGTTTTTCGCTCAAAACCTTAGTACGCAACTTGTTGAACTGGCTTTGCAATACGATGTCGCCTAAACCGTTCGTCTCGTTAGCTTCAATCCAAGCCTCGACTTCTGCATACGCGTCCTCATCGTAATCCTCGGCAGGAAGTGCCTCGAATTCTTCGACTAACGCGTCGTATTTAGTCGTGACGATTGGAGTCTTCTCTTTTAAAGCGTTGGCTTTGATTTCATCGACCATTCCGGCGACATAATCTTGGTCTACAGTTGACGCGATAGGTGCAGTCAAAGTTCTATCTAACTCGTCGATTAAATCTTGTCTTGCCTTCCAAGACTTTGGAGTATAATCGTCTTTGTTTATTTCTACTCTGTCGAGTACGTCGACTGCTGGGTCGGCATTGTCGGCCCAAGTCTTCATCTGATTCTTGATATCAGTGAACTCATCGATATCCAAAACGATGACTGTTACGGTTTGTTCACTTGTTCTATCTGCATTATCCTTTGCCGTATAAGTCAAAGTATAAGTACCAGGCTCATTCACGTCGAACGTATTCGTAGTAGCAGCAGTTAACTCTCCACCGCGAGCATCCGTCGCCTTTATTTCTGGAATAGAGAAATCGGCCATACCCTTGATAGTGACGAATGTATAAGTTCCGTTCGCATCGAATGAAGGAGCCTTATCGTAAATCTCGAAAGTATATTCCAAAGACTCGTTTCCGGCCTTATCGAAAGCCTTAACGGTGTGTTTGCCATCTGTAAATAATCTAGTTGAGATAGACGCATTATCGGAATCGACTACGAAATCGCGTTTGATTTCTCCGTCGACTAAGAGATAATCCAAGTTAGCTTCATTTATGGTAACTGTGACATCTCCGGCATAAATGTATACGTCGTTCTCGTCTTGTTTAACTTCCTCATTCAAAGTGATGACAGGAACAGTCTTGTCCATGAACGATGGAGTATAAGTCTCTTCGAACTCGTTTCCGGCCAAATCCGTGAACTTGAGTGTTACAGGCTCGGCATTGTAAACGGTGAGTCTCCATTGCTTACCATCGGTTCCATCGACAGGAACGATATTCTCGTTAGTCATGTTCTTCTCGACTGTCTCGTCGAATGTGAACAATACTGTACTCGTCTCGTTAGTGAACTCTACACCTTGAGGCAATTCGGGCTTACTAGATACGAGCGTAGGAACCGTACCATCTAAGACGAAAGTTACTGTATCCTCGTTTCCGGCCGCATCGCTTACGGTCAAAGTATACTCGCCATCCTCGACGATCATGTCGCCTCTAGCGTACTCGATAGCCGTAGTAGAACCCTTCTTCGTAAGAACTGGAGTTGCGCCTTCTTCGAAATTAGGAACGATACCTACCTTTTCGCCTTCTTCATTGGTAGTTACCCTATATAGAGGTAAACCTTCTGAAGTTTCCTTATCGGTATTTGGAAGAGTGATAACTGGCGGGGTCGTATCCACTCTGAAATTGTAAGTCAAAGTGTTATCGGCTAAGTCTTTTACTACCAAAGTATACTCGCCATCGCCCATATCCTTAGTTATAGAAATTGGACTTCCCAAATACTTGTTATTGTAACCTCCACCTGTGAGATAACCCTTGGCGGAGATATTGTCGCTATATGTGATAACTGGTAAATTATTTGCATTGTAAACGGCACCTTCCGTCACACCTCTTACAGTAGGGTCGACTTTATCTATGAAATTGACCGTTATAGTCTCATCCGTTACATTTCCAGCCTTATCCTTGAATTGGATGGCGAAGGAACCGTTGGTAGCCATCGTGAGTTTCCACTGTCTACCGTTAGTACCCTCCACTGGAACGAAGTTTGTCGTTGCACCTGTGAGCATCGTAACGTCGTCGTCCAAAGTTATCGTGACGATTGCATCGACATTGATGTACTTTTTGCCGTTCAAGTTGTTCGTTATATCGGCACTAGGTTTGAGGCTGTCTACTACGAACTTCTTTGAGTCTCCGTTTCCAGCCGCATCGCTCGTTACCAAGAGATACTCGACTTCGGCTTCTTCGCCTTCGTTGTCGATTACTGTGCCACTTACGAAGTTGTTATCTACGACCTCGTACTTACTCTCACCGGTCTCTGAGTCTACCGTCTTCTTAGATAGAACACCGGTTCCATCCCTAAAAGTAGGTGTCACTTGTCCGGCGAACAACAACGTTTCTCCGTCGTCATCGAGGACGCCTTCGCGGTCGAACGTTATAGTAGGAGGAGTCATATCCACTGTGAAAGTGACTGCAGTTCTGTTGGTAGCTGCATCTATGACCTCTATCGTATATTCGCCATCCGCCGTTATAGGAGTAGTAGCTGGGTCGTATGGAGTTTTATTGTAACTTCCACCCGTTATGAAGACCTCGTATGTACTGTTGTCACTGAAAGATATCTCCAATGACTCCATTTCTGCTTTATTGTAAGTCTCTCCATCGGTGAGTCCACTTATAGTAGGCACGACTTTATCTATGAAATCGACCGTATAAGTAGTACTTGTAGTCGGATTTCCTGCTTCATCCTCTACGTCGAGAGAAACATTTGTATCGTTAGTTTGAACTCTTACATAGTAAGTAGATTTGTACTCGGAATCGTCCCCGTCGTCGACGAATTCGTATCCGTCTGCACTAGTCAACTTGACTGGTTCGCTAAATTGAACCTTGACCAAAACGTCCGTGTTGACCTTCATGCCAGTCGCGATAGGAGTACCATCTAGAACTGGTTTATTGTCTTCGGTAAGTACGTACTTGGTAGCTGTGTAAGTCGCCGTAGGAGTCTTCATGTCGACTCTTATGTTGACTACGGTAGGATTGAGACCATCGCTTACAGTCAATCTGTATTCGATGTCTTTGCCATCTTCACCTAAAACTGTGCCACTTCCGCGATACTCTGTATCCACATCGTATTCGGCTGAACCGGTAACTCTCTTCTCTAATTTGATAGTTCCGTCTTCCAAGCTTCCCTCTGTAAACGTAGGCACGACAGTGGTGTTGTACAAGTAAGACTTAGTAGCTGCATCCACCAACTTGCTCTCGTCGAGGCCGCCGATATCTGGACCTTTTCTGTCTATACCGCGAACTTTGTAAGTTACTGTAGAAGTGTTGCCGATGGCATCTCTGACATCCAAAGTGACCTCAGCATTGTCCTCTACCTCTATAGTATAGATGTAATCCCCGTTCGCGAGTTTCAACTCGCTCTCTTCGATAGATTCATTGCCAGGGAACTGTAACTGTTCGCCGGCCGTGATAGTGACTGTTACATTTTGGTTAGTCTTGGTAACTACCTCCGTCTTGTTTCCTTCTTCATCCACGACGACTTGGACGTTAGAATATTCGACACTCTTAACGTCGACAGTCTTGTCGATATTGGATACCTTGTAAGAAGTCGTACTAGTATAACCGTTGTCTGTCGTAAGAACTAAGTTGTCGTTCTCGACATTTTGAGTCACGGTCACATTGTACTTGTACCAACCGGCATTTACACCGGTAGTAATCAAGTTACCACCAGTCCACTTCAAACCATTCGCATCCTCGAATGTGACGTGCTTGTTCGTATAAAGTCTGATGATGACATCCCCGTTAGTCTTATCGACATTGTCGTACTCGACTCTCGCCGTAGCAGGCGTCAAATCGACTGTGACAGTCTTAGTCAAGACTAACTCGTTTAGAGCCAAGTCTCTCAAAGTGACACTAACTTCCTTACTCTCGACCATTACGTCTAAGTAATACTTGTTCGTTTCACCCTCGACTGGAGTCCACGTATCGGCGCTTTCTCTCGTATATTCTTCGTCGGTAGCCAAAGTGACTCTCACGCCGATTACCTTTTTAGGGTCTTTCTCGTCGTAAATATTCGTCGTAGATAGAGAACCACCAGGTAAAACGGTATCGACTACTATATCTAACTCGCGTTTGTTGCCAGCTAAATCTTCGACGACGACCTTGTGAGGTCCTTCCGTCAAAGTAGTAGTATAAGTCTTAGAACCGCCTAAGTCGGCACTTATAGACTGAACTTCCGTACCATCTACGGTAACCTTTATGACGGAAAGTGCGTCCTCGAATGCCAAAGTGACATTCTTGTTGAAGTACATAGTACTCTTCATTTCCTCTTCCGTCTTAGGAACGGTAACCATGATGTCGTTGCCTTCGGCATCCTTACCAGGAACACTGAAAACTACGCTTGCAGGAGTCGTATCTATAGTATAATCGAAAGACTTACCGTTTTCGGCCATATCCTCGAGTTTCAAAGTATAAGTGCCATCCTCTTCCAAAGAAACCTTCTTAGAAGCCAATTCGCTTGCTGTGAGAGCACGTTCCACACCATTTTCGATGATAGATGCACTCTTTATGCCGCTTTCGTCGTCGAAAGAAATTTCCTTATCGGTACCATAAGTACCACTTGCTACATCGACAGTAGGCATCTTCTTATCTATTACAAAGTTGACTACGAATGCCTCGTCGCTTCCGACGTAAGATACGGCGATTCTGTACTCGTTGTGAGTCTCATCGTCCGTCGCGACCTCGTAAGTATCGGTCAAATCGACCACTTTTTCGTAAGTTTCTCCGACTTTCTTCTCCAATACGGCACCGGTGATTTCCATCTCTCCACCAATTTCGATTTCGACGTTTTCCTTATAATAACGAGCAGTATCGTCCTCGATAGTCGTACCATTCAAAGTGACTGTAGGAACGCCTCTTGCGATTATGAAGTTGACGATAGTCTTGTGACCAACTTCATCCTCCGCGGTCAAAGTATAAGTTCCATTTGCTGTGACGGTCTTACCTTCGATAGTTTGGCCCTTAGAGTTGACCAAAGTATATGTAGGGTTCTCATCGATAGTATCGGATACGTCGAACGTCACACCCTCTTCACCTTCGAAAGGTACATCGATTGTTATAGGTTCGTTGTCCTCGCTTTGATACTCGACACCAGCCAAAGTTACCTTAGGAGCGTTCTTGTCGACTACGACCGTCTTGACTGTCTCGTTTCCGGCCTTATCTGTAGCAACTAGAGTATAAGTACCCTCTTCGTCCAAAGTGGTGACATTTTCTAAGACGGTGTCTCCCTTTTTGACGACTGTAGATGCGAGATAATCGTCGTTTGCTCTGACTACGAAATCGTCAGGTGTCTTGATAGTATCTTCGCCTTCGGCAAAACCGTTGAATGTAGGAGCATGTAAGTCCACTACGAACGTGATAGTTACATTGTTATCTGCATTATTTCTGTCACTTACGACGATAGTATGAGTTCCCTCACCGAAATTATTATTCTCGGCGTCGACTTCTTCACCGTCTATAGTATCCAAAGTGACCTTTACGTTCTCTTTGTCGAAACTTATAGACTTAGCTTCCTTATAATGAGCACCAGATTCGACACCTTCGATTGTAGGAACAGCTTTGTTGATTCTAAACTTGGCCGTAGCTGTATGTCCAGCTGCATCTGTAGCCGTAATCTCGTATTCCTGTTCGTTGCTGAATACTTCGCCCATAGAAACTTCTAGAACTCTACCAGTCAACTCGGCCGTAACGTTAGAATACTTATCACTAAACTCGACCATTACGTCTTTGTTAGTCACGCGAACGGCCTCGACCGAACTGTTGGTCAATTCGGCACCCTTATTGCCGTTTTCGTCGACGACATAAACTCTTACTTCTGGAGCAGTATTATCTATAGAGAAATCGCGAATGACTTCACCAGCCTCGCTGCTGACTACGAGTCTATATCTTCCTTCTCCTGCGACCTCGGACTTGTTACCCTTTTGGATACCTACACCGAGTGTACCATCTTCATTGTATTTATAAAGAATTGCTGTCGTAGGACTCGTCTTACCTGCACTATCCTTACCGGAAGTAAATTCCAATACGGCCGCGTCGTAATCGAGCGCAACACCATCGAAGAACTTGATACCACGTTTAGTTTTGCCGTCCAACTTGGTATTTATCGTATTTGAGATGATAGGCAAAGTTGCTCCGTTCACCTTGATATTAGGTGAAGTATTGACGTTCTTTGGATTGAAATCACCAGTAGCTTCTATATTGATAGATACTGTTTCTTCTCCATCGAGCGTACTGAACACCAAAGACTCGCTTTCTTGCGCATAGTAATACTTGGTAGCAGTTCTTCCATCACTGGAAACAGTCCAATCGATACCGCCTTGGACACTAACTGGTTTATTGAAAACTACGCTGACTGCTAATCTCTTATAATCGACTCCCGAAATAGTACCTTTCTGGAACGTAGAACTCAAATTATAAGCTAACTCTGCAACTTCCTCATTTTCATCTGCGAGTGGGACAGGACATGCTTCATGCGCCGTGAGACTTCCGTCGTCGTTACCGACCGCACAACTGTCGTCGTCGAAGTTTCCGCCCAAATCTTTGACTAAACTTCCAGACTCGCGAAGCTCAGGTACGCCTACTACCAACTTAGAATCGATAGTCAAGTTGTTGTTCTCTACGTACTTCTTCGCAGACTCGACCAAAACATCGCTATAATCCCTTTCCTTAAACATCAAATTTGTAATTGTATATGCACTGGCAACTGCAGCCGTAACCGCAGTAACTCCCAATGCTACATTCTTAACTTTTTTATTATTAGTTGCCATAAATAAACCTCCTAAAATAAATTGCAAACTATATTCTATCATTTAACACTATGAATGTCAAAGTACTATTAATCATTTTTTGAACTATCTTATCGACAAGTTGAATACTATCAAATAAGTGATTATAAATCCGTCTCCCCAATCGACTTCGACCGGCACAGATTTTCTAGAATTCGCATTCAATGCTAAAGTAAAATATAAATCCCCCTTTTTATTCCTTTCTAAAATTTTGTCTTTCTTTTGAGTGTATGTTTTATTGCCTTCACTCGGCAAAACCACACTCAAATTCTTCAATGTTTCTTCTGGTAATTCTTTTGGTGCATAGAAGTCAAAAGATAATTGTCCTCGAGGACTGACACTGTTTCTAAATAAAGTTCCCGTGACCGTTACAGAAAAGTCACTTTGAACTACTTGTACTCCCGTCAGTTTCTCGTCACTCAAGATTACTTGATAATCTGCTATCTCTGTCGCTTCCAAACTATCATCTTCTAGTGGCTCCTCGTCCTGTTCGTTCTTCGACGATTCGCTTTCTTCATCTGGTGCACTCTCTCGGTCGTTGAAGACGAGAGGTGAATCTAAATCTAACGGTTCGTTATAAATATCGAATAAGTTGCTAACGACTGGTATTGCTGACACCAATACGGTGACGAATATTACGGTCGCTATGATACCCCTTTTTCTCATAAAGATATTTTCCCCCTTAAATTGATTACAGATATTCTACTACATTTTTTTCAAAAGTCAAGTGTTTTTTGCATGCAAAAAGCCCTTTTTCGGGCTTCTTAAAAATTTATCATTTTTTAGAGTCTAGGACCCTTCTTTGAGTCGTCCATATTTGCATTAGGCATCCAAGCCATCAAATTGTCTTTTAGACTCTTCAAAAAGTCTATTTTTCCTTGTAAAGCTGCTACAGGAGTAGGCTGTGGTGCTGGAGCCGGTTCTGGGTCACTAGCCTTTTTAATAGGTGTCTCCATATCGTCTGGCATTCCAAACTCGTCCTCGTCATCACTACCGAGATTATTGTTGTTATCGTTTTGATTATTGTTTTGTTCAGGTTGCTTACTAGGCATTTCTACATCGCCTGTTCCCCATTCGTCTGATTCGACTGGATCTGGGCTTTGGCCTGGAACCTCGACGTCACCTTTGCCCCACTCATCCGACTCAGATGGTGGTGCATCTGTCACGACGACATCTGGATTCAAACCGCCATGGGTAGGATCTGAAGGTGCTGCCGAAGGTTCAGCACTAGGCTCTGCCGAAGGTTCAGCCGAAGGCTCCGCAGATGGTGCAGCACTAGGTGCAGCTGATGGAGGAGGTGTAGGTCTACTCGTGATGACCGGGTCATCCGAATAACTTGGTTCGTTTGTATGCCCGAAATCGTCATCCGAATGAACTGGATCGTAGTCTATTGCCTTCGTATAATTACATCCCTTGTTAGTACATTTGTAAGTGATTCCACTTCCGTAATCCGTCCCTTTGTCGAGTTTATGCTCCCTTTTTAGCTTCACCCCACAATCGGAACATACCAAATATTCGTACTTAGAATCGTAAGTAGTAACTTCGAGATTACAAGACTCCTCATAACTCAAAACTGTATCGAACCCACAACTCTCACAATGAACTACATCTTTTACAGCGTGCTTACCATTGTTTCCGAGTTGAGTAAACGTTTTATTGTGCGTAAATAAGTGTGGTCTGTATTCGACTACACCACAATCCGCACAAGTCCTAGACTCGTTATCCTTATCGAAGTAAGCCCATTCTCCAAAAGTATGTACTTCTTCTGAATTGATTGGATTCAATGAAGGTAATACAGGTTTACCATTTGGTCTCCAAGTCACCACCCCAGCCGGTATAGAAACGGTTGGCTCTGGATCTACGATTTCTAATGACTCACTAGGTTCGGGGTCGAGAGTAATCCATTCGCTAGGATTAGGCACGGCATAACTAGGTTCACTAGTTGGCTCCATAGTTGGATCTACGAATGTCGTCTCGGACTCCTTAGGGTCCTTATTATTATCTTTGTTTTTGTTCTTACCAAATGGTCCGAATGCATAAATACTTACGCCCCCGACCAAGAGGAAAGCTGCCGCTGCCGCGCAAACTTTGACCTTGTTTCTTTTAAACCAGAAACCGAACCCTTTTTCGTTCTCCTCTTCTTCTTCAATTTTTTCGACTTCTTCCTCAATTGAAGATGAATCCTTGTCGTCTTCGATTTGTCCAACTAAATTGTCATCTTCTACCCAAAGTGAAGTCTCTTTTGATAGATTCTCACTATCTATTCTCAATTGTTCTAACTTAGCAGCCTCTAATCTTCGGGCTTGCTTCTTCTTTTGTCTCTTATTTGCCATTATTAAAAATCCCCTTTCGAAACAAAGCATATTATACTGATTTTTTTACAAAAGTCAACCCCTGAAATTATTCTTTGCCTTCGATAGGTGTATGGACCATGCTATTTTATTCGTCCACGATGCGTATATCGGCCCCGACCGCGGACAACTTATCGACTAAATCCTCGTACCCGCGCAGTATGTATTCTATGTTCGAAATTTTTGTCGTACCTTCCGCGACCAATCCTGCAATCATGAGAGCCGCACCCGCTCGCAAATCGCTAGCCGAAACCTCGGCCCCGACGAGCTTACACGGTCCTTTGATTATCGCACTTGCTGGAGTATACTCGATATTTGCTCCCATCTTTACCAACTCGGGATAATGACCGCCCCGACTCTCGTAAATGGTCTCCAGGAATCGCGACTCACCATCCGCCGCGGCGAGCAACACGGCCATCGGTTGACCTAAATCTGTCGGAAATCCGGGATAAACCAAGGTCTTGATGTCGATTGCTTCCAGACGAGCCACTCTATTGAAAATGACCGCATCGTCCTCGACCGTAAAATCGACACCCATATCCCGCATTTTCGAAAGAAGTATCTCGACGTGTTTCGGAATGACATTCGCAATTCGCAAATTTTCTCCCATCAAAGCCCCGACCATCATATAAGTCCCGGCCTCGATTCTATCGGGAATAACTTCGACTACCGCTCCACTGAGTCTAGCGACCCCTTCGATTCTGATGGTATGAGTTCCACCTCCGACGATTTTTGCTCCCATGTTGTTGAGCAAAGAGATGATGTTGATTATTTCTGGTTCCATAGCCGCATTCTCTATGACGGTCACCCCATTAGCTAAAGTAGCTGCCATCAAAATGTTGATAGTCGCACCTACACTCGGAAAATCGAGTAAAATGTTGGCTCCATGCAAATCTTCGGCAGTAAGAGTATACCTATCCCCATCGCGAACTATAATCGCACCCATCTTTCTAAAAGCCTTCAAGTGCAAATCTATCGGTCTTTTGCCTATCTTGCACCCGCCCGGAAAATTGATGACGACGCGCTTAAACCTCCCGAGCAAAGCACCCATGAAATAATAAGAAGCCCTGAGTTTATCGGACAATTCGGCTGGAATTGGATTAGAAACGACGTTCTTGCCGTCTATCTTCATCTGTCCCTTGCCAAACTCTATCTTCCCACCCAAAATTTCGATTATCTTCCTGAGATTATCCGTATCCGTGAGTTCGGGCGTATTGAGTATCTCGACCGTTTCCTCGGTCAAAATGGCCGCCGGAATCAAGGCTACTACACTATTCTTCGCTCCACTTATGTTGATTGTTCCCGAAAGAGGCCTGTTCCCATTAATAACAATTTTCTTCATATCCATCACTACTCTAACTATATGATATCTAAGTCACAAAGTCAATTCAAAATGAATTAAACGACAAAATTATCGACCTACCTAGCATTTTACCAAGCAATAAAAACAGCTCCCACTAAGATGAAGACGATTCCGAGGACCTTCTTGAAAGTGATTTTCTCGCCCAAAAAAACCTGCGAAATACAAAGAGTCCATATGTACGTGACAGCCGTAAGTGGCAAGACGACCGAATAATCTAAATATCTCAAAACGATTATGTTGATGACCGCCGACGTCAAATACAAAAAACCGCCGATGTATATGTGTTTATTTTTCACCAAATCTACTATCGTTTCACTCCTAGAAGCCTTCTTTAAAAAGAAAGATGCAACCGACCCGATTAAAGTCATGGCAAGTAACATCACAAAATACTTCATTCGTCCCCTCCCCCTATGAAGACGACTCCTAAGATGATGACTAGTACACCCAACACTTTCAAAACGGTCATCTCCTCTTTCAAAACGATTGTCGCGAGCACTATAGTAAATACGTAGTTGGCACTGAGCATCGGTTGTAAGACCGATAAACTGCCAAACTTATAGGCGTACAACATCACGAAAGCACCTATACCGTAGAGACCGAATCCTCCGAATAGATAAAACACATTTTCACTCGACAACTTCCAAAATAGCTGTCCCACACAGACGAACAAAGAAGAAAGGAGCATGAGCGATATCCCCTTTTTGTTCTTTTTTATCGATTCCTTCATAGATTCTCTTTACCTCCATTGAACAATTTACTCATAGTCGCAATAAATATCAAATACGCAAACGGCACACAACACGCGGCCGTCCTCATAAATTCGGCGCAAGTCCCCATGAACGACGATAAAACTATGACCATAGGAAAAACGAACAATCCGCAATGTATCCAAGGTATCTTCCTAGTCTTAACCCATTCGACAATCGTCATAAATATTTGAACACATATTAGAATATAGACGTGCATAAACGTCAGTAAAGCAAAAGAATTGAGGACAGTATCGCGTATAAACGATGTCGCGGGATTCATGCTTTCTCCTCCATAACCGAAGAAATTTGTAGTACTGTAGGACAAAATTAATCCCACCAAATAAGATATATACTCTTTTCTATTTTTCTTGAAACACTCGCGAGTTCGCTCCCGAACTTCGACCAAAGAATACTTCTCTAATACTTTTTTCATCGCACTCCATTCGAAATCGCTATATTTAATTTCCGAACCCGGAGTACTTTCATAAGCTTCTTCTACGTTGGTGATAAACTCTTCATCACTGCTCTTTTTATAAAAGCCTTCCCGCATGACCACCATCAATTGCTGCCTCGGCATCACGGAACTTATCGAATAAAACCCGTATACGTTGTTGAAACAAATCGCATATAGACCGACCAAAATTAAGGCACATCCATTAAATTTGATACACGTCATATCACTTTTCCTTCGCCCGTCGAAAATGAACCGCAAGATAAAGAACGCCAATATTCCAAGCAAAAATATGAGTGAAGTCGGTCTTATAAACGTCATTACCAAAGACAAGATGATGCTCACTATACCGTAGATAGTTCGATTGTTCTTCACGTACGCGAGCATATAATATATGAAAATGTTAGTCATCGAAAGAGCGAGAGACTCCGTCAAAATGCATCCGTTCCAGACGACCGCAAAAGGTGCGATAGCATAGACGATGGAGCCTACCATCGAAAGCATCGGCTTCCTTGTCAACAACTCGATAGTTTTATATAAATATACTATACTTATTAGCCATACTGCATATTGGAATAAAACCGTGAACTCCAAAAAACGATTGGAAAATAAAACTTTCATAATCGATATCACTAGCGGATATAACAAAACTCGCTCGTTGGGACGAAATCTTAAAATATTGCCAAAATCGAAATCGATGTATTCGTACGAATCGGGCGTCAAAAGAATGTACGAATCCAAAAGATAAAATAGTCCTATTCCGCATGCGATTAAGCCAGTCAATATTAAATATTTCTCCCTTTTATCGCGTGCATTCACGATGAATATAGAGACAATCATGAAGACATAATAGACCGATGCGAGTGATAAAACTGCGCGCACTATCGAATAAATGTCGGTCCGTTTATTCGAACTGACGACGTATATATCCTTTCGGTTGCTCACTACGATATCCGTGACCTTCTCCCCGTCCGTCACGACCAAATCTTCGTGCGTACTGCTAAACATTATCTTGACGGACGAACTCTTCTTTACCTGTACTACTATCTCATCCTCACCGACTATACTTTTCACCCATCCGTCATTTTGGCCGACCGACGCATCGTACTCGCTTACAAAATTAGTCCCGTCATTTTTATAGACGACGTTCCCTACGATAATCGTGTCGATGTCGTTTAAACTTATTTCTCCGCTCCGACTAGACTCGATATGTACCTCGCAATCGGTATAAGTGTAACTCAAAAAGACCCTTCCACACCAAGTAATTACTATAGCAATCGCCAACACCCCGACAAAGAACTTTGTTCTTACCCGCCTATCGTCGACACGAAAACTGAGGCTTCGATTTAAAAAATGCCTAGTGACCAATTCGGCCAAGCCCACAGCCACACCAGAGATTATGATTGCACTTCTAATTTCGAATATCCCGGTTCTTACGAATAGATAAGAAAAATAGATGGCAACCAGAGCCGAAAAGCCGTACATCCACTGGCCCTTTTTAAAAATAGTTTTAATCTCATTCATAATGGAAATCCTCTAATTCAGCTTTTCGATAGATTCGATCAAATAATCGGTCTTTTTAAATACTAACCCGACTATCACAGACAAATATTTGATTATTATTGCCAAGACGCTGAACATACCTAAAAAGCCGAACGATAAGAACAACATGGTCGTCGTCCAGCCTTCGATTGGCTCACTACTCACGAATATGTACACCGTATATCCGAGTACACACAAAGTGATGAAGATGAAAGCGAATATCAAGGCCGTTGCTATCTTGTAACTGACATTCGTAAATAAGATGAGCGCATCGAAAGCATTCTTCTCTCTCTCCTCTTTCATCATCTCGTTTTTTTCGGTAGTCACATCGGCAATCGACTCGTACTCGACACGAGTGAGCTTCAAGCCGCAGTTGGCCAAAACGGCCTTTCGATACGGAACGGTCTTGTTTATTTGATTGACCCTATTAATAGCCCTTCTAGATAATATTCTGAATGTCTCGGTATCCAGCTTATACTGATAATTGGAAAACTTATTGAAAACTTTGTAAAACATCTTCGAAGATATCTTCCTCTTCCTATTCGAAGAGACATTGACGACATCGTACCCCTCTAACGACTTTTTATAAACGTCGAACACTATACTCACGTCGTAATCGATGACGGTCGTGTCGAATTCGTAGACAAAATCGCCGATTGCCAAATCTTGTCCGGCATTCATGGTCAGCTCTTTCCCCTGAAAATGGCTCATATTCAAAATGCTTATACATGCATTAGTACACGTTGCCGCGACTTCCTTTATCACCTTGACCGAGTCGTCACAAGACGCGTCGTTTGCCAATATTATTTCGTAATGCAAGAATTTTTCTCTCAAAACCTCATCGATGCTCGCGATAAATTTACCCACCGTCTTTTCGGCATCGTGGACATAAGCGACGACCGACACGAAATTCTTTTCTTTATACTTCATAACTCTAACACCTCGTCTAAATCGTATACTGTATTGATTTTTCCTGATAGAACACTTACGAAAGTTGGATTAGTCGTGAATACTTTGATGATCGTCGGCCGCGAATCATCTATTTCGGAAGCCTTCAAAATCGGTTTCATCGAATAAAGCGACTTCACATACTCGAACCCGTACTCTTCTTTCAAATACTTCCTAGCCAAATTGGACATATATGGCCAAGCACTTTGTGGCTTGGCGATGCACTTATCACAATTTCCCAAATCGTATTTTGTACAATATCCCTTGCTCCTATTTTGACATTCAAACTCCGGCAAAGTCTCGTAGCATGTCTTGTGAGGAGTGAACGTCACGGCGGTCAAGGAATGATATCCCGTCTTGCCGAATGGCATAATCGAGAAAAAAGGACCATCCATAACTGTTATACCGACATCTTTAAATTTTTCTGTTACCTTACACAAGATTATCTCGCAAAGTTCGTACTTTATTTTAAAGTGCTCCAAGTCGAGCATCGAAAGAATCTGATTCACTCCTGCATACGTCGCATTGAGCAAATACCCCGTCTCGAACGAATTGCCATTTTCCAAGATGACCTCGTAAGTCCTCTCGTGCTTTTCGATGGCAATTACTTTGGAATCGTATTTTATGTCGACATTGTCGAACTTAGCTATCTCCTCTAAAAAGTAGTCCCTCAATATACGGGCGTCGTAAGTGTACTCTTTCGTCAAAAAAGCCCCATCGCACACCCCTTCGTTAAAATATTTGCTCGTCGCTATTTTCTCACAGACGATATTTGCATTACGACAAAACTTTTCAAATTCGTCGGCACTCGTCCATGAGAAATTAGAAGATGTCGCATACACCTGGTCGAACTCTTTCAAAATTGAAAAATCGTAATCCTCATTGAATCGTTCAAAATAGTTAGCCGACTTGATTGCCGTCGAATAACTCCTGGGATAATGATACCCCATGTGCACCCGCGCCTGATTGATGTAAGTTGCTCGATTGAAAGCCTCACTCTCTTTTTCTAGAACCAATACCCTTTCCCCTTTTTTGCCACAAAACGAAGCTGCATACAAACCGTATATACCCGCGCCTATAATTATTTTATCGTACTTCATAATCCATCAATCCTTAGGTTTATACTTTCCGAACATATTGCAGAAAAGTATCTTTAAAAGCTGATAATTCCCTTTGAAAAAACTTATCTTCGTCGGAGTTTTCTCATCCTTCGGATACTCTCTTCTAACCGGTATTTCGCAAGTCTTCATCCCGAGTTGATCTGCTCGAACTGACAAATATGCTAGTAACTCGTATGTCATGAAAATATCTCTAAACGGTCTTACCGCCTCGTGATTCAAATATGCTCTCGAATAAGCTCTGTAAGCATTCGTCGTATCCGTATACCGTTTACCGGCTGTCAAAGATATGACGGGAGCATGGATGAGCCTGACGGATAACGTTCTAATAAGAGGCGTGTTGATGGCCTCGCCACCTACGATAAATCGAGAACCCTGCACAAAATCGTATCCTTCTTCCAACTTCTCGACGAACGCGGAAACATCTTCGATACTGTCTTTGTTGTTCCCGTCGATGGTGACTATTCCCTTGTAGCCTCTTTCCAAAGCCCACCAAAATCCCATTCGTAGTTGAGCACCCTGCTTACCTTCGTCCTTCTTGACGAGCAGAGTATTGACACCTAACGATTTAAGCAAATTCTCTTCTGTGCACCCGTCCGTCGAATCGCCATCGCATATGATGATATCCACCCAATTTTTCACACCGCTTTCTAACGCTCTTTCCAACTCTTTTTTTATGCGTTCACCTTCGTTGATGATGGGAATGCAAAGACAATAATCTCTTTTCTTTTTAGCAAACTCGTGACATTCAAAATTTGGTACACCTGCGATATTCTTATACATAATCTTCACTTCTTTTCTAGATATTCCCGACATATTCTATTACCTCTTCGACTACCTCTATCTCGCTCTTTCTCATCTCTATCGAGACGTATTTGCCGTATCCGACTACTTCTAATGCATCGAACAATTTTCTGTGCATTTCTCGACGAACGATGGAAACTAAATTCGGCTCACTGATGTGTATGTGATTTACAATGTCGATGTTCTCCAAAATGATATCGATATTCTCCTCGTTGTATATGACTGCCCCTAAATCACAATTTATTTTAATCGCATCGTTGTTGAGACTCCTTACGAACTCTATAGCCTCGCTCGTCGTATTCAAAAAATTCGTGTCATATATAGCCGGATTCGGTTCGAGCGCTATGACGACGTTTTTATTGGAAGCGTAATCTCCGATTTCGTTAAAGAAATCGTTCGCGACTTGCAAATTTTTCTCGTCGATTGATTCCATCTTGCGATTGCGTGGACAACCGAAAACTAAATTTGGACATCCGATTGCTTCGGCAAAATCGATGGCTTTCTTCGTGTATTCGATTAACTCGTCTCTCTGTTCTTTATTTGCAAATATATTCTGCATTTTTCCAAACCAAATCGACTGCATAGAACACACTTCTAATCCGTATCTATAAGCGATATTTTCTTTGAATGCACGCGCTTCGTCCAATTTTTCATAAGGACTCTCTTCAAATATTCTCGTCGGAGCGATTTCTAGTCCCACAAATCCAGCCTCTTTTAAGAAAACGTACATCTCTTCATCGAATTCTCTATCCCAACCTATATTGGAAATAGCATACTTGAACTTACGCATCTCTTTCGCTCCCTATAAACTCCGCGATATCGCGAAGCAAAAAATCCTTATCGAAGATGTATCCATCTTTTCCACCGTACACCTCGTCGTATACGGTTTTAAAATCGTATCTAATAGGACTCGCCGCCACTTCGTTTTTGAAATCTTTTCCTTCTACATAAGAATAAACCTCGCTCGCCTTTATAGGCTCGGTCGCCAAGTTTAAAACTCTTATGTCGTTTTCTAAAGCGATTTCGATGTGTTTCCACAAATACTTTAAATTATAAAATTGATAAGACGCTCGACTGTCGGTAAAATTCAAAGCTGTAAAATTGCTTTTTTGAAAAAATTCTTTCATCTTCTTTTCCTCTTCGCGATAGGGAATTTTATCGTACCTATAAAAACCGTTCTCGTCCTTCGTATAGTGAGTTAGCAAACTCGCATCGCTCTTCGCTAGTTCTAAAAACTTATCTTCTATAATCATGCTCGGAATTATATGAATCATATCATATAAAAAGTTCTTCTTCAAATTTTTCCCGTACAAAGCTGGAAGATGTACGATGAGAGCATCCTCGTAATTGGCTCTGACCCACTCCTCTAAACGAAGGCGATTTCTGCCGTAAGCTTCCAAACCGACCTTTTCTATTTTCGAATTCTCATCTACTCCTACAGGATTCTTGTAGACATCGATAGTCGATATCAAAATAACCTTTTTTGGGTCTATGAGACGTATATTTTCAATCGCGTCATCTATCGAAGAAGAATCTTTCTCTGGATTTTTGTTGGCCAAAAATTTTTGGGCAGGAACCCCACTGTAAACGAGCAAATCCGGTCTAGTGCCGTATGCTTCTTTTATATTGCTGCTATTATATAAAAAATCGAAATTCGTTTGCTCACAAATATTTGATCCGACGAACCCCGTATATCCAACGAGCACTTTCTTCACAAAACACTACATCCTTCCTTATCATCTCACAAATTTAGTATAACTTTTTTAACTGATTAGGTCAAGGAAAACGAAAATTAATGTTAAAAGAAAAATTCGAAACTTGTGTCCCAAAGTTTTCGAATTTTTTTATATCAATTCTTGACGAATAAAATATTTGTCCCATCGAGAACATCCGCAAAATCGTCTTTACCTTCGTAATCGAGAGTTATCGTGTACATATCCTGATTCGAATTTATATTCAAAATTTTGAATTGCTTACTGCCGATTATTGCTTTTTCTGCACCTTCCAAAACATACCGTATTCGCTTTTCATTTTCGACTAACACCGTTACAGCTCCTTCTTTTTGGTCGACATGAAAATTTTTCTCTAGTTGAGCAAAATCGAAATACGTAGTATATATCGTATCACAAGAGACCGACTCTACTTCTAAAACTGTATCCTTTGAAGGTAAACTCGACAGAAGAAGTTCGCCTTCACCATCGATGATTGTAATTGGAACATACTCTTCACTTTCGGATGGTAAGAACCATCTACTAAAATCCATATACGTTTGCAAATAATGTTCATTCACATCATCTAAAAACAAAAATTTGTTCATGACCAATTTTGCCGATAAATTATCGGTTCGCCTGATGGCATAACGAAGTTTTACATCTGCTATGCCGCTCACCGATTCGTCGGTTTTAACTTTGATAATCGCATTCGATTCATCTATCTTCTCTATTTTGACATCTATATCGTCATTTTCTATCTTGCCGACCTCGTCACTTTTCTCCCAAAATATTTCGTATTCGTTACTATAAACTGGAACATAATTGTCGTACAATTCCCTATAAAAGAACCAATTGGCATTCTTAATCCAATATGCATAGTCGGATACACATTCTCTTATGGTCGTGACATACCTAAAGTCGCCTTTTCTAAACGTATCCATATACGCATCCCTTTTTTGGTCGCCCAAGGCATGTATAATGTAGTCTATTCCCGACGGTTGAAACTGACTCGTAACAGTCTCCAATGCCGAAGCATAAGTCGAAAACACCTTTTCTTCACCTAGCAATTCCTGGGCATCCTTCAAACTATTTCGATACTTGTACAAATATCCTCCCAACTCATCGACGTACGCGCATTTATCGTGTATCTTAAAGAGATTACATGTATCGTATACACCATACACGAGAAATCCGAAACCGAAAATCGAACCACCGACGAGCAGAAAACTTTCCCATTTTTTCGTTTTCGATATCTTTATTAACCAACCTAAAACTTCGTATATTAATATAAAAAACAAAACTGAATAAGCGACCTCGGTAAGAGACCCTCCGCTCAACAACTTATACTCATTGATTGCCGCATAAGAAGTCATGGTCATATAACAAAGTATCGAAGACCTATAATCTATTTTCCCATCGCCTTTAAGAGATGATTTGAGTAATTCAAAAAAATAATATAGACACATAATCCCGACGAGACTTGCCAAAAAGTCGAAGTTTATATCATACAAATAAAACGACTTCTCGACCTTTCTAACCCCGTAATACCATGCCTGTGTACCACCTGTCCCGAGCATATTGAGTAACCAAGACCCGACGTTGCCGCGCGTAATTATAAATACGACGACGAACACGGCGAGCACACTAATGGACATGCTTTTTGCAAAAGTTATTGCCGTTCTCGATAAACTTCTCGTTCGGAAAAAAGTCAATACTAAGAGCATAATGACATAACAGACGAAACAGGCTATGCCGTAATCGTTACTCCAGAGAAACGAAACCCCCGCAATAACAGAAGCAATAATTAATTTTAAATTATCGACCGTCTTATTTTTCCATTCTTTCTTTTTTGCTAACACATCGATTAACCATGACGCAAAGTAAGTTAATCCGATTACCAAAGGCAAAATCATACCTCTCAAAAATCTCGCCGAATTGCCTGTACTCAATCCCGCCGTCAAAGAAACTATAAAATCTTTTATGATGGGCACTTCGTATAATTCCGCATCTTCTAGTAATATCGTAACGATTAAAACTACCGTTGTTATCGTATAAGGTACTCGACTGTCTTTGCCCAATACACATTTACCTACGATTAGAGAAAGTGCGCATAAAGCCAATTTGGCTAGAAAAGAAAAAGCCACCAAACTACTAGAAAAACTTCCTCCGAAAAAACTGGTAAAAAAACTTCCCAAAAACAAGTGCCCTAATCCTAAATATATCGAAAAATCTTTAAAGGGTACCTGCCCATCTAATAACCTTCTTACGACATTAAAATTCTGAAACGTTCCATTAATGGGTATAAAATCGACCGAATAAGATGCCCTCACAGAATGAACATAACAGATAAGCAATATCGATATGATAGATACGATTATGATTCCTTTTTCTTTTAAAAAAGCAAATATTTTTTTGCATACTTCATTCACATTACTATTTCCTCTCTTAAAATAAATCAATATAAGTATATCTTTTTCTACAAAAAGGGTCAAGCAATTCGCATATCGAGCAAAAATAAAAGCGATACATCGGTCTTATCGAATAAATAAATTGGAATAAGATACGAAAGGTTCTACCACCACCCAAAACTTCTGTATCTTCGATACTAAATTATGGCAAACACATTATTGTAATTCCACTCTCAACCTTTATCGGTCTCTAAACCAGTCAATTTCTCACCATCACATACGCATAGACTTTTTTATTCTGGAAATTCGAGTATACTTTTCTTTATCTCGTTTATCTTTTCTAAGGGTAGTCAAGTGATGTCCATTATGTCTTCTATTTCAAATTTTCTCATGAGCATCTTGCGGGCACTTGCTATTTTTTCTCTTTCTTGGCCTCTTTCTTCTCCTTCTTCTTCACCGATGGCCTTCATCATGTCGTCGTGACTGTATATCAGGTATCTGTCGGCATTCTTTTCTAAGTTGTACGCTTTCTCTTTTACTCTTTTCATAATTTCACTTCCTTCGTATATTTCGTCTAATTCTTCGTGATTACTGTTCGCGAATATGTACAGCAAGTACTCGAGCGAGTCTTTCTTCTCTTTGATAGTATTATAATCTATTTTAGATAATTTATCTATGTCTATATCTGTAATGTTTGCCAGGTCCGTTCTAGAAAGTCGTAAGTCTTTTTCCATAATAGTAGAATTATATACGAACTTTCCTACTCTGAAATGGTCATAAAGATTCAAACACACTTGATATACTCCCTTTATATTCTGATAATTCGTCTTAATTCCGTTTTCGGTTTGTCTCATGATTAGATTGCAAATGTAGGAGGTATTCTTCTTTATTATGTATTTTCTGTTCAAACGATTGGCCTCTATGTTGAAGATATACTCGTCGCACTTGGCAATCAAGTCTACTTCTTCGTCTTTGATGCCACTAGCCTTGCTTATCTTTATGTCGAGAAGTCTGAAGTCCTTCTTTATTTTCTCGAGAGCTACACCAGTCGCTTTGTGTAGAATCAAATTGAAGATAATCTTTCAAACTCTCGTCTCTCAACAGTTTAGTGACGAAGAAATTGTGCAAAAACTTCGCCTGTACGACTGTCTTATTTTCTTTGTTCAACTTCATCACCGCCCTGCGACGCGAAAGACATGTGAGTACCTTCACCATCTAAATTCAGTATAAAACACGAAACGAGGAATAGCCACAAAAAAGAGCCAAAAATTTGACAAAAGTTCGTAAATTTTTGTGAAAAAATTATCCCTATACCGACAACTAAAACAAAACGTGGCAAAAATTGAATATTCCGAGCAAAACCATAATCACAGCTCCCACCAACACCGAATAATCTCCGACTAAAGAAGATAAAAATCTTCCTAGTTCTAATCCTACGTAAGTGAAGGTCGCACTGCAACAAGTGAAAATTGCAAAACTTCGAATGCATTCTCCCAACGTCAATTGAAGAGCAAAACCTACCCCAAAACTATCGAGACTGACACCTAAAGCGAACATCACAGCCCCGACGATGGACAATTTGAAAGTCTCTTCTTCCTTCTTGAAATCTTTAAACATCATGGTCGCTATATAGAAGAATATTGCTCCCGATAAAATGTGCATGTCGACGTGTAGACTTCTAAAAAATATGTTCCCACACGCCGTTCCGAGCATGGGCATGAAGAAATGAAATGCCCCGACCAATACGGAAAGCATTAAATTGATTTTGCGAGATAATCTCAAAGTCCCGATTGACATGGCCATAGAAAAGGCATCCATCGAAAGCGAAATGGCGATTGCCACGATGACAAAGTAGTTCAAAAAAATCACCATCTAATTATATTTTAAGATGGTGTCTTTTATTAAAGAATGATACTCATATTCACTTTTATTCTCATCGATGAGACACAAAGGCGGATACAACACGCACCACCAATTCTCGCCTTCGCCTTCTCCCAAAGTGACGACGAACGACTTATAATTCCCGGCTTTGTACGTCAAGCCCTTGAACTCCTTCTCGGGAAAATAATTGTACCCGAAATTGGAACTGTAAGACACCTTCAAATTGGCCTTTTCCATCTTCGTCGACACTTCTTCGTCGATTTCGTCCTTCGCTTCTGAAATTATCCTTTCGACTTCGCCTTCGTCATCAACTCCTTCGATGAGCTCGTACAATTTCTCCTCGACGAACGACTTCACGACTCGCTTCTCGGCCTGATCGACATCCGAATCGCTTGCCGCGATGACCCTCATTCTTATAGAAGACGAGGGAATCTCGACATACTCAGTACCTCTACCCAATAAGACGACGCCCACTGCTATTATGATTAAAATGACTAACTGTTTCATTTAAAAATCTCCTTACATTAAAGTAATGGAGAAAATATGTATTACTTATTCAAATTCTATTGAAAACGAAAACGAATCTGTCAAGTCCGGCATAATCCTGTTCGAGCCGAACATCTGCATCCGGAAAAAACTTTCGGACCAATTCGCAAACTCGTAATCCTTGCTCGCTTCCTATTTCGAAAGCGATTATACTCCGAGCCACAAGTTTATCGGAAGCGTCTTCCAAAATCCGCCTATAAAAGATTAGCTCATCCCCAACCGGATACAAAGCCATCGATGGTTCGAATCTCGTATTTGCACTCACCTTCTCGTCCCTCCGAACGTAAGGCGGGTTTGAAACCAACACGTCGCACTTACAAGGAAATTTTATGCCTTCGAGCACATCCTCGTTCAAGAACGTTATCTCGACTCCGTTTTTCGCCGCATTCGCTCGAGCGACATCGAGAGCATCTTCGCTCTTATCGATTCCCCATACTTCTGCATTCTCAAAATGCTTAGCCAAAGCGATGGCGATACATCCACTTCCCGTGCACGCATCGACTATTCTCACCTTCTCGAAACCGTATTTACTCATGTAGTCGATTAACTCTTGTACCAACAACTCCGTCTCGAACCTCGGAATCAAAACTCTCTCGTCGACATCTATCTCGCAACCTAAAAAGTCGACGTTTCCTATCGCATATTGCACCGGATAATCCTCGTCGATTTTAGCTAAAACCTGCTCGAGTTCACTTTCGGAATACCGTTCCTTCAAAAGATTATAATCGAGCATAGTCATCTTTTCTTCGTTAAACTTTTTCACTTCTGACCTTCCAATTTCAATCTCTGGTCCTCGGTGATGAGAGCTTCGATGATTTGGTCCAACTTGCCATCCATGACGGCATCCAAATCCATGACCGAAAAATTGATGCGATGATCCGTCACGCGATTTTGAGGATAATTGTAAGTCCTGATTTTCTCGGACCTATCGCCCGTTCCAATCTTGCTCTTGCGTTCGCGGCCCATCTCAGCCTCTTGCTTGCGCGTAATCTCATCTTGAATTTTTATTTTCAAAAGGCGCATGGCCTGCTCTCTATTCTGAACCTGACTTCTCTCCGTCTGGCAAGTAACCACAGCCCCTGTCGGAATGTGCGTCAAACGAACGGCCGAATTGGACGTATTGACCGACTGACCTCCAGCACCACTCGAATGATACACATCCATCTTTATATCTGCCTCGTTTATTTCTATAGACGCTTCTTCGACCTCCGGCATGACGAGCACGGTCGCCGTCGAAGTGTGTACCCGTCCCTGCGTCTCGGTCGACGGAATCCTCTGTACTCGGTGAGAACCACTCTCGTACTTCAATTTCGAATAGACTCCTTCTCCCTTTATCATACATTCCATCTGAGAATAACCGCCACTCGCTCCTTCGACCGCATGGATAACTTCGATTTTCCATCCCTGCTTGTCGGCATAATACGAATACATCCGGAACAAGTCTCCTGCGAAGATATTCGCTTCATCTCCGCCGGCCGCCCCGCGTATCTCCATGATGATGTTCTTCCCGTCATTCTCGTCCTTCGGAATCAACAAAATTTCCAACTCGCGAGTGCAAGACTCCTTCTTCTTTTCCAAAGCCTCTATTTCATCTTTAATCATCTCGGCCATCTCGGGGTCGTTCTTCATCTTATATAGTTCTTCCAAGTCGTCCGAACACTTCTTGTACTCATCGTACTTGTCGACCGTCTCTTCCAAGTCGCTCTTCTGTTTAGAAAGACTCTTCAATTTCTGAAAGTCACTTAAAACATCCGGGTTGGCAAGCTCGCGTTCCAACTCGACATACTTCTCTTTGATTATTTTAAGCCTTTCATCCATCGTTCGTCTCATCCTTTCTTACATATTTGACTCGTCGTCTAAATCGTCGACTATCACCAAATCTGACAAATCGTCGTCGTCCACGTCGTCATCCTCAGACTTGACATCGTCCTCATCGAAGATGTCATCCTCACCGGACATTTCTTCCTCTTCCAAAATGATGTCCTCGTCGTCATCCTCGTCGTCGAAAGTTTCCATACCTTTATTGTGTTTGATTCTCAAATCCCAATAACCGTCCTCGAGCATGATGAATCTCTTGTCCGTACTTAACAATTGGAAGAAATCTGCGATATAAGAAGCATACTCATCTTCCTCCATCTCGAGAATCTTTCCGACCTCTGCGAACAACGTATTTATCTTCATCTTTTTGCCATTTTCTTCGAGAATAATGTGAGCGATGTCGTTATAATTCATCAACTCCGCTTCTTCTAGACTCAAATTAATTTTCTTCATAATGCCATTCCTCTTTCTCGCCTACTATTATATGCTACTTTGTCACATTTGATATGTACATCAAAATAACTCGTACCAAATTATTACATATAATCACTTCTATGTCAATATCTTAAACGTCGAAAGTTAAAATAATGGTCTTCTCGCTTCCCAAGTCGCTCTCCAACTCGTACTTTATGACGTGTTCGTCTCCCCTCTCTACGTACTCGAAAGACGTCACGCCAATCTCGAAAGTCTTATCCAAGTCTAGAAGAGTCACGTCGCTCGTCTTATCCCCACGCAAAACGAATCTCTCCCCTGCCGTCGTTCTCTGAAATTCGACTCCGCCATCGAGCTTCACCTTATAATCGACACCTTCGTAAGAAAAACACACGAACCCATCTTTCTCCGTATACGAACTGTGGAAATCGAAAGACTTTTCCACACCGTTCATGAACACAAAATGTAACTTTTTCATAAAATCACCTCATAAAACTGCCCCTATTATAGCATACTAAAGACAGTTAGGAGAGTGTTTATTATCAAAAAATTTCTAAAAACGACCGCCAAAGTATTCGTCATTCTCGTAATCACGGGCATCCTCACCTTAGGAGGCCTCTACCTTTATGCCTTCCTCTCGCCCAAGATAGCCATCAAGACGAACGGCAAATTCTATATATATGATGAAAACAACGAACTGGTCTACCAAGGTTCGTCGTCTTCGGAGTGGGTAGGATACGACGACATCTCACAAAACCTCAAAAATGCTATAGTCTCCATCGAAGACAAAAACTTCTACAAACACCAAGGTTTCGATTACCTTCGAATCGCCAAAGCCATGCTCAACAACATAAGAACCCACTCTAGACAAGAAGGTGCCTCGACCATCAGTATGCAATACGTCAAAAATATGTACCTCACTTTCGAGAAAACTTGGGCTCGTAAAATAGAAGAAGCCCTTCTCACCCTCGAACTGGAAGTCCATTACTCCAAAGAAGAGATACTCGAAGGCTATTTGAACACCATCAACTTCGGTCAAGGTAACTATGGAATCCAAGATGCCTCGCTATACTACTTCGACAAATCGGCGAGCAACCTCACTTTGGAAGAAGCCTGCATTCTCGCGGCCATTCCCAAAAGCCCAGGTTACTACAACCCCGTCTCGGACTACGACCTTTCGATTAGTCGAGCCAAACTGGTCGCCGACACCATGGTCACCAACGGCTACATCACCGAAGAAGAAAGACAAAATCTCTTCCAAAAACCTATCGAAATATACGGCAAACGCGACAAGAACAACCTCTCCACCCTCATGTACTACCAAGACGCCGTACTCGCCGAACTCACATCTTTATCTAACATTCCCTCATCCATAATCGAATCGGGCGGCCTCAAAATCTATACGACCCTCGACCTTCAAACCCAAACCACTCTCGAAAATGCGATGAAAGAAAACATGCTAGACGACGACACCCAAATAGCTTCCGTCTATATAGACCCCAAAACCGGAGCTCTAAAAGCTCTCGTCGGAGGCCGCAACTACAGTACGAGTCAATTCAATCGAGCCACCCAATCCAAAAGACAAGTCGGCTCGACTATGAAACCGTTTCTCTACTATTCAGCACTTGCCAATGGTCTTACGATGTCCTCCACCTTCCGAAGCGAAGCCACGACCTTCAACCTCGCGAACAACACCACCTACAGTCCTGCCAACTTCAACAATCTCTACGGCAACAAAAATATCACGATGGCCGCGGCTCTATCCTACTCCGACAACGTATACGCGGTCAAAACCCATATCTTTTTAGGAGAAGATGTTCTACCGAACACCATGAAAACCATCGGTCTTAAACAGGACCTTCCGGCCATTCCGTCGCTTCCACTGGGCACCATCGAACTCGGCATGCTCGACTTTGCCGAAGCATATACCACCCTTGCGAGTGGAGGCTACTCTCGCGACATCCACATGATAAGACGAGTCGAAGACATGAATGGAAACCTCATCTACGAACGGAAAAACGCGGACGAACTTATCCTCAACTACAACTACGTTTACATCTTAAACCAAATGCTCACGAACACCTACAATCCGGACTTCATCGAATTCAACACTCCTACCGTCATCAACATGCGTGGCCGTCTATCTAGAGACTACGCCATCAAAACGGGTACGACCGACTCCGACAACTGGATAGTCGGTTACAACCCCGACGCCCTTTTGATGATTTGGACCGGCAAAGACAATGGCCTTGCCGTCGAAGGTTATGCAACCGTCGTCAAAAATATCTGGGCCGACACGATGGAAACAACTCTCAAAGACACCCCGGCCTCTTGGTATGAAACTCCGAAAAACGTCATCGGCATCCCGCTCAACCCCGTGACTGGCGAATACGGAAAAAAAGGACGAAGTACCATGTTCTACTTCGTCAAAGGGACCGAACCACAAATCTATTTGGACGTCTCAAAATAAACTCTGCTTGAGTTTTTTTTCAATGCTTGTAAATATACCTAAATATGTCCGTATTTTCGGAATCTACTCACTAACTATTTGCATTTTTCGAGGGAAAGTTCATTTTCCGTGCTTTTCTCTCAAATAATCGAATATGTACTTTATCTCATCATCCGTAAGATTTTTATCTTTATATAAGAGTGATTTATATTGTTCCAAACTGACAACCGAAGAACCGTTCTCGGCATCGTACCCCAACAACCAAGATTCGTTCACATTCAAAGCATCAGCAATCAAAGACAACTTTGCTCGAGAAGGCTCCGCGACACCTTTTATATATTTAAAGTTCGCAAACATGCAAAGGTTTTGCTATTTTTTTGTTCAATCTTTTTTTCTACACTTATACGAAATTTGTTCCACAACTAAATATTCCTTTATAGAACACTCAAATATTCTATAATTCAATATACAAATATTCACTGAAAACCTCTCTTTTTGCCAATTTTTAATTTTTGCAGCTTTTTGACCCCATTTTCGACCTTAAACTCTTTCTACATCTGGGTTTCAGCAAAAATGGAGTTTCTGCAATAAACGAACCAATGTTCTATTTTTTTGACATTTGCCCCGTTTTATTTGACGCCACTCATAAAGTTGGCTCGCATTGACAATCTTTTGTCAAAAAAATTTGAACAAAATCGTTCACTTGTGAAGTAAAGTATTTTATAATCTTGATTAGGAAATACTTTACCTCTACTTTCGTGAACTAGAAAGGAGGCTAATGAATTTCGAAAAATTGATTTTGGGTGTACCTACTCAAGAGTACATCTCTCGACCGTACACCTATCTACAAGAGTAGCATAAGACTAGAAGAAAACTGTAAAATGGTGAACACTCTAGCCGATGGACCGTTCAAGATGATGTTTCAAACTGAGAAGACGTGAGAATTCGCTTGCTACCTCTTTTCGAAGTTTCTAAACGTGAGCTTCGAACAACTTAAAAGAGAAATGCAGCTCTACAAGAATGTCTTCAGCAAAGAAAAACTCACATCTCGTGAACGCACTGGTGATTTTGTCGCTCGCTTCGGTAACATTCTTCTCTCGTTCGAGATGAACAACACGAACACTCTAGAGAGAAATGTCGAATACGTTAACAAACTGTACTCTGAGTTTGCAAGTTCCAAAGACTTGCAAGAAGAAGTCGAAACGATATATGTGCCGGTCTTTCAACTGAACATGAACAACTTCGTCTTCAAAGGTGAGACGGATACGATTAAAATTTCATACGCCTCGGACGGCAAACGAATGAGAGTCAAGATAATCTTCATAGATGTATACTTGCCGAACATCGAAAAGAAGTACAACCGTCTCGAAAAAGGGCTGGAACAAGGGCTGGAACAAGGAATCGAACAAGGTCTTGCTACTGTCAAAGAAGAAGATGCCCAAAAGATGCTTCAAAAGAAGTACACTTTAGAAGATATCATGGGCATCACAGGCATTTCATTAGAACGGCTCAATAAATTAAAAAACACTATACTGATTGCTTAATCGACATAAGTATTACTTTATCTAAACTGAGGCTAACTTGTCTAAAGATACTCGAACAATCAAACTTTGTGTTCGAGTATCTTTCTTTTTTCATCCAAATTTAAAAACATTTTTATAACTTCTTCGGCCAATTCCTCAGACAATCCATCGTTGTAATAATCGCACTTTATCAAGTGGTCACCTATTGTCGAATCGTAATCGGGAAAATAATCGTCATCTAAAACGAAGTAATTTTCTACGTCGTTCTTTACGACGTAATCGAGAATGCCGACCCCGCGGCTATGCTCACTGCTCGTCACTCCGACGATGGGCAATCCTATCCTTATTAGTTCACCCTCGATTAGACTCCATTCATCCAAATCCTTCCACGCTGATATGATGACGAGTTCGGCCCCGGTAAGCTCACATATTCGCTTCATCAACGCGATTTTCTCAAAATCCATATAAGAGAGATGCCATTTCACCAATAACTCCGTACTCAACTTAGACAACCTTCCATAAAACAATCTATCGGCATTATTTTTTATGAGAGTCTGTCTGCTGTTGAAAACTCCATCGATATCCACAAATAAAATTTTCTTCATACTCATATCATACCTTAACTCAAACAACAAAAAAAGTAAATATCGGAATACTTACTTCTTGAGTTTTATCACGATTTGATACATATCTTCGAAATCGTACTCTTCTAATTCTACTCGGAAACCATCGGCCTCGGCTCCGCGGACGGCTTCTCTGATGCTGTTTATCTCGTCCCCGACACTGCGCGGAGCACTTGCCACCGGCGCACCTTGAGGATTGACTCCTGCATCGAAACTGAACGGTGCACTAGGTGCTGGCTCCTCTGGCTTCATGACATCTCCAAACATATCGAACGTTTCGATAGTTTCCGGCTCACTGACCGGTGGAAGAACCGTCTCGTTGGGTTGGACACTGTTCTGTGTATCGCCCCCAAACGGATTGAAACTGATTGGTGGAACGAACTCTTCCTCACCTACCGTCAAATTCGGTGCACTAGTCTCCAAATCCGTAGGAGGCTCCATCGCAAAACCGAAGATATTCTTCGTAGGCTTTGGTGGCTCCTGAACGCCATTCATACCCGTTTCTACATTCTGTCCATTTGGTTCCATAACCATTCCTCCTCCAGAATTATCTCCCGAAGCCTGTCCAGCCGCTTCGCTATCTGCTTGCGACAACTTCTTGATTTCGTTATCCAACTGTTTGACCGTCAGACGCTCCTTCACTATGCGATTGAGCATCTTCTTCTGTTCATCCGGATTAGTAATTTGGAGTAAACTCCGCGCATGCCGCTCACTAATCTGTTCGTTCAAAAGGGCATTCTGCACCTCGTCACAAAGATTCAAAAGCCGCAATTTATTCGCAATAGTAGGTTGAGACACTCCCAACTTCTTCGCCAACTCATCCTGAGTCAAATAACCTCTTTCCAAGAGATTCTTGTAACTCTGAGCCTCTTCTATACTGGATAAATTTTTCCTTTGAATATTCTCGATTAAAGCGATTTCCGCACTCTCGTTGTCCGTTAGCTCGCGCACAATCGCGGGTACCTTCTTTAATCCCGCCATACATGATGCTTTGTACCTACGCTCCCCGGCAATTATCTCGTACTTGTTCCCGACTTTCCTCAACACCAAGGGCTGAATGACCCCGTGGACTTTTATCGAGTCGGACAGTTCCTGTAATGCCTTCTCATCGAAAGTGAGCCTAGGTTGAAATCTATTAGGTATGATATCTTCGACAAATATCTCTTGAACTTGTTCATTATTCACACGCGTCTGCCCCTTTACTTTTTATTCTTCTACTTATAACTAGTTTACTTTATTATTCCTTTTTTTGCAACGGTTTTTTAGATATTTTATCAAATGCCCGTGGAAAACCGTCGGGTGTTTTACACTTTTTACAGATAAATACGAACGACCTCGTCGCATTCTTGACGGGAAGAATTGTCTCGACCACACGAGTCACATCTCCTCCCAAAGTTTTTATCGCATAGATTCCATTCTCCAAAGACGCGTCCAAAAGACCCTTGTAAGGCACGAACATGCCTTCTACTTTCACAAACGGAATACACAACTCGGCCAAGACGGGCATCGAAGTCACGGCCCGCGAGACGACCAAATCGAACGACTCTCTCTCTATCGAATTATATTTTTCGGCTCTCTCGTTTATGACAGTATATTTGATATCTAGAACTCCCTTCAGCTCTTCCAAGAACTTCGTCTTCTTCCCGTTCGAATCTAAAACGACCAAATCGATATCCGGAAAACAAATTTTCAAAGGCACTCCCGGAAACCCGGCGCCCGTTCCTATATCTAAGACGCGTCCCTTCACATCGTAATACTTCGTCACGAGCAAAGAATCGTAAAAATGGGTCAAATACACATCTTCGATAGTTCGAATGGCCGTCAAATTCGTATGCGTATTGTACTCTAACAAAAATTCCGCATACTTCTTGAACAACTTCTTTTGTTCCTTCGTAATCTCTATACCCAATTCGGCAAGAGCACTTACAAATTCCTTTTCACTCATTCTTACCATATTCCTTTCTCAAATACACCGATAACACGGCTATATCCGCCGGATTTACTCCGCTTATTCGGCTAGCCTGCGCGATAGTCGCCGGTCTCACGGCCTCGAGTTTTTGCCTAGCTTCACTAGCCAAGTTGGACACTTTCGCATAATCGATATCTACTGGTATCTGTTTGCTCTCCAACTTGACTAGTTTTTCGGCATCCTTATAAGTTTTTGCGATGTACCCTTCGTACTTCACATCTATTATGACCTCGTCCAAGACATCCTTGTCGTACTTCGCCATCTCTGGCACCAGCTCCAAAATGATATCTCTATCTACTTCCGGTCTTTTCAATAATTCGTACACGCTCATCGTTCGAGCATTCGCGACCTTTCCTTCCAAATCTTCCCGTTTGACTTTCGTCCTTCTTACATAGTCTTTCGCCTCGTCGATAGAAGAAACTTTCGCGTCCAATCTTGCCTTTTGACTCTCGTCTATCGTCCCATACTCGTACCCGTATCCTCGCAATCTCACATCCGCATTATCGTGCCTCAAGATGAGTCTGAACTCGGCACGCGAAGTGAGCATCCTGTAAGGTTCGATAGTTCCTTTCGTCACCAAATCGTCGATGAGTACACCTATGTACGCTTCGTTCCTCTTCAAAATCAAAGGCTCGCGACCTTTCAACTTTGCCGAAGCGTTTATTCCCGCTATTATGCCTTGCCCAGCTGCCTCCTCGTATCCGCTCGTTCCGTTGATTTGCCCCGCTGTAAAGAGGCCTTCCAAAATCTTCGATTCTAGCGACGGCTTAATCTGCAAAGGATTCAGGGCATCGTACTCTATCGCATAAGCATATTCCAAAATCTTGACGTTCTCGAGTCCCGCCAAGCTGTGCACCATCTCTTCCTGCACATCTTTTGGCATTGAAGTCGAAAAACCTTGCAAATATAGCGCATCGTAATAATGACTTCCCTTTACCATACTTTGAGGCTCCAAGAACAAAATGTGCTTCTCCTTGTCCGCGAACTTCACTATTTTGTCTTCTATACTGGGACAATATCGAGGTCCTACACCCGTCACGTACCCTCCGTACATGGCCGACTTCGCAATATTCTCGCGAATTATCTCGTGAGTTCTCGCATTCGTGTATATGAGATAACATTTCTCCTGCTTAGTTACATCGTAATCGCTCTCTCCATCGAATGAAAAAGACCAATGCTCCTCGTCTCCGAGTTCCTCCTTCATCTTAGAATAATCTATCGTATTCGCATCCAACCTAGGAGGAGTTCCCGTTTTCAGTCTGATAATCTCGAACCCTAAACTCTTCAAATTGTCGGATAAATGATTCGAACGTTTCTCGCCGTGAGGGCCCTCCGGAGTTTTCTCGCTTCCTCGCAAAATCTCGCTCTTGAGATAAGTTCCCGTCGTAAGTATGACTGCATTACTAAAAATGCTCGTCCCGTCTTCGAGCGTTACGCCCGTAACTCGAGCCCCATCGGTCAAAAGACCCTCGACTATTCCTTCCCTCACGGTCAAATGTGGAGTATGCAAAAGAATATCCTGCATATTCTCGGGATATAACTCCTTATCGGCTTGAGCTCTCAAACAACGAACTGCTGGTCCCTTGCTGCCATTCAACATCTTCATCTGCAACAAAGACTTGTCCGCGACCTTGCCCATGATTCCACCTAAGGCATCTACCTCGCGAACTATGACGCCCTTCGAAGTACCTCCTATCGAAGGATTACAAGGCATGTCGCCTATATTCTTTATGTTGCCCGTGATGAGCAAAGTCTCGTGCCCTATCCTTGCTGTCGCATACGCGGCCTCTATGCCGGCATGTCCGCCTCCTACTACGATTACCTCGTACTTCATCTAAATCACTTCCCCAAACAGAACCGAGAAAACAACTCGTCGATGAGCTCCTCGTCGTAAACCTCTCCGAGCAACTCGCCCAAATGAATTCTCGCTTCTTCCAAATCTATCGCCACTACGTCGACTGGCAATCCGTTTTTCGACCCTTCGATGGCTTTACTAATAGCTTCCCCGACTTTTCTCATGGTGGCCTCCTGTCTCGCATTCGAAATATAAGTAAAATCCTTTTTTGGAATTTCGTCCGCATGCGTCAAGCTAAGAAGGGCCTTTTTGAGGCCATCCAAGCCGTCAGGCTCGACCGTATTCCCGTACACGGCTTTTTCCAATGAAACATCTAACTTGCCATCCAAATCGTTTTTATTTACGAATACGACGTGTGGTCGACCTTCGAGACTCGCGAGCAACTCCTTCTCCTGAGCACTCGCAACATCGGCATTGTTCAAAACCAAGACGACTACATCGGCCTTCTCGAGCCAAGAAGTTGCTTTATCGACTCCGATTTTCTCCACCACATCGTCCGTCTTGCGTATTCCTGCCGTATCGATAAAATTGACTTTTATTCCTCCGAGCATCATTTGTCCTTCGACCGAATCTCGGGTCGTACCCTCTATATCTGTGACGATAGCCTTCTCTTCTTCGAGTAGAGCATTCAAAATGCTGCTCTTTCCGACGTTCGGCCGACCGACAATGGCGACATCTATGCCATCCTTGATGATTTTCCCAGTCTTACTCTCCGCAAGCATTCTCGTGACCTCGGCCTCTAATTCTTCGAGAGCACACAGTACTTTTTCTGAAGTCATATCCTCGATGTCCTCGTACTCTGGATAATCGATATTGACTTCGATGTTTGCCTCTAAAGAAACTATCTTCTCTTTCATTCTCCTTATTATATTGGACAATTTCCCGGTAAGTTGGTTTACCGACAACTCACGAGCATTCTCGTTCTCTGCACGAATGACCTCTCCTACTGCTTCGGCCTCGACCAAGTCGATTCGACCGTTCAAAAAAGCTCTTTTGGTAAACTCTCCAGGTTCGGCCAATCGACACCCGGACCGCAATAGAATCTCCAAGACCTTGTTCGTCGTCGCAATCCCACCGTGACAATTCACCTCGACCACATCTTCGGTCGTATAAGTCCTCGGTGCCTTCATGACCGACACCAAAACTTCATCGATGACTTGTCCTTCTAAGACGATATGACCATAATGTATCGTATGACTATCGACGGCCGTCAAATCGGTCCCATCGAATACGCCGTTTACGATGCTCACGGCCTCGTTCCCGCTCACTCTGATAATCGAAATCCCGCCGACTCCCAAAGCTGTACTTATCGCACAAATGGTCTCATCCATAAAAGCACCTCCTCTTTTCGCTCTCCCATTATATCAAAAAAATCGCGATAATTAAAGGGCCTAACCGTTTAGCCCTCCTTTGCTAGATTATAAATCAAATCTCGAACAAAACTCGAGTCTTTTCCTATCCTCTTCGTTTCTGATTCCGACCATAAATGGCTCTGGTAATGGGAAATCGAGATTCTTAGGCGGAAGCCACAATCTAGTTCCATAAGCCGAACATCCATCACCCTTGAGATGATACTGTAAGGCAAATTCTTCCTCACCACATATCGCCTTCTTCGCGACGCACATCTCATCCCAAGTAGGACGACGACGTACCGTTTTACCATCCTTCATGACGTGAACCTCGTAACATTCCCATCCGTCTTCACTTCTAGCAGTCAGGGCTCTCAAAGATAAACCGGAAGAACCTAGCTCGATTATGTCGCTTTCCGAAAACTCCGTGACGACTGGTGGCAAAGGCAACTCTTCGTTTATAGGTCTCCATAGATGCAACGTATACGGATTGATATTTACATAATCCTCGCGTCTCGGATGAACTTCGACGACGGGTTCGTCTTCTCCGAAAAACATCTCACATACCTCTTCGAGTTCGCTAGTCCCGGGTATTCTCTCGACCCGCTTGCCATTGTAATACGTCCGTACTACGAGAGAAATATGGTCCCAACCGAAAGTCTGTAAAGTCTGAATATAATAATCTCCTTTTTCTTTTGAGAACACGTAAGCCTTCTGACTCTCTAACATGTCGTATTGACCAAAAATTATATTTAGCAAATCGCTCCCGTCGTACACCCTGTATTGTTCGTACTTCTTCAAATCTTTCATACTAAAATCCCCCTTCGAATGCCTATTAATATACACCAAACGAACGAATTTGTAAAGAAAAAAGACACTTTAGTCTTCTTTTGGTTTGATGACCACGTGTCTATTCGGTTCGTCGCCTACACTTTCCGTGTACACATCTTGAAACTCCGAAACTGCATTGTGGACGACCAGTCTCTCGTACGCATTCATGTTGTCGAGCTCGACTGCAATTCGAGTCTCGCTCACTTCTTTAGCTATTCTCTTGGCGGTCTTCTCCAAATACATGAGTTGCTTGTCCTTATAATTCTCGACATCCAACGAAATATATGGCGTCTTCCCTATCTTCGTCTTCACTACGCTTCGCACGATAGTCTGCAAAGCGGCCAAATTCTTTCCGGCATGACCGATTAGAAGAGGATTGTCGTCCGAATACATTTTGATTTTCAACTGATCCTCGCGAATCTGAGTCTCGAAACTGACATCCATTCCCATCGTCGAAAGAAGCTCTCCCAAATACTCCTTCACGAACTCCAACACTTCGGTAAGAGGTGTGATGGTAACTTCGACCTGCGTACCCTTAAACAAACCGGCCTTTTTCTCTTCGGACGAGATTATGACGTCCTTCTCTTCTAAACCTAAGTTGGTCAATCCCTCGCGCACGACCTCGTCGTAATCTTTTCCAACGAACTTATTTACTACCATATATACTACTTTCCTTTCTTAGAAGATTTGTACTTTGCCTTCTTGCTCGTATCCTTTGCAACGTTTCCCTTTGAAATTCCCTTGAAAATCGCATTTTGTACGATTACGAATCCGTTCGATACGACCCAGTAAAGAGCCAACGCAGTCGGCAAACTCAAAGATGCGATGGAGATAAATACTATCATGAATTTCATGGTCATCTCCATCTGCTTGTCCTGCTCCGGATTGCCGGTCGCCGTACTGCTCATCGAATTCTTCAAGGAGAAATACGTCGTGAGAACGATTAGTACGATTAAGACTATGTACAGAAGATTGCCATCCTTGATACCTACGAACGGAGACGTACCCAACTGCAAAGTTGCAAAATGTCCCTCGAAGATGGCCGGCACGCGGTTTATCGCCTCCAAGAAAGCGAACAGAATTGGAAGCTGTACGAATCCGACCAGACATCCGCTCGCCGGATTGATGTTGTACTTCTTGTACACCATCATGAGCTCCTGACTCATCTGCATGGCCGTCGCTTGGTCTTGCGCTTGTCCGTATCTCTTTTGGATAGCTTGCAACTCCGGCTGAGCCTTCTTCATATTTTCCGACTGCATCATCGACTTGCGGGTAAATGGCATCAATATCAACCTTATTAGTATGCCCAAAATGATGACCGCCAAACCGTAATTCTTTACGAACAATCCGAGTTTTATGATGACGTATGCCAAAGGCTTCACGAACAATGTTTCCCATAACCCATTGTACTTCAAATCCGATGGCTTGTAATCGGCACACGGATTCAAAGATTCGTAATCGTCTACCTTACCCGAGTTCTCCTCGTATATTTCGAGCAAATCTTCATCTTCCGGCAAACACAAGATGTTCGATGTGAGAGCTTGCCCCGTCACCTCGTTGACGATTTTCTTCTTGTCGTCACCCTCTAAATACTTCGTACAACCAGTCACGACTGTGAGCATCACCAAAAGGATGACCACTAACTTTTTGTTTTTCTTCATCTATTTTATTCCTTTCAACAATGTGACGAGCGACTCACTCATATCCGAGAATTTTCCACCGACACATTCGTTCCTTATCATTATAATATAATCTCGATTTTTTTTAAATAGATTTTTGTTATTATCGACTATACTGCGAGTCTGCCGCTTGACTCTATTTCGTTCGACTGCACATCCGAGACTCTTCTTGACCGCAATTCCGAACCGACTTCCTCTATCTTCTGACGCCGGCACATGATAAACGACGTAATACTTATCCTTATTATAATGTCCCTTCCTTATAATATAGTTGAATCGCTCCTTATCCTTTATCATTTCATATCGCTTCATACGCACCTCCTTTATAGTATAAAAACCACTTCGGTTAGTGGTTTTACTTGCAAAGCACTTTACGGCCTTTTTTTCTTCTAGATTTTAAAATATTGCTTTCTTTTCTAGCAAAGAAACCGTGCTTCTTACTCTTTTTACGATTATTTGGTTGATAAGTTCTCTTCATTTTCTGCACCTCCACATCTAAAATTCACATGTATTATATTATACCATCCCAACAAAAGTCAAGTCAATTAGGTCGATTGTTTTCAACAAATTTTTCAACATCGTTTCCACAGTATGTTGATAACTTATCCACACTGTGGACGCACCAATTTTGTGGAAATTGTGGATAATTTGAATTTTCCTTTTATTTACAGGAAATGACAAGCACAAGTTTTCCACAAAATTTGTCGAAAAATGTTGTAAATTTCTTTTTTGGCAATTTGCATCTTTACCTTTTTTTTGTTTTACGTTAAAATGAAATTAACAGGAAACCGGGGTGAGGTTCATGAATGAAGAGAACAGTTTGATTTGGAAAAATTTTCTTGGATTGCTTGAGAAAAGAGTCTCTGTCGTATCGATAAACTCGTGGTTCAAACATTGCGAAATTTACAAAATCGACGATGCAGTTCAAAACAACAAATCTATCAAAGTTATCACGATTATGACCAGTTCCCAATATATAAAAGACTCCCTCATAAAGCGTTACCTCGACACCATCGAAGAATTGATGGAATCGATTCTCGGCAAAAATTGTAATATCGAATTTATTTTGGAAGAAGAATTGGCCACGGCCAAAGACGAGACGCCACCCACCAATGAACCTCCATCTACTAGGCAAGCCGCACCACCTGTGCAAAACACACACACTTATACACAACCTTTCGAGTCGAATCTTTCGGGAAAATACACTTTCGAAAACTTCATAGTCGGAGAAAATTCCAACAGACTCGCTTTCGAAGGCGCGCGCCATGTGGCCGAGCAGCCAGGCAAGCTTTTCAATCCGTTTTTCATTCACGGCAAGAGTGGATTAGGAAAAACTCACCTGATGCATGCGATAGGAAACTATATCACAGCTCATTCGAACAAACGCGTTCTCTATGTGACGAGCGAGACATTCAAATCGGAATTCACGACCATCAATATGAATAGAGATTCGAAGAGCATTCAAATGTTCAAAGAAAAATATAGAGGCATCGACGTCCTCATGATAGATGATATCCAATTTCTCGAGAAGGCCGAGAAGACTCAACAAGAATTCTTTCATACCTTCAATACATTATATGATATGAACAAACAAATTATTATCAGTTCGGACCGCAGTCCCGACGATTTAAAGCTCCTAGAAGAAAGGCTCATTACGAGATTCAGCTGGGGACTGACCGTCAACATCTATCCTCCGGACATCGACCTCAAAAAGCGGATAGTTCGCAACAAGATGGCTGGCCATGCGGTCGCCAACCTCGTCGAAGAGGAAGTCGTCGAATACATCGCCAACAACAGTGAAAACGACGTACGACATATCGAAGGCGCGATAACGAGACTCTACGCCTATGCGGCCATGATGGGCCCGCACAAAATCGACCTCGAGTTCGCGAACGAAGCCTTACGAGATTACCTCAAAAGTTCGGTTTATATGGATTCGAATATAGCCAAAATTCAAAAAGCGGTCGCCGACTACTACAAAATAACTGTCGAAGATTTGAAGAGCAAAAAGCGAACGGCAAATATCAATTACCCGCGGCAAATAGCTATCTATCTTTGTAGAAACTACACGGACGAATCGTTCCCCAAGATAGGACTCGAATTCGGAAACCGTGACCACTCGACTATCATGTACGCTTGTGATAAAATAGAAGCCGACCTCAAGGTCAACAATCAACTCAAAGAAATAATCCGAGAGATAAAAAATAACATTGGGTAAACTGTCGATAAGTGTTTACTTTTCCACAACATTTCGACAGGACTCAAACCCACTTGTCCGTGGATAAAAAAGCACTTTTCCACAAATTCCACAGAATATATGAATAATAATATAATATTAAATAAGAAAGAAGGAAAAAAAATGAAATTCACAATCGAAAAAAACATACTCTTAGAAAACTTGAACAATGTAACGAAAGCCATTTCCATAAAAAATGTCATACCGGTTTTAAACGGTATAAAGATGGAACTAAATATGGAAGGACTATACTTGACCGCGAGTGATACAGACCTCACCATCAAATCGTTCATCAAAAGAGAAAATATCAAACGCGTGGATGTCGAGGGAAGCATAGTCATTCAAAGTAAATATATAAACGATATAATAAGAAAACTCCCAGACGACACGGTCGACATCGAAGTAGTCGACGGACTCAAAGTCGTCATCACAGCCAAGACCAGTCAGTTCAGTTTGAACTGTTTAAAAGTCGAGGATTATCCACAGATAAAGATAGACTATCAGAAAGACCCTATCAAAATTAAGGGAGGACTCTTCAAAACTATTATAAAACAAACCGTATTTGCGATAAGTAACCAAGAATCTAGACCTCTTCTAACCGGTCTCAACTTCAAATTGCAAGGAAACATCATGGAAGTGACCGCGACGGACTCTTACCGTCTCGCCAAAAAGACGATAACCCTCGACGAATTCATCAAAGAAGAGATAAACATCACCATTCCGGGTGGCAACATCAACGAATTGGATAAGATAATCAACGATGATGAACCGGTCGAAATGCACATCTTCACGAATAAGATTCTCTTTATATATAAGAATATCACCTTCCAATCCAATCTCCTTTCCGGTTCTTATCCCAACACGAACAACTTGATTCCGGACAATTTCGAGATTATATTGAGTACAAACTACGTCGACTTCATGAGTGCTATCGATCGTGCATCTCTCCTCACTCAAGGAAAAGAACAAAACATCGTCAAGATGGAGACTCACGACAATGAACTCTACATTACCTCTTTCTCTTCGGAAATTGGAAGAACGGAAGAGACGATTACCATCGAGAAAAACGAAGGAGCCAACGTCGCCATTTCCTTCAGTGCCAAATACATGATGGATGCTCTAAAGACGATAGACGATACCGAACTTGTCGTCCTCCTAAACAGCGAAATCAAACCGATAGTCATCAAGTCGGCCAAGGACGAAACTTTAGTTCAACTGATTCTACCTATAAAGACCTACTAAAGACATTTTTGAAAAGTGTCTTTTTTGAATATTCGAAACTTGACAAAATTGCATATTTTCAAAACGACAAAGTGGAAAAATAGTCATTTTTCCACATCTTTTGAAAAAAATTGGCCTCTTCTGACAAATTGTGGCAAATTTCGACAGTCCTTTGGTGTATAAGAGACACCCGAGGAGGTGAAAAAGATGAAAGAAAACTATTTGATAAACGACGACACACTAGCTATCATCCCACTGAGCAAACGAAAAGCCAAAATTTACGAAAGCGGTGCTGTCTTCATCGTAAGTAAAAACGCGAACAGAATTATTGCCGATAACTGTGAATACTTTGGAAGTTCTTATGCCGGTCGCAAAAAAGGTACCCTCGAAATGATAGGAGTGACTCACAAAGCTCCCATATTAATAGAAGACTCCCATAGCTTGATATTCTTCCCCACGGCGAGTCCCCGCCAAAATGATTGTACCTGGTTATCGCTCAAAAACATCGTCTCGTATCAGCCCTATGCCAACGACAGTTTGATTAGATTTCAAAACAATCTTCAGCTGCAAGTTGCCGTTTCTCACAAGATAATCGACAACCAAGTTTTGCGAGCGACGAGGCTCGAAGCAGTCATACGCAAACGAAAAGCTCCCAAAAGAAAAAAATGATGCTCAAAAGGCCAAAAAACATTTAAAACAGCCCCATAATATGGTATAATTATTACTAGGTACAGGAGTACGTCCATACCTAGTAAATTTATTATTCGGAGTATTAAGGTGGCAATTATGAAAATCAGCAATTTGAAACTTTACAATTTTAGAAATTATGAAACCTTATCTTTGGAATTCTCGAAAAAGCAAAATATCATAATAGGAGAAAACGGTTCGGGAAAGACCAACATCGTCGAAGCCATCTATGTTTTGGCGATAACCAAGTCTTTTCGCGGCTCGTTAGACAAAGTTCTTATCAAGAATGGAAAAAAAGATATGAGCATCGAAGGAACAGTCCGCGATAAGATAAATCATAAGTACAAAATTAACCTTTCGGAAACTGGAAAAATCGTCAAAATCGACGACAACAAAATTGCCAAATTGTCGAATTATATTTCCAAAATAAATGTCGTGCTGTTTACACCCGAGGATACGAACGTCATCAAAGATTCGCCGAGTTCGAGGCGCAACATGGTGAACATCGAAATATCCCAGTTAGAAAACGGCTATCTTCATTTGTTGAACGAATATAATCGCATCTTAAAACAACGAAATGCCTTTTTAAAGCTGATGTATGTCAATAAACTCGCGAGTCCAGATTATCTCTGGATTTTAACTGAGCAAATGATTGACCTCGGCCTCAAAATTGCAGACTATCGTCAAAAGTTTATCGCGAGTATCGAAAACTACTACGACAAAATCAACTTCGACATCACCCGCAAACGCGGACTCAAAGTCTCGTATGTGAGTACCTACAAAAACAAGACTGCCGACGAGCTTATGAAACGGTACAAAGCGTACCTTGACAAAGACATAATCCTCGGCAAAACCAGTCTAGGAATCCATCATGACGACTTCGTCTTTTCTCTTCGCGGACACAATCTCAAAGATTACGGTTCGGAAGGAGAGCAAAAGAACGCCATAGTGTGCTTTAAACTCGCCGAAATCGAGCTTTTTATCAAAGAGAAAGGTATTTACCCTATTTTGATATTGGACGACTTATTTAGCGAATTAGACGCCAAAAAGATAAATAACATCCTTAAAAAGCTGAATAAAAATTTACAAATATTTATTACGACGACAGATTTGAAGAATATTAACACCAAAATTTTGAATAATTGCACAGTGTTTAATATTGCAAAAGAGAAAGTGGTGAAAAAAGAATATGAATAACAATGCGAAAGAAGAATATTCGGATAGTGATATTCAGGTATTAGAAGGTCTCGAAGCCGTCCGCAAACGTCCAGGAATGTACATCGGTACGACGAGCGAAAGAGGATTGCACCATCTGGTGTGGGAAATCGTCGACAACTCGGTCGATGAAGCCTTGGCCGGATATTGTGACGACATCGAAGTCATAATCGAGAAAGACAACAGCATTACGGTCAAAGATGACGGTCGCGGAATGCCGACCGGTATGAACGCAAAAACCGGATTATCTACTATCGAGACGATATTCACTGTCCTCCACGCCGGCGGAAAATTCGGCGGAGGCGGATACAAAGTCTCGGGTGGTCTACACGGAGTCGGAGCAAGTGTCGTCAATGCCCTATCCGACTGGCTCGAAGTGTACGTTTATCAGAAAGGAAAAGTTCACTATCAGAGATTCGAACACGGTGGAAAACCGGTCGAACCGATGAAGATAATCGACGATTGTGACGAAAACAGAACAGGAACTACGGTCAAATTCAAGCCTGATGCGACCATCTTTACGGAGACTACTGAATACAAATACGATATCTTGAAAGATAGATTACAAGAGCTAGCCTTCCTCAATAAAGGACTTCGTATCATTCTTTCAGACACGAGAGGTGCCGAACTCAAAAAGGAAGAATTCCTCTACAACGGAGGAATAATCGAGTACGTTCAATTGCTGAACAAGACGAAGACTCCAATTCACGAAGACATCGTCTACTTCGAAGGTGAAGAAGATGGAATAGCCGTCGAAATAGCCATGCAATACAACAGTTCATATAGTCCTTCGATTTATTCTTATACGAATAACATCAAGACGTACGAAGGTGGAACTCACGAAGATGGAGTCAAAAGAGCCTTGACGAGAATAATAAACAACTACGCCAAGAACTCTAAAGCTCTCAAAGACGGAGACGATCCGTTGAGCGGCGACGACGTGCGCGAAGGACTTACGATGATAATCTCTTGTAAGCATCCGGACCCTCAATTCGAAGGTCAAACGAAGACCAAACTAGGAAACGCCGAAGTTCGTAAAATCGCAGACGACGTTTTCTCTAAAGGTTTCGAAAGATACTTGATGGAAAATCCGACCGATGCCAAAGAGATAATCGACAAATGTTTGACGGCGGCTCGCGCCCGCATCGCAGCTAAAAAAGCGCGCGAAATAGCCCATCGAAAGAGTGACCTCGACGTCGTACCTTTTGGCGGGAAATTGCAAGATTGCAAAGAAAAAGACCCTAGTCTATGCGAAATCTTCCTAGTCGAGGGAGATTCGGCAGGAGGCTCAGCCCTCAAAGGTCGCAACAGCATGACTCAGGCTATCTTGCCACTGCGTGGTAAAATACTAAACGTCGAAAAAGCCCGCTTGGACCGAGCACTTTCGAACGAAGAGATAAGGACCATCATCACGGCTTTCGGTACGGGAATCGGTGAGGAATTCGATTTGAACAAACTTCGCTACGATAAAATCATCATCATGACCGATGCCGATGTCGACGGAGCTCACATTAGAGTGCTTCTATTGACCCTCTTCTATCGTTTCTTTAGACCGATAGTAGAAGCAGGCCACGTCTATTCAGCCCAACCGCCACTTTACTGCATCAAGCATGGTAAGACGATAAAATACGTTTTGACTGACGACGAAAAAGACCTCTACGTGAGAAGTCTTCCTGCCAATGTCAAAATGGAAATAACGCGCATGAAAGGTCTCGGTGAGATGGACCCAGAAGAACTCGATGAGACGACTATGAACATCAACACGCGTATCTTGAGAAAAATCACGGTCGATGATTTGATGAGTGCCGATGCCGCTTTCTCTAAACTCATGGGTGAAGAAGTCGAGCCTCGGCGCAAATTCATCGAAGAAAGAGCACCATATGCTCAAGATAGACTAGATGTATAGGAGGTTTAAAATGGAAGAAGAAAACAAAGAACTAGAATCTACTATAGAATTGGAAACGACCGAATCGACCGATGAAGTCGAATCTACTGAAGAAGAAGTCGTCGTCGATTTTCCGGAACGCGATAAACTACAACACAACGATATCGTCAAAGAAATCGAAGACTCCTTTATCGAATATTCTCTAAGTGTCATCACGGCCCGTGCTCTACCGGATTTGCGAGATGGTCTGAAGCCTGTTCACCGAAGAATACTCTATTCGATGTACGAATCTGGCTATACTCCAGATAAGCCGCATAAGAAAAGTGCCCGTATAGTCGGAGACGTCATGGGTAAATACCATCCACATGGCGACTCATCTATCTATGAAGCTATGGTCCGTATGGCCCAAGACTTCAGTTTCAGAAATATGCTTGTCGATGGTCACGGAAACTTCGGTAATATCGAAGGTGATGGAGCCGCCGCCATGCGTTACACGGAATCTAGGTTATCTAAAATATCGTTGGAACTGCTGAGAGATATCAATAAAAACACGGTTAACTTCGACGACAACTTTGACGGATCTGAAAAAGAGCCCACGGTTCTTCCATCTCGTTTCCCTAACATATTGGTAAACGGTACGACCGGAATAGCCGTCGGAATGGCCACTAACATCCCGCCTCATAACTTGGGCGAAGTGATAGATGGCTGTATAGCCTATATAGACAATCCCGACATCGATACACTTGGCCTCATGCAATACATTAAGGGACCAGACTTCCCGACTGGCGCTATAATACTCGGAAACAGTGGTATCAGGCAAGCCTACGAGACGGGGCGCGGAACCATAACGATAAGAAGCAAAGCCATCATCGAAGAAAAACACGGCAAAAGTTACATCATCATCGACGAAGTTCCGTATGGAATCAATACGCGTGAACTTAAAAATAAAGTAGCAGAATTAGTCCATAATAAGACGATAGACGGTATCTCTGACTACCACACGGATTTGAAAAATGGCATAAAAATAACGATTACACTCAAAAGAGATGCTAATCCACAAGTCGTACTCAATAACCTGTACAAACACACGGCCTTCCAAACGACCTACAGTATTATGTTCTTGATGCTCGACATGGGCGTTCCTAAGACTCTAGGTCTCAAGAGTATAATCAGTAAATATATCGACCACCAAAGAGAAGTCATCGTTCGCCGTACTAAATTCGAACTAGATAAAGCTGAAAAACGCGTTCACATCTTGGAAGGATACAAACTCGCTCTCGACAACATCGACGAAGTAATCAAAATAATAAAAGAGGCCGAAAGCGATTCGATAGCCAAAGAAAAGTTGATAAAAAGATTCGGATTCTCTGAAATACAAGCCGATAGTATTCTCGAGTTAAAACTTCGTCGATTGACCGGTTTAGAAAGAGCCAAAATCGAAGAAGAGTTGCGTAATTTACTCGCTCTCATCGAAGAACTCAAGAGTATTCTAGCTTCTGAGCAAAAAGTAAACGATATTATCAAGAAAGAACTTACCGAAATCAAAGACAAATACGCCGATGAACGCCGTACGAAGATAGATATGACGGCTATCGAATACATCGAAGACGAATCTTTGATACCAGAAGAAAATAGCATGATAACCCTTACAGAAAAGGGATACATCAAACGACTCGCCGCGGACACATATAAAACCCAAAATCGTGGAGGCGTAGGAGTCAAAGGAATCAGTACGAACGAAGAAGACAATGTCAAGTTGATGGTCAATGTATCGACACACGACTACATCTTGTTCTTTACAAACAAAGGTAAAGTATATCGTATAAAGGGCTATGAAATACCGGAATTTAACCGTCAATCGAAAGGCCTTCCTATTATCAACCTTTTACATATCGAAAAGGATGAAACGATTAGCTCTATCATCAAGATAAGCAAAGAAGAGGAAGAACTTAAATACTTACTATTCGCAACGAAAAAGGGAATAGTCAAACGTACAGCTATCGAAGACTTCGAAAACATCAGACAAACGGGTAAAATAAGTATCACTTTGAAAGATGACGACGAACTCATAGCAGTCAAAAAGACAACTGGAGAAAACAAAGTACTTCTAGGCTCTACCAACGGACGTACCGTTCTCTTCGACGAAGCAGAGATAAGAATCATGGGAAGAACAGCCGCAGGAGTTCGAGGAATCAATATGCCTGATGGAGAATGTATATGTGCCGATGTCTGTGATATAGACACGAATCTTCTGATAGTTACCAAGAAAGGATATGGAAAGCGAACATTTGTTCGTGAATTTAGAGAAACTCGTCGTGGAAGCAAAGGAGTAAAAGCCCTTAATATAACGGAAAAGAACGGAGGAATTGCATCATTTAATATTATAGATGATGACAAGGATATCGTAATCATTACCGATTCTGGAATGGTAATAAGACTCGATTCTACGAGTATATCTCAATTGAGTAGAAATGCCCAAGGCGTTAGACTGATTAATCTCAAAGACAATCAAACCGTCTCATCGATTTCCGTTGTGGAAAAAATCACTGAAGCGCAAGAAGAAAATGTGCCAGTAAATTCAACTGTGGAAAACTCCAATGAAGTAACAGAGCAAGAAACTGTGGAAAATGAAAAAATGGAGACAGAAGAATAGATGTTTTAAAACTGAGTGTGGAAAACTCAGTTTTTTTTGTTATATTATTTCCCGGGAAATAATTAGGGGTGAGGAGTGCATCAATTTGCCAAAAATCAAATTTGCCAAATTTGATTTTTAGTAGCTAAAACATAGTACGTGTGGAAAACACCAATGAAGCTACTAGATGTTCCACGTGGAACATCGACTAGATAGCGATTACTATTTTATATTTCCAATTAATATTTAATAACCGAACGTAATAGTAAACCAACTTACTTTTCTACAGGTTCCACGTGAACCATTAATAATTATTTCCCAGGAAATATTTGTCAGCGATTTAAACTTAAGTGACCGTGCAAATAATCAATTGTAGAATAACTACTAATTTCATTCTAAAACTTTTTTTGATAAAAGTTACCGATTTCTTGGGGTTTTCCACATGTTCCACGTGGAACATGAATTCAATTATCTTATTTCCCGGGAAATATTCGACTAACTTATTTACTGTTTTCTATTTTTTAATAAGTTATGAGAAATTGCACGTGATAAGCCTAAAAGTAATTAGATTCTCATATTTTGCTTTTTCATAAAGTGCCGGTTATCGTCACTTTTCCACACTTGTTCCACGTGGAACATTAAGTGTAACACAAATATTGCTATTTCCTGGGAAATATTTAACAATTGACTTGCAGTCATTTTCTAATATATTGTGTGAGCAGCAACTTTGGAGAATTTATTACAATTTAGATTATTCATACGCTATAATCTCATAAATTTATAAATTGTCACTTTTCCACATATGTTTCACGTGGAACATTAACTAGATAACTGGTTAATAAAAAATATTTCCTGGGAAATAATTAATGATTCTAATAAACTGAGCCAAAAATAAAAGCTTGGTTTTCACATGTTCCACGTGAAACATGCGATTTGAAATGATTCCGCAAAAGTTTTATAGCTATATCCAAATTACCAAATTTAATATTTGGCAATTTTAAATTTTGGCAAATCGCTGAGCCATCCACTCTAATTATTTCCCGGGAAATAACTAGTAGCTGCACTAAGTTTCACGTGAAACATTTGCAATAACCAATAATATATGATAAAATTTAGAAGCACAACGGATAATTGGCGAACCTGGTCAGAATCGGAAGATAGCAGCCATAAGACAAGAATTCGTGTGTGCTTTTTTTTGGAGGAATAATGAAAAAAGAATTGTTGAAAACACTATTTGACCTTGTGGAAAAGTCGTTGGCAGAAGACGAATTTCCAGTTAGCGCAATTGTGTATGATGAAACTGGTATCTTGGGCTGTGGATATAATAAAAGAAACAAAACACACAAAACTACGGATCATGCCGAAATCATTGCTATTGAAGAAGCTAATCAAACAGTTGGTAACTGGAACTTACAGAACAAATGTATGATTGTGACTTTGGAACCCTGTGACATGTGCAAAAGTGTAATCAAAGAGGCTAGATTAGGGCATGTATATTATCTAGTCCCTCGACTAAACTATAAAAAGCAGTACAAATGTACTATATTTGAACATATGCACGTTGAAAACGCCGACCTAGACCGATATAAACACAATATAACCACGTTTTTTAAAGATAAAAGGTAGATTTAATATTGCGGATTTGCTATAATTATATTGGAGATGGTTGAATATGTCGTACAAAGTATTATACAGAAAATATAGACCAAATACTTTTAAAAATATAGTTGGACAAAAGGCCATTGTCGACAACCTGCAAAAGAGTGTAACAGAAAATACATTTTCGCACGCTTACATATTTACTGGCCCGCGAGGAACGGGAAAAACATCGACAGCTAAAGTACTTGCTAAGGCCCTCACGTGTACTAACGCTAAAGAAGGAGAACCATGTGGAGAATGCGATTCATGCCGCAATTTTTCCACATCGCCGGACATAATAGAAATAGACGCAGCTTCGAACAATGGAGTCGATGAAATAAGAGAATTGCGCAATAACATTACTTTGGCTCCCACCGCATCTAAGTACAAAATATATATAATAGATGAAGTTCATATGCTTTCTTCCGGCGCATTCAATGCCTTACTAAAAACATTAGAAGAACCGCCTTCTCATGCGATATTTATTCTCGCAACGACAGAAGTATACAAAGTGCCTATAACTATTCTATCCAGATGTCAAAGATACGACTTCAAAAAAATTGAAAAAGTCGATATGCTAGAGCACTTGCGATTCGTCTGTAACGAAGAACACATCGAGTACGAAGATGGAGTACTAGAAGAAATATACGAATTGAGTGAAGGTTGCCTGCGAGACGCGTTGAGTATCTTAGATCAGACATCGAAATCGGCCAAAAAGATGACCTTAGACGCGCTCCTAAAGAATTATAATATGATTTCTAAAAACTCCATAAACGATTTGCTGACCGATATGAAGGCGGGAGACGTAGACGGAATAATCACCAAAATAGAAAACTATGAAAATACCGGTATAAATGCTCAAAAACTTCTAAAAAGAATGATAAATTACTTAGAAAAAATTGCTATAGAAATAAAAATGGGGAAGAACGAGGAATTTTCCTTCGCGACCATATCTAATTTGATAACGAACTTGAATAAATGCTATATCGATGCCCGCATAAACGAGAATGTTTTCACTATTATAAAACTGTGCTTCTTAGAAGCGATGCCAAATTCGACAAAAACTGACCGAAAATCACAAAAAAGCACGGAGATTGTACAAAAATCGGTCGAAAATCGACAAGAAACCAATCTGCAAAGACAAACACAATCGAAAAACGACGTCGAAGCCGAAGCCCCAGCCCAAGAAGCAACCAAAAAACTCGACCAAAAACTGACACTTACCGAGATAAGAATAAACAACTGCTTTGTCGAACCATCCAAGGAAGCCCTCAACACGTTAACTACAAAATGGTCCGAACTGGACACCGAAAAAATTAAATCGCTCGACATCAGGGATTACAAACCCGTAGCCGCCTCGCCGAACTATGCTATATTTACGGCAGAAGAAAATTCGCTAGCTAATCTCTTCAACATAAAGAAAGACGAAATAGAAAAAGCTCTCAAACAAAACGACTTGACGACGAAGACGATTGCTATTACCGCGGAAGATTGGCAAAAAGAAAAAGAAAAATATAAAAACAACCTAAAATCCAAAAAAGAATATAAATATATAGATGAACCAGAATTCGAAGAAGACAGCTCTGAACTAAAAAAAGAAGCTGAAGAACTATTTACTGAAAACTTAGTAGAAGTTTCATAGAAGGAGAAAAAATATATGAACATGCAAAATTTAATGGCTCAAGCCCAAAGAATGCAAAAGGAAATAACTAAAAAACAAGAGGAAATCTACAAAATGACCTTTGTAGGCGAATCCGAATGGGTCAAAATAACTATGACGGGAAACAAAAAAATTACGAGAGTCGATATAACCTACACGGGAGACCTCAATGAAGACAAAGACATGCTAGCCGATATGATTACTATCGCGATGAACGACTGTCTCAAAAAAATCGATAAAGAAATCGAGAACAAACTCGGTGCTTATAGCAAACAACTCGGTGGACTGATGTAATGAACATTTATCCCGAGCTACTAGAAACTTTGATAGAGTACTTCAAAAAGTTGCCAGGTATAGGGGAGAGAACCGCTGAAAGATATGCACTTGCTCTCATAAAGATGGAAAAAGATGACCTTAAAGACTTTGCCCATTCCATCGATTGTATAGATACGACTTTCAAGACATGTGAAGAATGTGGCCACTTGACCGACAAAAAAATCTGTCAAATATGTGAAGATTCGAATCGTGACCATAATCTCATATGTGTCGTTGAAGACTACAAGAGCATCTTTGTATTCGAAAAAACGGGCAAATACCGAGGAGTATACCATGTTTTAGGAGGGCTTATTTCTCCGATAGACGGAGTCAATCCCGACGATTTGAACATATCCAAACTGATATCGAGATGTAAAAACCTCGAAAATGCCGAAGTGATAATTGCCCTTCGTCCGACGATAGAAGGAGACACGACCACTCTCTATCTAAAAAAAATACTGGCTAATCAAAACATCAAAGTAACGAGATTATCCTATGGTATTCCGATGGGTGCCGAAATAGACTATCTCGACATTTTGACACTCGAACGGGCACTATACGACCGCAAAGAAGTCGCATAATTTATCCAAGTCTTCATATAATTTACCGATAGATATGAAGATAATACTGAAACTGATAAAACGAATAATTTTTGCCTTTGCCGTATTATATGGATTTAACATCATCATGGAAAGCCTAAAACTCTTTATTCCGCTCAATATTTATACGATATCCGCGGTGGCAGTTCTAGGCTTTCCAGGTCTATTCATATTGGTGGGGCTACTTATGATATAATATAAGAGGGAACTATGAAAGCAAACGAAGCAATGATGAAAATAAAAAACGAGTTCGATGAGAATGTTAATTCCCACGTTTTTTTAGTTGAAACGAACGATGCCGAAAAATGTCTCGATGACCTCAAAGAGTTGATTGCCAACCTTTTATCGAATGGCGACGAAACGACTCGACATCAAATAATAAACGAAACGTACCTCGAGCTTATAATAATTCTCAGTGATGGGAAGACGATTAAAAATGAACGCATCTTAGAACTACAAGACCGCATAAAGACTAAACCTGTACTCTCAAAATACGTGGTATACATAATCTCGCCAGCTGAAGAAATGACCGAAAACTCTGCAAACAAACTATTGAAGACCATCGAAGAACCCAACGAGAACGTAATTGGCTTCCTAGTCACGTGCAATGCCGACCTCCTTTTGCCGACCATCAAATCTCGTTGTGAAAAAATAACAATGATTTACGATGCACAATCGAACCAAGAAATTCCAGAAGAAATACGAGAACTGACCAAAAATCTCATAATTGCCCTCGAAAATCGAGATCATGTCGCCTTTTACCGAGCCAAATCGAGCGACAAACTGTTAAAAGAAAATGCTCAAATGATTGAAAATTCGATAAAAAACTACTATAATATGGCCTGTAATTTGAAAGACCCGAAGAACGCTGATTTCGAATTGATAGATTACATCAAGAAAAACAACGATTTTCCAACCCTCATAAAAAAGGCTAAATATATCAATACTTTGCTCAACAAATTGACCAAAAATATGAATGCCGATTTGCTACTCGAGAAAATGTTCTTCGACCTGAAAGAAGTGAAATAAATGATTATAGTGGGAGTAAAATTCAAAGAAGGCGGAAAAGTATACAACTTTTCTGCTGAAACCGAATACGAAAAAGGTACCAAAGTAATCGTCGAAACCGAACGTGGTACTCAACTTGGAGTAGTCGAAACGATTACAAATGACCAAAACAAGAGCAACAAAAATCTTAAAGAAATAAAATCTGTCGCGACGGACTCGGACTACGACCGATTTTTGAAAAACGTCAAAGATGCCAAAAAAGCGCTAGTCGAAACGAAAGAAAAAATAAGACAAATGAATCTCAACATGAACCTTATAGATGCTTCCTATACCTTCGACCGCAAGGTCTTGCTCTTCAACTTTGTCTCGGACGAACGAGTCGACTTCAGAGAACTGGTACGAGCACTCGCAGCCAAATACCACACGAGAATCGAGCTACACCAAGTGGGAGTTCGCGACAAAGCTAAAGAAATTGGAGGCGTTGGGCTCTGCGGAAGGCCGCTTTGCTGCACCAATCATCTTCAAAATGTAAACACGGTAAACATAAACATGGTCAAAAATCAGAATATTGCTCTCAATCCGACAAAAATAAATGGTGCATGTGGTCGTTTGCTCTGTTGCTTTACCTATGAAAATGACCTTTACGAACAAAATAGAAAAGAATTGCCCAAAGTAGGCGAAAAAGTCTCTTACAAAAGTCACGAAGTCACTGTAGTCGATGTCGAAGTCCTCACGAAAACTTACACTGTCAAGATAAATGAAAATACATTTGAAAAGGTGAATGTCGATTGACGGTCGAGAACGACCTCTACGATTACGGACTAAAAATCTATCAAGACAGTGATTTTTTCAAATTCAGTTTAGACTCCATTCTGCTCGCCGAATTTGTAAATGCGCGTCACCATGACAGAATACTAGACATCTGTACAGGCAATGCTCCCATCCCTCTGATACTCGCAAACGCGGACGAGACTCTCGAAATACACGGATTGGAACTGCAAAGTGAAGTTTACAACCTTGCTACACTCAGTGTACAGAAGAATGGACTCGATGAACGTATTCGCATCTTTCACATCGATGCGAAAGAGTTTCAAAGTGACGATAAATACGACATAGTCACGTGTAATCCACCATATTTCGAAGTGACTTCGAGCTCCCTAAAAAACGAGAATCCGATTAAAAGACTTGCTCGCCATGAAATAGCAATCACCTTAAAAGACACCATTGCCATCGCCAAAAAGCATCTAAAAGAGAAGGGCACTTTCTACATGGTTCACCGAACTGACCGCTTTCTAGAAACTCTCCATCTTCTAGAAGAAGCCAAATTCGGCATTAGGAAAATTGCCTTCGTCTTCACCAAGACAAATGCACCAGCCGAATTCTTTCTAATTGAGGCTTCGACTTACAAAAAGAATGACCCCAAAATAATCGGTGTAACGACCAAAGAAAGAACTACTTACCAAGGAATATTTGAGGAGGTTTGATTATGAAATTGATATGTGGCCTGGGAAATCCCGGCAAAGAATATGCAAATACGAGACACAATGTCGGATTTATGATAATCGACAACTATTTGAGTGACGAAAAATTTTCCCTCAAGTTTAATGGCCTATACGTCGAAAAAAAACTATTCGGTGAAAAAGTTATCTTTCTAAAACCACAAAGTTATATGAATTTATCTGGCGATGTCGTAAGACCATTCGTAGACTATTATGGAATAGACTTGCATGATGTTCTCATAATTAGGGATGACCTCGACTTAAATTTGGGTCGTGCTCGCATCAAATTCGATAGTTCATCGGGTGGAGACAACGGCATAAAATCCATCATAAACCGTCTCGGCTCGCAAGCTTTCTTTCAATACAAAATTGGCATCTCCAAAGACGCATCGCACGACACCAAAGACTACGTACTTGGCAAATTTTCTTCCAAAGAATTAAAAACGCTCGGCCCATTAATAGAAGATTCGGTAAACATCATAGAGTCGTTCATCAAAGGAGACATCTCTCATACGGTCGATTATGACTACGGAGAACTAAAATGAAATTTATCACCGAAAAATTTAAATACGTTCCCGATTATTACGTATACGGTCTCACGAAAGAACTCGATGCCCTCTACATAGCCAACTACTTTGCAAACAACGAAGAAAATGTCTTAGTTCTTACGAGTACCCTTTACGAGGCGAACAACTTTTATAAATCTTTACAGGCATACACGAGCGATGTTCTGTTTTTTCCGATGGACGACTTTCTAGCCTCCGTCGCTTTGGCCGTATCTCCAGACCTAAAAATAAAACGTCTAGAAACTCTAGAAAAGTTGACTCGCGAAAAGAAAAAACACATAGTAGTCACTTCGCTCATGGGATACCTAAAATACCTACCCAATAAAAATGAACAACAGAGTTTAATCATCGACCCTTCCCCCTCGATTATTTCCCGGGAAATAATTTTGCAAAAACTCGAAGAATTCGGATACCATCGCGAATCGTTGGTCACGACTACAGGTGAATATGCCGTTCGGGGCTTTATCATAGATATATTTCCCGTCGACCGCGACACTCCGATCCGACTAGAATTCTTCGGCGACGACCTCGATTCGATTAAAGAGTTCGACGAAAACACCCAATTGACGACATCCACAATCGAGTCTGCCGAACTGAAAAGGTTCAATGAAGAAGTCATCACCGAGCCGAACAGTATCATGGACTATCTCCAAAACGAAACTCGCTTTTTGATAGACGAATCGCAAATTCAACTCGCTTACAAAAACCTCGAAACCGAACGATTCGAATACAACTTGAGCAAAGAACTTGCCGCCGACACGAAATATATGTTCAGTTTCGAAGAAATAGCATTCACCAAATCGTTCAAACTCGAAACTATAAATGCTATCTCCCGTCCTGACTCATTGGTCTACTCATCTAAAGAGATGGAAAACTTTGGTGGCAACTTCGAACAACTAAAGAAATTCTGCCTCAAAGAGCTTTCCACCAAAACGATTGTCTTTGCGCTCGAAAACTCCAAACAAAAGAATGAGATTATGGACCTATTCCCCGATGCCCTCATAACGAATGCGAACGACATCTTCCCAAATAAGATAAACATAATTGACTCGACCGCGGGCCATGGTTTCATCTTCGATAACTATGTACTGATTGCCCCGTCCGATATAGACCGCACCACGCGCGGAGACATAAAATATAAAAATACTATAAAAGTCGGTCGCAAAGTCAAAAACTACACGGACCTCTCTATAGGCGACTATGTCGTTCACGAGCTGCACGGAATAGGAATATACCGTGGCCTCAAAACGATTAAAAACGGCGAACTCATGAAAGACTATATCGAACTCGAATATTTGGGAAACGACAAAGTCTACCTTCCCGTCGACAAGATAAACCGACTCTACAAATACTCGTCTAACCTCGGTCGAGCTCCTAAACTAAACAAACTGAATTCGACCGCCTGGGCCAAAAAGAAAAGCGAAACGAGAAACCGAATAAGGGATATATCTGGTGAACTTCTAAAACTGTATTCGAATCGTCAAAGAGCAATCGGCACGCCGTACAAAGACTTCGAAGACGAAATAAAATTCGCCCTCGACTTCCCGTACACTCTCACAGAAGACCAAGAAAAGACCATCAAAGAAATAGACTACGACCTCAAACAAGTGGCCCCTATGGATAGACTTCTATGTGGCGATGTCGGATACGGAAAAACCGAAGTAGCATTCCGAGCGATGTTCAAAACGATAATGAACGGTTTTCAAGTTGCCTACCTTTGTCCGACGACCATCCTCTCCAAACAACAATACACGAGTGCTCTCGAGAGATTCTCCGACTTTCCAGTCCGCATCGAGCTCTTAAATAGATACGTCTCGACCAAAAATGTGAATCGCATTCTCACAGACCTCAAACTTGGAAAAGTAGACATAGTCATAGGAACACACAAACTTCTAAACGACAAAATCGAGTACAAAAACCTCGGTCTCTTGGTAATCGACGAAGAGCAACGCTTCGGAGTAACTCACAAAGAAAAAATAAAGAAGATGAAGAACGATGTAAACGTCCTTACCCTCTCGGCCACGCCCATCCCGCGCACACTCAAAATGGCCATGAGTGGACTCAGAAGCTTATCCGTCCTCGATACGCCACCTGTGAACCGCTACCCGATACAGACCTACGTCATCGAAGAAAACGATCTCATTATCAAAGATGCCATCTACAAAGAGATGACTCGTTCGGGCCAAGTGTTCATCCTCATCAACAAAATAGACGAATTGAATACTTACAAAACCAAAATACAGAAACTCACCCCCGAAGCAAAAATAGTCTGTGGTCACGGTCAAATGTCCTCGGAAGAACTCGGCTCGATTATGGAAAACTTCATAGAAGGAGAATACGACATTTTGATATGTACGACCATCATCGAAACTGGAATCGACATTCCGAACGTCAACACTATAATCATCGTAGACTCCGACAACTTCGGTCTTAGCCAACTCTACCAAATAAGAGGCCGTGTGGGCCGAAGTGACAAAATCGCCTATGCCTACCTCATGTACAAGCCGGCTCATATGCTCACGGAAACTGCTACCAAACGACTAGAATCGATTAAAGAATTCACCGAGCTCGGAAGTGGATACAAAATAGCCATGCGCGACCTCGCCATTCGCGGGGCGGGCGACCTTTTGGGAAGTGAACAAGCCGGCTTCATCGATGCCGTCGGCCTCGACCTCTACACTAAGATGGTCACCGAAGAAGTAGGCAAACTCGAAGGGACATTCGAAGAAGAACCTGAAGAAACGAACGTCATCTTCAATACGGCCACGCACATCGAAGATGATTATGTCTCGGACGAAAACATCAAAATCGAGATACACAAACTCATAAATACGATTACTACTAAAACCGATTTTTTAGCCGTCAAATCCGAGCTCGAAGACCGCTTTGGGCGTATAGATGAGACCATGGAAATATACATGCTCGAGCGTTGTACAGAAGGTTTGATTCGCACCCTCGGTATAAAGACGATAATTCAAATGCAAAAGAAAATAACGATAGTACTTCCGGAAGACATCTCAAACCGCATCGACGGGGAAAAATTGTTCCTGCAAAGCTACAACATCTGCCCAAAATTCGAGATAAGCTACAAAAACAAGGAAATTCGCATCTCTCTGAATACTAACCTCATCAATAAAAACTACATCTACTATCTGTACGAACTCTTGGATACTATCAATAATCAAGTAAAATAGAGTATAAAATCGATTATTTCATTTAAAATAATATTGGTTGGTGATAACTTTGGCACAAAATAGTAACATTAGAAGAATCGATGAACTCGGAAGAATAGTTATTCCGAAAGACATTCGCAAGAAACTGCACATAAAAGACAGCGAACCTCTAGAAATATACATCGAAGACGACGAAATACGCATCAAAAAATACTCGGCCTTGCCGGACATAGCCGAATATGCAAACTTTCTTCTCGATGTCGGTTCTAGAACCACATCCAACGAATATATTTTAACTACGAGGGAAAGTGTTCTCGCTTCTACCGACAAAGCATACGTCGGCAAGACTCTCGGAGAAGACCTAAAAAATCTCCTCGCTACTTGTACGGAATGCAAAAACGAACAGATAAAATACCTGCTCGAAGACTCCATTCTGATGGGATATGCGAATATTCTGCCCATCATAGTCGATGGTGACCGCGCAGGACTCCTCATCGAGTACAATCGCGAATGCGAATTAAACAATGCAGATACACTCAAAATTTTTGCAACTCTCATCGAAAAACAACTCAATAACTATTGATTTGACCGGTCTTCTGTGATATTATTGACGTATTGAACTGAGAAGAAAAGAGTAAATTAGCCCGAGTCGCCAAGAGAACTATTGGTTGGTGCAAAATAGTGGATAGGGCAATCGAACATGGTTTTGGAGTTCAAACGTATACCTGCGTTAAAGGATAAAGTGCATGATTATCATGAATTAAGGTGGTACCGCGGGTCTCCAACTCGTCCTTAAATTCGTGATTTTTTTATTTAGAAAGAAGGAAAACAAAATGGAAAAGAAATTCTACATTACGACCCCAATCTATTATCCATCTGCCAACTTCCACATTGGACATTGCTACAGTACGATAATCGCGGATGCCATCGCGAGATACAAAAGATTGGATGGATACGATACCTACTTTTTGACGGGAAGTGACGAACACGGTCAGAAAATCGAGAAAAAAGCTTTAGAAGCCGGAGTAACTCCGCAAAAATACGTCGACGAGATAGTCGAAAACGCCAAAGACCTCTGGAAGAGCCTCGGCATCACCTACGACCGCTTCATCCGCACGACCGACGAAGACCACGTCGCCATCGTTCAAAAGATATTTGCAAAACTCTACGACCAAGACGACATCTACAAAGGCGAATACAAAGGCCTCTATTGCACGCCATGTGAATCCTTTTGGACTGAAACCCAAGCTAAAGACGGCTTATGTCCCGACTGTGGTCGTCCAGTTCACGAAGTCAGTGAAGAAGCTTATTTCTTAAAACTGTCCAAATATCAAAATAGACTAGAAGAATACATCGAGACACATCCCGACTTCATTCAACCAGAATCGCGCAAAAACGAGATGCTCAACAATTTCATCAAGCCGGGCCTCGAAGACTTATGTGTATCTAGGACGAGCTTCAATTGGGGAATACCAGTCACCTTCGACGAAAAACACGTCGTATACGTTTGGCTCGACGCTCTCTCAAATTACATCACCGCACTCGGTTACTCGACGGACGACGACTCCAAATTCCAAAAATATTGGCCTGCGGATGTCCACATAGTCGGAAAAGAAATAGTCAGATTTCACACCATAATTTGGCCAATAATCCTCATGGCCCTAGATTTGCCGTTGCCTCATAAAGTATTCGGCCACGGCTGGCTCATAATCGAAGGAAACAAGATTTCTAAAAGCCTCGGCAACTACAAAGACCCTCGCGACTACATAGCCAAATACGGAGTCGATGCCGTTCGCTACTTTCTTCTAAGAGAAATTCCTTTCGGAAACGACGGTAACTTTTCGGAAGAAGCCCTCATCAACCGTACGAATTCGGACCTCGCGAATATCTGGGGCAATCTCGTCAACCGCACGATAGGCATGGCTAACAAATATTTCCAAGGCCACGTCGAGGATACTAAAGTCACAGAACCTCTGGACGACGAATTGATTTCCAAAATCGATAACCTCAAACACACGACCGACGAAAAGATAGACAATCTCCAAGTGTCCAAAGTCTTGGAAGAAATTTTCGACATACTTAGACTCTCGAACAAGTACATCGACGACACGGCCCCATGGGTCCTCGCCAAAGACGAGTCGAAAAAAGACAGACTACAAACTGTCCTATACAATCTCCTAGAATCGATTCGCGTGACTGCCATTCTTTTAGAGCCCTTCATGCCAACGAGTTCAAAAGACGCGCTTTCCCAAATAGGTAAACGAGAAGAGAACTTCGAGACGGCTAGTTATAGAAGTGGAGACACATACACCGTCACTATGGAACCTCATCCACTTTTTGGGAGGTTGGAACTCCCAACTGAATAGAAGAAAGATGTTTTATGGACATCTTTTTTTCCAAAATTATTTCCCGGGAAATAATTCTTTACTTTTTTCGGACTTTTAACTATACTTTTTCTAGGTGATTAAAATGTTTACAGATACACACTGTCATATACTGAAAGAATACTACGAAGACATCGACAAGATAATCGAAAATGCTAAAGCTGCCGGCATAACGAAAATGATAGTAAATGGCTCCAACCGTGAATCGAACCTCGAGGTTCTCGCTCTCGCACAAAAATATGAAAGTATATATGCCGCCCTCGGGTTTCATCCGGAAGACATCGATAATTTCGAAAAAGGACAGCTGAGTATAATCGAAAACGCCATCGACGAGATAGTGGCAATTGGAGAAATAGGCCTCGATTACCATTACGAACCGTGTGACCGAGAAAGACAGAAGGAACTCTTCGAAAGTCAACTCGCTCTCGCCGAAAAATATCATAAGCCGGTCATAGTACATTCTCGCGACGCAACCGAAGATACCATCGCCATTCTCAAAAAATATCCATCAGTTACCGGTTCCATCCATTGTTTTAGCGGTTCACTAGAGACAGCCAACATATATATAAAGATGGGTTACAAACTCGGATTCGGAGGGGTCCTAACTTTCAAAAATGCCAGACTCAAAGAAGTGCTAGCAAACATTCCAGTAGAAAGCATCCTTTTAGAAACCGACTCGCCGTACCTCGCCCCCGAACCAGTCCGAGGAACCACCAACGAACCGGCCAACATTCGACACATTGCCACCTTCGTCGATCGTGAACTAAATCTCACTCTAGAAGAAGTGAGCGCCATCACCCAAAAGAACGTACATGACCTTTTTGACATTTGACCACTTTTATGATAAACTGTTGCACAGTAAGGAGTAGAAGATGGATGAAAAAAGTAAAGACGCTCTACAAAGTGATATGCGCTAGCCTCTTAATCGGAGTCATCCTCTGTTTCCAAAACAGCAGTATCACGACCGTAACTTCATCGACCAATACCAATCTGAACAAAAACGTCGACCTCAATGCGATGGCTAAAGTCATCCAAAACTTCCGGGCCACCGATTTAAACACGGTTCTCGACACTTACAATGGTACTTTAACTGGCTATGTAGCCGACTGTCCACTTTGCTCCGGTTTCCTTGGCTGCAACAGACAAAACGTTCTCGATGGTACGACGACTTACGACGATTCACAGTACGGGACAGTCCGCATAGTTGCTTCTTCGACTAGCTTGCCATGTGGTTCCATAGTTAGATTTAAAAACGACACCCTTTCTTCGACGGGAGAAATAACTGCCATAGTCCTCGACCGTGGAGTTACCGGCACGACTCTCGACTTACTCGTCGATTCGGTCGATACTGCTATCACGAAAGTCGGAAGCAAAAAGATAAACTACGACATCCTTCGCTTTGGATGGACTCGCGAGCTTTCGTGAGTTCTTTTTATTTATTCCAAAATGTGATACTATTGAAGAGGTGAAAAAAATGACTAAATTCAAATTCAAAAAAAAATATGGGCAAAACTTCCTACGTGACGACCAAACTATAGACAAAATTGTGAGCTCGATAAACCCGACCGAAAATGACTTGATTATCGAAATAGGCCCGGGTGGGGGAGCCATCACAAAAAAACTCAAAAATTATCGTGCTCAACTCGTCGCCTTCGAAATAGACGAAGACACTAAAAAATATTTGCTTCCTCTCGAAGATGAAAAGACCGAAATCGTCTATTCCGACTTTTTGGAAGTCGACATTTTCAAATTTTTACAAAAATACTCCTACGAAAATCTCTATATCGTCGGAAACCTGCCATACTACATTACGACCCCGATAATAGAACACATAATCGACTCGGAAATAGAGCACAACGGCTTTACCATAATGGTTCAAAAAGAAGTTGCCGAGCGATTTCTTGCTACACCGGGCCATCGCGAATACGGATACATGACTGTACTCTTAAATTACCATTACGAAATACAAAAAGTGACCGACGTCACCCGCGAAAAATTTATTCCTGCCCCCAACGTCGATAGTGCTGTCCTCAAACTTACCCCAAAAAAGCGGCAAGAAATAGATTACCCAAAATTCAAACGACTCCTCAGAGACTCCTTCCAATTTAAGCGCAAGACGATTGGCAACAATCTCAAAAGCCGCGACAGAATAAAATTAGAAACCATCCTAAAAAGACACGGATTCGACCTCACGAATAGAGCCGAAGAACTAGGCCTCGATGTCTTTTTAGACCTCACTTCCACACTCTAAACACAAAAAATGACCACAACCGAACATGTGGCCTTTTAATTACAAAGCATCTTCCAATTCTTCCTCCGAGTACCCGAACATATAATCTTCATCCTTGCCGTGAGACGCCCAAATGACCGCCGCGTCGTATACGCTCAAGACCTCATCGCTCTCGACTTCGCACTCTTCATCTGGAAGACCATCGTGGCAATTCTCACACCACCACGCCGAGAAGTCGAACCGTTTCGTCATATTCTCTCCACATCTCGGACAAACCATCGAATCACGTCCATCCCAGGCGTGCCTCTCTTCCCAACTTTTCTTTTTGAACAAGCTAAATGCACTCATATTCCTCTTTCCCTCCTTTAAGCCAACGGCACTCTACGCCGATACGCACCCACGAAAGTCTGTCCGTCCTCTAAAGGACGTCCGTTTCTCAGGGCACTTTCAATCTTTAAAGCCGATGCTTTCTGCCCCATCGGCAATTTGCGTATGTATTCTCGAACATCCGTAAAAACGAAATCGATACTATCCTCCAAATCCTTCACTGTGTCACTGCAAGTCTCAGATACACTAGTAGCCGACTTACTCTCGATTACTGATTCTGCAACTTTCGTAACCTCGAGACCTTTAACTCGACCTATGCCGAATGCCTCTAAGAGAACCTCCTTGTTGTTTAAGAATAGACTTGCTCCGACGGCCCCGAGCACAAAACCACTCACGCCTGCAAAGATTATCGTCTTATTCTTTCTCATCCAATCTTTCCAACTTTTCTCCTTATTCATAATCTTCCTCCAAATAGTTGCTATTTATAGACATTAATGTCCGCATCTAATATAATTAAATTATATTCGTTTCGATAGACAAAGTCAATACGAACGCGGTCGATTTCGCGCGGCATTTTAGCCCAAAATGTCCGCACTAAGAAGGAGGATATGACTATGGCTAACAAGATTATACAAACTGTACCAGTAAATCGGCAACATTTTCTGCATGTAATTAAATCCAAAAACTCGAGTATCAGAAAACTCGGCGATGCTTATGGTGACATAGGAAGAACGGAAAAGACCATTCGACGCTACCTCAAAAAGGGAATCATGCCGCCGGACCTTATAGATAGCATAGCCAAATACCTAGACGTCCATCCCGACTACCTTACTGGTATCCAACTAAAAGAACGTCCATACCTTATGAGAGCCAAACGAGAAGTCGACTATTCTAAGTATTTAGAAGACACCCTTTTGATAAACGATATCACGATGAAACAATTTCTTGCCCTCGAACCCTTCAAACGAGAACAGATGAAAAGAGAAATAGCCATCTCGACTCTAAAAGTCCTCGCCAAATATTTCGAAAAAGACGCTCTTGGGAATAACATGGATGACGAACTCGATTACTGGCAAGCCATGCTCGAAGACTTCGACCCCTTCTCTCCATTTGCCGAAAGCGAAAACCTCGGCATACCGGAACCGAACTTTCGATATGACCAAACTGATTTTGAGAAACGGATGCAAGAAAAGCACAAGAATCTACCACATGACAAAAAGTAATGCGATAAACTCACCTCGTTAATGCACATAATCGTAGACTTTGCCTCGTCGATTTGATAAAATAAAAACATAGAACAGATGATTCACAAGATATCACCAAAAAAGGAGTACCTATGATACATTTATTTAATCTCATCCACAATCAAAAAAATACCCAAGAAGAAATCGCCACCTACTACGATATGCTAGGCATCAGTCAAAAAGAGCTGAAATCCTCAGCTAAGAAAGACCCCAAATATGCCAAAATAGCTGAACTCCAAAAATGGAATTTTGAAATTGAAAAACTAGAAGAAGGAAAAGAAAACGGTCACACCCTGCGAGTCGCTCATTTAGCCAAAAGGATGGCCGACGAACTAGAACTAGACACAAAGACGACCAAATCGATTTATTTCGCTGGACTTTTCCACGACATTGGAAAACATCTCATATCGAAAGACATAATCGGCAAACCGGGTCCACTAACCGACGAGGAATACGAAATAGTAAAAACTCATGTTGAACTCGCCCGCGACCTTCTAAAAGATGTCGTCGACGAAGACACTTTAGAAATAATCGAAGAACACCACGAACGCATGGACAGAAGTGGATACCCCCAAGGAATAATCCCGAACCTCGGAGCGCGCATAATCGGAATAGTCGACTCCTACGATGCCATGACTTCTAGAAGAGTATACAACGACCCTAAAAGCAAAGAAATCGCTTTCCAAGAACTTAAACGATGCACTTTGCCGAGAGAAAAGGGCGGATTTAGCTACCTCTATGACGAAGACCTCGTCGACCTTCTTATTAAACTCGAAAGCACAAAAGAAGACTGATTCGAAAAATAAATAGTAATGGTCCTTGACCAAAAAGAAAAGAGGATATATGAAAGGCGTAGCCGCGAGTATAAAACCGATACTAATCACACCGACCTCATAAAAGTCACGACCGAAAAGAACCGCTGAGTAATCGTCGTTAAGTACCCAATAAATGAGTCAGACGTAAAGAATGGGACTCAAACGACCCTTGAAAAACTGACAATCAGCAATAATATGTCACCAAATTGAAAAAACGAACATATGCTAAAGTAACTAGAACTATAAAACCGAATAAAAGTTATTACTCGGTTTTTCTTATCGTCAAATAAAACCATCTGAACTTATTGTTTCGTAAAGTAAATGTACATAGTTTACACAAGTTATTGTAAAGAAAACGAACCGGGTGTATACTATTGGTAGAAATAGCGGAAATTACCCAAAAAAAGCAATTTACTATTGAAAAAAAAGAAAAAAGTGTTATAATAACCAACCATGAAAAAGGGGAGAAGTATTATGATAAAATTGACAAAAAAGAATATAAATAGATTTAAAAAAGGTTTGTTGGGAGCAATTATATCGCTAACTGCTATAAGTGGCATATATGTCTGTGCAAACTTCGATAATTACATAAAAAACACCGAAATTCAGAATATAGAAACTATTCCATATTACGCGTATAATGATAGGGCGCTAGAAGAAAACGAAGTTCAATACTTGAGCGAAGTTGAGCCTATCGTCAAGCGAAGTGGATACGGAAGTATCGTATACGACAAAGGTCAAAACGGTGCTTTGATAACCTTGAAAATCGAAAACAACTGGTTTTCTTTCCAAAAAGGTGTCTTTGCGCATGCGACTTCTACACTCGTATACGATCTCAACAACAACGATGATACGTACAATTATTTCACGACCTTCATCGGAATGAACAGTTCAACATCGAGCGGAAATGGTGTCATTTACCACTTTTATACTTCCACAGATAATAAAAACTGGACCGAAGTGACGGACAGTATAAAGAAACTGCCAGGAGAAAACGCAACATTTGTATCTATCCCACTCGAAGGAGTTCGTTATTTAAAACTGTACATCGATTCAAACGGCGCAAACGGAAACGACCACTCCGTCTATGCCGATGCCAAATTTGTAAAAGAAGTCAAGGACAATTACGTCTTACCTTCTGTACAGGATTTCGATGCTCAAATCAACTCCAAATATACGGGTCAAGCCACGATAGATGGCGACCTCGAATTTACGATACTGAAAAGAGAACTCATAAACAGAGTCGGACAATACACTATAAATTCCTTCTATAATGCCAATGAAGACAACTCGGCAGTCTTAGATTGGCTCATGACCGATGCAACAGCCTTGCGCTATTACATCCTTGGCGGAACTCCCGACGGAGGAAGCTACTATAATTCCTTGACTCAATTAGCTAAACTATATAAGGCATATAAAGACGATTTCAAAATCCAAGAAACCACCAAATACGATACGGTCCTTGGCGATTTATACTTGAGAATGGCTATAGCACTATCTTTGACTCACTCTCAAAGAGTTGCACTTTGGATGCAACCAGGCGCTGCGGAAAACCAATCTGATGCAATCACGCGTTATCAAATATTCAAAGAACTGCACAAAAATGACAAATTCAAAGCTACTGAGGCTATAAATATCACAAAATGGTTCGAAAAATATAGTGTCGAAGAAATGCGTTTCGTAATGAATAACTTAATAGATGATGAATCCATCGTTTGGTTGAACGAATACGTTCAAAGTAAAATCGACGCCGCTCCAGCAAGCGCATGGGGCTGGTTGACGCCACATCCATATATGGCTTATGTATGGCCTAACTATTCCAGTCCAGTTTATTATGATGAGGCCAATTACGACTACTTCAACGATTTGTTCTCTGTAAACGGGAAAAAATTGTACGACTATGGTATTACACGTGGAACAGCTGACCACAAAGTATATAAGCTTTGGATGAACTTTCGAAACAAATTTGGTACGGGAGCCGTCTGTGGTGGTATTTCTAAATCTGGTTCTAACATTCGTGCAACGCACGGTATAGCGGCCACAGTCATCGGTCAACCTGGACACGCAGCCATCCTATATTATACGGAAGACGCGGCCGGAAACGGATACTGGAATATCGACAACAACGTAAGCGGTTGGACACTATCCGAAAAAGGCGAAAGAATGCTCTTAGGATGGGGTAATGGTACCTATGCTAGAGGCTCATATCAAGTAGTCTACATGACCATGGCCCAAGAAGCTCTAAACGATTATGAAAACTTCGAAAAAGCTGAAAAACTCATAATGTTGGCAAGATCATTCGGTGGAAATGATGCAAAACGAGAAGAATTGTTGAGAAAAGCGATAGAGATTCAACCTATTAATATCGACGCATGGTATGATTTGATTCAATTGTACAACGCGAGCACAACCAAGAAAGAAAGCGATTACTACGCTCTAGCAGAGGAAATGGCCGAAGATTTGAAATACTTCCCACTAGCGATGTATCAATTCACAAACTTGATTAAACCTAAATTGACCAGCATCGAAAACCAATATATGTTCGCATTATTACAAACTAGAATGCTCAATGAAGCTAAAAATACGCCGAACAACACGGCCGACAATTACACGATTTATCAACCATCCGTTGCTAGAGTCGAAGCAAGCTATCTATTGGGCTTAGTAGATAACTCGATTGCAAACTTCTCTTTCGACGGAGACAATGCCGGAAAAATAGTGCTATCTAGCAAATTCGACAACAGTGGAATCCGTTGGGATTACAGTTTAGACGGAAAAACTACCTGGAAAGAAGTATCGTTTACAGCAGAACAAGAACACAAACTGCAATTGACTTCTAAAGAAATCGAATCTATAACTTCCGAAAACGACATATATGTTCACATTGTCGGTGTAGACTATGATGAAGAAAATCTTTTCAAAATAGACATCACCGACGGCGCACAACTGGCCGACATATTCGCCAACGACTTAGAAAACCGAATCGTCGGAGTTAACTTAAACACCGAATGGCGTTATACCGAAAACGATTCGTGGACTTCGTACAATGTCGCATCGCCTGACTTGACTGGCGACAAAACTGTTCAAATAAGACAAGGCGCCACCGGCACGACGTTGGCAAGTGCTCCATCCGAAACGTTTACATTCACGACAGACAATCAACCTGAAACTAGAAAATACATTCCAGTTTCACACCTTACTATTCACGGCGTTTCGACAGAAGCGACGAACCAAGGTGGACAAGCTGCCAAAGCAATCGATGCCAACTACAATACGAGATGGCACAGCGCTTGGAACGGAACCGACACAGAGCGTTACATAATTATCAAACTCGACAAACCGGCCGTTCTATCCGCAGTTGAATTCGTTCCAGCCGGAGGCGGCAATGGTAAAATCTACGACGGAACCGTATACGGAAGTATGGACGGTGAGACTTGGGAAGAGCTATCGAACATGAAAAATATCACGTATACCAACCAAGCCAACACGATAGCAGACGCTATAGCGAATACCAAGAGTTTCGACATAACGAATGAAAAAGAAGTTCAATACGTCAAAATAGTCGCCGACCGCACTAACGGCAACTGGTTTACTGCCCGTGAATTCAACCTCTATCAAGATTTGACTAAAAACCCACATCCGACTGCCGGAATCGCTTACAGTACTACAGAACTTACGAACGACTTAGTCGTCGCAAGACTCATAAATCCTAGTAGAAACATAACCATCACGAATAACGACGGTTCTGACACGTATACGTTCAGTGAAAACGGCGAATTCACCTTCGAATTCGTCGATGAATACGGAATAACCGGTTCGGCTACAGCCAAAGTTACTTGGATTGACAAAGACAAACCGGACGCCGACCTCAATTACGAACTCGATAACAACAACAAAATAAGTATTTCGCTCACCGACATAAGCGAAGACGTATATCTCCTAGACGAAAATGATACACCGATAAATTTCATCGAAGTAAAAAATAAAAAAGTGACGAGAGTCTCTTACTTGAACTCCGATGGAAAAACTTTCAAAACGGTATATGTCGATGAAAATGGATGTATCACTAAGATTGCATACGTCAATACCAACTCAAACATTCCTACCGTCGCAACGTACGTTACGACCATGACCGACGGAACCATCACGAGTGAAGAATACTACGATAATCACGGCAATGCCGTCGAAGTCACAGAAGCTCAAAAAGAAGAACTGAAAAGCTTACAACGAGCTATCACCGACCCACTCGAATATACCTTCGAACAAAGTGGAAGCCACGAATTTAAATTGTTAGACAAAGCCGAAAACATCACTTATAAAAGTGTCAAGGTCGACTACGACGAAAATACGGGCAAAATAATCACGAGCGACATATCTTACGACATTACCCACTTGACCAACAAAAATGTCGTCGCAACCATAAAACCTTACGTATTCGACGAGGATGGTCACAAGGTGGATGCTAAAATCGTATCTGGAGGAAATACTCATACATTCGATAATAATACAAGCTTCACTTTCCAATACAGTGACAAAGAAGACGAAGACAATATAAAAGAACACGTTGCCAAAGTCACATGGATTGATAAAGTCGCACCGACTGCCGAAATCGCATACACCACGAAGACGAACGGCGAAGTTGTAGCGACTCTTACGAACGAAAGCGAAAAAATCATCATCACGAACAACGGATTCAGTAGAGAATACACCTTCAAAAAGAACGGAGAATTTACCTTCGTATTTGAAGACGAAGCTGGAAACGTCGGAAGAGCTACTGCGAGAGTAGATTCTATCAGAGACAACGTACCGGAACAACCAGAAAATCCTGAAAAGCCGGAACAGCCTGAACAACCGGAAGACCCAAAAGAACCGGTAAATCCGTCTGACCCTTCCGACCCTGTTTCTCCGATAGATCCATCTACGCCAGTTCAACCTTCCAATCCGGTCATACCGTACAACCCTAGTAATCCAAACAAAGGAAGTAGCAATAGCAACAATAATGGCAACTTGAACTCTGGCAACAAGGAACCATCTAACGACTTGCCGATAGAAGACGAGCCATCTGGAGATGACAAAGAACCAGAAAAGAAGCCAAATGAGACTACGGATAAAAACGATAAGGAGAAAGAACCTTCTAAGACAGAAGAGAAAACTTCGAATCAATCGATTAAAAACATCTTGATAGTCGCCATAATCGTAATAGCTGGTGCCATAATCGTCGTATATTTCAAAAAGAAAAACGAAATGTAATTCGAGGTATAACCTATAAATTCATAAAAAGGATAGAGAGATTTCTATCTTTTTTTTTATGATGAATAGCTCCATACAAAATCTCTTTCATGCTAAACAAATATGATTTTCTGTTACACGAAAGAATAAAAAAAGAATCTTAACAATATACTTAACTGGTGAAACATATGGAAATTCTCAAAGGAGATTACGTAACTCGCAAAAGTTACAATCACGACACAGTATTCAAAGTACTCAACATCCAAGATGGCATATACTACCTGAAAGGAGTGGACGTCCGTCTCTATGCCGACAGTGACCTTTCCGACCTCGAAAAAGTCGTTACCGAAGAAGATAGGGAAGACTACACACTTCGTGTCCAAGACAAACTTATTCTCGATAGAAACGAATATTTTTATCTACCTGGTAAAATCTTGCACTTCGATACTGACATTCAATTAAGTAACCATGCGAAAACCCCTGTAAATAAGGGAAAAA